>JBOHYH010000312.1:0-11962 GCA_050737775.1 Arenimonas sp.
TTCCTGGGCTAATTCCAGATCGGCTTCGGGGAAATATTCACCTTCCCATTTCACAAGATTTCCATTTTCAAAATACAGGGTCATTGTTTTTACTTGCATGTCGCTATAACGATGGCGCTGTGTGGCAGTGTAGTCCCAGCGATTCTGGTGGAAAGGGTCTGCAATAGGCGGTGTTCCCACCAGTTGGAAGACTTCCTGCTGGCTCATGCCTTCCTTGAGCTGATCAATATTCTTCTTCTCGAATAATGTGCCTTGATAAACCGGTTGACGGTAAAGCAAGTTACAACCCGAGATGAAGACAAGGGTAAGGCCGATAATTACTAGCTTGGAAAATAGCTTTCGCATTGCTGGATTCGTCATTTGGGAAACCGGGTGATGATACACTAAGCCCAGACCAACAAGCGCTAAAAAAGTTGCACAGGAGCCGCAAAATCATGGAAACGCAGGATTTACGCAAGGTCGGCCTGAAGGTCACCCATCCCCGCATCCGCATCCTCGAGTTACTGGAAACCTCGGGCGCAAAGCACATGAGCGCTGAAGATATCTACAAACAGCTGATCGGCGATGGCGAAGATATTGGCTTGGCCACGGTTTATCGGGTGCTTACCCAATTTGAAACCGCCGGACTCGTGCTGAAGCACAATTTTGAAGGTGGTACTGCCGTTTACGAAATGGACCGTGGCCAACATCATGACCATATGGTGGATCTGGATAGTGGCAAAGTGATCGAATTCACCAGTCCGGAAATCGAAAATCTGCAAAAACAGATTGCTGAAAAGCATGGCTATACGATAGAAGAGCACAGCCTGGTGTTGTATGTGCGGGCGAAAAAGAAAAAGTAAATTTTTCCTGTTCACTTCAATATGTGAATTAATCTGTATTCATCGCATCGACCATTTCTGTTATTAAAGTGATTGCCTGCTTCGCGATGGGCGAGGGTGTGCGATTGCGAAGGCTCACTAGCCCCATCTCTGAATACAGTGCTGGGGCGTCTTTAATCTGAAGCAATATCAATTCGCCCGATTGCATCTCGGATCGAACTGAAATATCGGTTAGTCCGGCGACAGTGTCCGTGCTCATGGCCACCGATTTCAAAAGGGACACGTCATCACATTCAAGAGCAAGATCCAGTTCTTGTCCGGGCGGAAGTTTCAATTGTTTTGCAATCGCTGTTTTTATGGCCGGTGGCAAGCGTGTTGCCGCAATTCCGTAAGTCCGAAGCTCATTCAATGAGCATCGTTTGCCAGCCAGGGGGTGCCCCTTTCGAACATAGAAACCGCCGTTTTGACGCCCAAGCAGTTTGATTTCGAGGGTGGGGTCATCCGGCAAGCTGCGGGCATCGGCGAGAAAAAATTCAATATCTTCCGTTCGCAAGCGATCCAGTAGAAGGCTCCAGTTGCTGACTTCAAGCCTCAGGCAGACGCCAGGATAAAGACGCCGCAGTTGTGCGACGACTTCGGGCATGAAGGTTGCTGCCGGAAACGGCCCGACGCCAAAAGCAGTATCGCCGAGTTGGCTGTCGCGGAAGAGGTCAATATCGCGCTGCAGGCAGCGTGAATCAAAAAGTAAACGGTGGGCGCGTGCGATCAGGAAATTCCCGGCAGGTGTAGGGTGCACATCGCCACTTTGCCGGTCAAATAATTGCATACCCACTTCTCGCTCGATGGCCTGAATGCTTCGGCTAAATGCCGGTTGGCTCAAATGTACGCGCTCAGCTGCTCTGGCAAAGTGGCATTCCTCGGCCAGGGCGATGAGATGTCGAAGACGTTGCAGGTTCATCATCATGTTGATGCTCTCAGTGCATCAATATAATGTCAATAATGCAATAGACACATGGATTGGTCAGGCCTAATCTCGCATGCAAAGCTGCTTTTAAGCTTCTGGAGCTAGTTCATGTCTACCCAATTGCAAATCGTCATGATCGTTTGCCTGATGCTGGGCTTCGCCGGTATGGAGTACGTGAGTCGTCGTTATCAAAAGACAGTTCATGCAAGTTCCGACGACACGAAGCTGGAACTGCTGATGTTCTTGAGTCTTTTGCTGGTTTCCCAGCCACTCGCCATCCTGCTTTCCGGTAAATTATGTACATGGTTTCTGCCTGAATATCAGGGAGCGTTGTCGGGTTTGCCTTGGTGGGGCATGACGCTGATCTTGCTGGTTGGTGATGATATGACGCAATACTGGTGGCATCGCGCCTCCCACTCACCATGGCTGTGGCCTTTGCATCGGGCCCATCACACGGCGCCCTATATGAGCATTCGGGTAACGTATCGAAACAATTTTTTCTACTATTTGATGATGCCGGGGTTATGGATTGGCGGCGTACTTTTGTATCTCGGATTTGGAAAGGTTTACGCAGCGTATCTGGTGGTGAAAATTGCAGTGATTCTGGGTGCGCATAGCGCTTGGCGTTGGGACGAGTCGCTTTACCGAATAAAGCTATTGAGCCCTTTGATGTGGGTGGTAGAGCGCACCATATCGACGCCTGCGACTCATTGGGCACATCACGCCTTGACCAATGCCGATGGCGTTGGTCATTACAAAGGCAATTTCGGCAATCTATTATTTTTTTGGGATGTCGTGTTTGGCACTGCGCATATCACGCGACGCTATCCGGAAAAAGTCGGGCTTCAGGACGATCTGGTCTATGGACAGGAGCGCTGGTTCCATCAAATGTTTTATCCCGTTTTCCAATCGTCCCGGACGCATTCGGCGCTGCGCCTTGGCGGCCACGCCTATGCCGTCGATGAAACACGCTCGGATACTGTGGATACCGCGAATTAATTCAAGCAATTCGTACAGATTTAGCTGGCCTGCGCCTGCTGCAACATCTGTTTCGCATTCGCACGTGTTTCCTTGCTGATTTCCAGGCCGCCCAGCATGCGTGCCAGTTCTTCGATGCGCGTTTTGCTGTCTAATGCCGTCACCACACTGTGTGTGCTGCCATTGCTGACGGATTTCGATACTTGAAAGTGTTGGTGACCCTGCGCGGCAACTTGCGGCAAGTGCGTGACGCACATAACTTGGCGTTCGGCCCCCAGCGCACGAAGCTTTTTGCCGACAACTTCCGCGACTGCACCACCGATTCCGCTATCAACTTCGTCGAAAATCATGGTGGGTACTGAATCCAGACCAAGTGCCGCTACTTCTATCGCCAAGCTGATTCGGGCCAATTCGCCGCCGGAGGCGACTTTGCGCAATGCTCGTGGCGGTTGTCCTGGATTTGCCGATACCAAAAACTCAGCGCGTTCCGCACCGGATGCCAAGGGTTTGTCTATTTCCTGTGGTTCGAGCTCGACCGAAAAAACGCCGCCTGGCATGCCCAGTTCGCGCATCAAATCGGTGACGGATTGGCCAAGATTTTGGGCAGATTTTTTTCGGGATTTTGAAAGCGATAATGAGGCTTGTTGCCAAGACGCCAGGATGGCATTTTGGGATTTCAACAAGTCCTGCAGGGTAATATCTTTGTCACGCAAGGTTTCACATTCTGTCTGGAGCTCTGCGTGGCGTTGATGCAATTCATTCAATGGCACACGATGTTTGCGTGCGAGATCGTGCAGTCGCGCAAGTTGTGATTCGAGTTCCTGAAAACGAGCTGGATCGAACTCTAGATCATCCCGCAATTTTTCCAAAGAATTGGACGCTTCGTCCAGCTGGATTTCCGCGTTATCGAGTAGCTGCGTGATTTCGAGCAAGCGCGGCTCGTGCTCTGCCAATTTTTGCAGATGGGTCGAGAGTTGACGCAACGAATTGCTGATGACGAAGCTGTCATCGCCTTGCAGCCGCGCGAGCGCCATATCAAAGCCTTGCATCAGGCTGGTCGAATGTGCCTGACGTCGATGCGCCGCCAGGAATTCCTCGATCACTTCCGGCGCCAAGGATTCGTTTTTCAATTCCTGGATTTGATGTTCAAGATATTGAATGCGATCTGTCACGTCACCGGTTTGGCTGAGGTGCTGAATTTTTTTGTTCAGTTCATTCCATTGTCCGGCTAGCTCGCGAACCGGATCAATAAGGCTTGAATGTTGTGCATAGGCATCGAGCAGGTACATTTGCTGAGTGCGTTCGAGCAAAGCCTGGTGCTCATGTTGGCCGTGGATTTCGACCAGCAAACCGCCGAGCTCCGATAATTGCGACATGGTTGCGGTGCGGCCGTTGATCCAGGCTTTTGAGCCACCGTCAGCACGAATAACCCGGCGAAGTTGGCAGGTGCTTTCGTCGTCCAGTTCTGCTTCATTTAGCCAAGCAGCAGCCAGTGGTGCGTCTTCAAGTGAAAACTCTGCCGATAATTCAGCGCGTTCGGCACCATGGCGGACAATGCCGGCTTCAGCGCGAGCGCCCGTCAGCCACATCAGGGCATCGACCAATAAGGATTTGCCGGCACCGGTTTCACCCGATACCACAGTCATGCCCGGGCCAAAACTTAATTCGGCGCTGCTGACAACGGCAAAATCTTTTAAAACCAGTTGAATAAGCATATTCGGATATTTTGCCCAATCGGCATCAAATTAGGTGAGGATTTTTTGGATTAGTCCTGAAAATACTGTCGTTGAATAAATTCAAGGCATCCATAAACCCTGTTCGCCGTCATCCCCGAGTGCTTTTGTCGGGGACCCAGCGGCTTCATGCATCAACGCAAGGTCGCTGGGTCCCGCCTGCGCGGGGAAGACGGTAGTCTTTGGAGCAAGAGTCCTCATTTCCATCTAATCACGCTCCAATCGCAAAACCTAAGACTTGAAAAAACACGCGATGGGAAGTATCTCTAAGGTATGACAGAACTACTCGACCCACGTGCACGCCATTTGCTGAAAAGCCTGATTGCCCAGCATATTCATGATGGCGCTCCGGTGGGCAGCCGCATGCTGGCAAAAAGCTCGGGGCTCGATATCAGCGCAGCCACTATTCGAAATATCATGGCCGACCTCGAAGAGTTGGGCTTGCTGGCAGCACCGCATACCTCGGCAGGCCGCGTGCCGACGGCTCAAGGTTATCGAATGTTTGTCGATTCCCTGATCCAGGTCGAGCCACTGGCTGCGATGCAGATGAACCAGTTGCGGGAAACCATGAATCCTTCTGCAGGAACCCAAAGCCTGCTGGCCAATGCAGGTGAAATGCTGTCGGCGATGAGCCATTTTGTCGGGGTGGTGTCGGTGCCGCAGCGCGGACAGTTCGCCTTCCGGCATATCGATTTCGTTGCCCTGGATGGCAATCGGGTGCTGGTTATTCTGGTATTTACCGATAATGAAGTACAAAACCGCATCATCAATACCCGGCGGATATTTTCACCCAGCGAACTGGAACAGACCGCGCAATATTTGAATCATCAGTTTGCCGGCCGGCCTTTGGTGGATATTCGCGCCGCGCTTGTACGCGAGCTGCGCGATACCAAAGATGAAATGCAGAAGGTGCTGTCCGCAGCGGTAGAGCTATCCGAGCATGCTTTCGAAACCACGAATGAAGATGTCTTGTTGACCGGCCAGACCCGTTTGATGGGAGCACCGGAGATGTCGGATGTCGAGCGCTTGCGGGATTTATTCGATGCTTTTTCCCGCAAACGCGAGATTCTGGGATTACTGGAACGCTGCATGAAAGCCCCCGGCGTACGCGTTTTTATTGGCGAAGAGAGCGGGCTAGCCCCGCTGGATGCTTGCACGGTAATCACAGCGCCTTATGGCTCCCAAGGTAAGGTGCTCGGCGTATTAGGCGTTATCGGCCCAACCCGAATGGCCTACGAGCGTGTGATTCCCATGGTGCAAGCGACTGCCGATTTGCTCGGACAGGCCTTGAATCCGGACGGTCCGACCCCATAAACCCCTCAGACCCCGATCGACGGGGCGCACTAGTAATAGGACCAATATGCACACCGAACCTAATAACCCGGGCGTTGACGCGCCTGAAGCCACAGATTTGTCGGGCGATACCCAATTACAGCTCGAATTGGAGCAATTACGCATCGCGATGGGAAATATCCGCGATGAAGCGCTGCGTGAACGCGCCGAGCTGGACAATCAACGTAAACGTCTTGCACGCGATGTAGATCAAGCGCGTAAATTTGCCAATGAACGTTTACTTTCCGAATTATTGCCTGTGCTCGATAGCCTCGAAGCCGGCTTGCAAGTCAGTAGCGACGAAACCGGCAAGTTGCGCGAAGGCATGGAGCTTACGCTTCGCCAATTAATGAAAGTTGCCAGCGATAACGGTATGACACCCATTCATCCGGTGGGTGAAGTCTTCAATCCGGAATGGCATCAGGCCATCAGCCAGATTGACAGTCCCGGAGCAGCGCCGAATACCATCGTGCAGGTTTTCCAAAAAGGTTATCTGCTAAATGAACGCTTACTGCGTCCGGCGCTGGTTGTGGTATCAAAAAGCGCCGACTAAGACTTGAAATAAAAATAATCAACACTATTAAGCAATCAGGTTAACGCGTCGCACATCAGCGTACGCAGCAAAAAATTTAAGGAGAATTGAAATGGGTAAAATTATCGGTATTGATCTGGGCACCACCAATAGCTGCGTTTCGGTGATGGAAGGCGGTGTTGCCAAGGTAATCGAAAACTCCGAAGGTGATCGTACAACGCCTTCCATCGTTGCATTCACCAAAGACGGTGAAGTGATTGTCGGCGCATCGGCGAAACGCCAGGGTGTGACCAATCCGAAAAATACTTTCTATGCGGTAAAGCGCCTTATCGGCCGCAAATTTACCGATGCAGAAGTCAAAAAAGACCTGGACCTCGTGCCTTACTCCATCGTTGCCCATGAAAATGGCGATGCCTGGGTAGCGACTTCCGATGGCAAGAAAATGGCCGCGCAGGAAATTTCCGCACGCGTGCTGGAAAAAATGAAGAAAACCGCCGAAGCCTATCTGGGCGAAGCAGTGACTGAAGCCGTCATTACGGTGCCGGCTTATTTCAACGACTCGCAACGCCAGGCTACCAAAGACGCTGGTCGCATTGCCGGTCTGGAAGTGAAACGCATCATCAACGAACCAACGGCCGCAGCACTTGCTTACGGTCTGGACAAAGCCGGTGGCGATCGTAAAATTGCCGTGTACGATCTTGGTGGCGGTACCTTTGACGTTTCGATTATCGAAATCGCCAATATCGATGACGAAAAACAATTCGAAGTGTTGGCCACCAATGGCGACACCTTCCTCGGCGGTGAAGATTTTGATAACCGCGTTATCGATTTCCTGGTTGAAGAATTCAATAAAGAGCAGGGTATCAACCTGCGTAACGATCCGCTTGCACTGCAACGTTTGAAAGATGCTGCCGAACGCGCCAAGATCGAATTGAGCTCGTCGCAACAAACCGACGTGAACCTGCCTTACGTTACTGCCGATGCTTCGGGTCCAAAACACTTGAACATCAAATTGACGCGCGCCAAATTGGAAGCGCTGGTGGACGATCTGATCAAGAAAACCATCGAGCCTTGCCGTATAGCATTGAAAGATGCAGGTCTGAAAGCCTCGGATGTTTCCGAAGTGATCCTGGTCGGTGGTATGACCCGTATGCCGCGCGTGCAAGCTGCCGTGACAGAATTCTTCGGTAAAGAACCACGCAAAGACGTCAACCCGGATGAAGCGGTCGCCATTGGTGCTGCGATTCAAGGTGGCGTGTTGGCCGGTACTGTAAAAGACGTGTTGTTGCTCGACGTGACTCCGCTCAGCCTGGGTATCGAAACCATGGGCGGCGTGTTCACCAAGATCATTGAAAAGAACACCACGATTCCGACCAAGGCATCGCAAACTTTCTCGACTGCTGATGACAATCAGCCAGCTGTGACCGTGCATGCTTTGCAAGGTGAACGCGAGCAAGCCCGTTTCAACAAATCACTCGGTAAGTTCGACTTGTCGGGTATCGAGCCTGCGCCACGCGGTATGCCGCAAATCGAAGTCACTTTCGACATCGATGCGAACGGTATTTTGCATGTGTCGGCGAAAGACAAGAAAACCGGCAAAGAACAACGCATCGAAATCAAGGCCGGTTCGGGCTTGAGTGACGAAGAAATTCAGCGCATGGTGCAAGACGCTGAAGCCAATCGTGAAGAAGACAAGAAATTCCACGAATTGGTGACTGCACGCAATGCCGCCGATGGCTTGATTCACACTACGCGTACTGCGATGAAAGATCACGGTGCGAAAGTGCCGGGCGACCAACTCGGTGGCATCGAAACCGCTTTGGCTGACTTGGAAACTGCAATGAAAGGCGATGATAAAGGCCAAATTGAAGCCAAAACATCGGCATTGCAGCAAGCAGCCCAAGCTTTGTATTCAGCCGCAGCAACTGCCGAGCAAGGCGGCGCAGAAGCTCCGCAAGGTGAAACGGCCGCGAAAACGGAAGATGTGGTCGATGCGGAATTCACTGAAGTGAAAGACGACAAGAAGTAAGGCGGTAAGCGAGAAGTGAGAGACGGGAGGCGTATAAATTGCGCACTCCCGTTTCGCTTTAACGTCTGACCGATAATTTTCTCGATTTACTCCTCCCACCTCCCGTCTCTCTCCTCCCGGTTCCCCATGTCAAAACGCGATTACTACGAAGTTCTGGGTGTCAGCAAAACAGCCAGCGATGATGAGCTGAAAAAAGCCTATCGCCGTGCGGCTCAAAAACATCATCCGGATAGAAATCCCGACGATAAAGCTGCCGAAGAATCTTTCAAGGAAGCCAAAAACGCATACGAAATTTTAAGTGATGCCAACAAACGCCGTGCCTACGACCAGCACGGCCATGCCGCGTTTGAACATGGCACGGGCGGTGGTGGTCATGGCGGTGCCGATTTCGGTGATATTTTCGGTGATATTTTTGGTGATATTTTCGGTGGTGCACGTCAACAACGTGGCCCGCGTCGTGGCGCCGATCTTCGTTACATGATGGACCTGGATCTTGAAGAAGCCGTGTTCGGCGTCGAGAAAAAAATCGATATTCCTTCACTGGTTGCCTGCAAACCTTGCAGCGGCAGTGGCTCGGAAGACGGCAAAGTTGAAACCTGCAGAACCTGCAAAGGCCAGGGCCAGGTTCGCATGCAGCGCGGTATTTTCTCTGTGCAGCAGCCTTGTCATACTTGTGGGGGTCGTGGTCAAACGATTGCGAAACCTTGCAAAATTTGCCGCGGCAACGGACGTGTGCAGCAAGAAAAAACCCTGCAGGTCAAAATCCCTGCCGGTGTTGATAACGGCGACCGCATTCGTTTGGCAGGCGAAGGTGAGGCCGGCCCCGCTGGCGCGCAAGCCGGTGATTTGTATGTTGAAGTCAGCGTGCGCGAGCACAAAATCTTCCAACGTGAAGGCGATGATTTGTACTGCGAAGTACCGATTCGCTTTTCGCAAGCAGCACTCGGTGCTTCTATTGAAGTGCCGACACTCGGCGGCGAAGTCGAAATCAAGGTGCCCGCCGAAACGCAAACTGGAAAACTATTCCGCTTACGCGGCAAGGGAGTGAAATCGGTTCGTAGCAGCTCGACCGGTGATTTACTGGCACGTGTCGTAGTTGAAACGCCGGTCAATCTAACCGGCAAACAACGCGAACTGCTGAAAGAATTCGAAAATACCTTCGAAGGCGAAGAAGGTGCCAAACATTCACCGCGCTCAAGTTCGTTTCTTGATGGTGTGAAATCGTTCTGGGACAAGATGACATCGTAAGCTGACCTAGGCCCGACGACACTCGTCAAATTTGTTGTAGATTTGAAAATGGGCTGTTATTCGGCCCATTTCTTTGCCGATATTTCAGAACTCACGTCGCCAACCCAGATCGAAGCGATTCTCGGATAGTTGTGAGTGGCCTACGCTACGCTGCCAGCCGGCATATGCCTGCCATCCGTGCGGAAATATTCCGGTGATACCGATGCCGATATCGCCGAAATTGCGATCTGGTTCGCCAGTCACGTAGCTCAATCTGAAAATCTGGTCTCCTCCACGGAAGACATTGAAAATCCGGCGGGGATCATCCTGGAATTCATGTCGCCAGATGGCACGGAAATAAGGCTGGAAAACCCCGGCTTTGGAAGAAACCGTGCGTGCGACTTCGAAGCCCAGCATCGCTTGCAGACTGCTGACTTCCTGATCAAATACCAGAAAATCAAGTCCGACATCGTTGTTCTCGGCAATTCTTCCGACTTCGGTTTTCAACAATGACAGACCGCCGTTGTATCTGAATGTCCACTCGTCACGGGACTGTTCCCATCCTAGATTTAAATCAGCACCTCGCATTGTCGATTCGCTTTCGCTCAGACCACGGCTATTGATCGTAACGGTGCTTTCGTTGGGCTGGCCGGCATTCAATGTCAGCGTGTAACTGATTTCCCGTCGCAACGTCGATTCGGATCTACCTGTATTCAGGCCGAGATTTGCACTGAATCCATTATCGGCATTGTAGGCAATGACGGCACTCAGGATGTCGGTATCGGTGTCCATGCTGCCACTGAGACGATTGAAGCCGATGTCGCGGGATTCGCGCTGCATCGCAATCAAGCCTGTCCAGTGATTATTGAAACGGTAATCGATGCCAAGCAGATACGAGTTTCCGGTGTCGTCATACCCACGCTCGAAATCCGTATCGCTGCGGTCCGAGTTCGAATGGGAAAAACTACCGAATAGTGCCCAACGATTGCCTTCGGCTAGATTGGAAGACTCCGCTTCGGTAGCATGGTTGGACCATTCACTGAAATTGTCGGACGAGTTGTCGCTTTTCTCTTGGGCAGCGCGCGCGACCGCAGTACGGCGACGGGCGATTGCCATCATGACCCGACCCTGGACCGCGAAAGTTTCCAGATTATTGCCAAGAGCGGCTGCTGATCTTCGATTGCCCGAGCCAGGTCCGGCATTGAGGATTTCCTGGCAGCGATCAAAAAAATGGGTACCGCTGGTGGCGCCCGCACAGGCCGATATCCAGGCTGCATCGAGCGATTGGCTGGCTGTTTGCGCCTGCACTGTGGGCGTGAGTGGAAAAAGAAGACCGAATGCTAGGAAGCTGGTCAAACTGGATCTGCGCATAATCTCACCTCTGTCAAGACTGGACGTTCATCAACTGCATTTTTACTCCTTTATGTCGAAGACTTGCAAATACTGCAGCCGGTCTTTAGCTTGTCGACATGAAAAAAATAAGACTAGTAATTTTTGGGGCCTCTGGCCGGATGGGCCGTGCCTTACTGAGAATTTCCGCAGCCGATGTACGCTTCGATTTGGTCGCAGGTGTTACAGGGCAAGGTGCTACGTCCACGGAAGACGCATCTTGCCCATTATTTGCCATAAATCAGTTGGAGCGCGTGCCGGAATTTGATGCGGCCATTGATTTTAGCCAGCCGGAAGCATTCGAAACGATTTTGGAGTTATGCCGACAACGCAAATCGGCATTGGTCAGCGGAACAACCGGTCTGGCTGAATCCCAAAAGCAGCTTATGACGCAAGCTTCAAAAACAATCCCCGTTTTGTGGGCCTCAAATTTCAGCTTGGGTGTGGCGGTGTTGAATGATCTTGTAAGTCGTGCCGCCAGGGCGCTTGAGGGCTGGGGTGTAGAAATTACGGAAACCCATCACGTCCATAAAAAAGATGCTCCATCGGGTACGGCCCTGACGTTAGGGCAATCCGCAGAACAAGGCGGCAGCTTGCCGCCAGCCTATATCAGTCACAGAGAAGGCGAAGTCATCGGCGATCACACGGTGAAATTCGGCGGGCCGGGAGAGTTCATCGAATTGCGTCACAACGCGCTGGATCGCGATATTTTTGTCAGAGGCGCATTGGAAGCGGCCTATCGTTTGCGCGAAAAATCGCCGGGCTTGTATACGTTCAGCGAATTGGTCCTTTAAACAAAGCTTCTCCAGCCCCCAAAGATATTCATCGTGGACAGCGATGGCCTGATTCGCTAAAATTCTCGCTCGCCTGAACCCCTTTTGTTCAAACAGATTTGGCCCTTGCCCTATCTGCGGGCTGCTGCAACTTGGCGCCCGAAGTGGTTCAACCAACCAAAGG
>JBOHYH010000313.1:0-23205 GCA_050737775.1 Arenimonas sp.
TGGCATCGACATCAGGTGATGCGGGCGCAGATGAAAGGCTCGTGATCGGCAAATTTCAGATCGTTTTTCTTTGAGTGCTTTAGTCCGGATCATGACTTTATCTGACCCGGAAATACCGACGCGTAAAATCCTGGTCGATAAAATGCGACCAGGATTGCTTTTTTGAATGTTGTCGCAGATTTTTCGCGGCCGATGCCATTTCTACGGCGCTATTTTTTTAACGAAGCGATAGTCATCAGAATTTTCCGCTGCAACACTGGACACGCTGCCATCCGGTGCAAGTGCAAACTGGAACATGGACCAGCCGTAACGGCCATCACCGAACTGGACGCGAAAGCTGTCGTAATTCCAGTGTTGAAGAATGCCGATGTTTTCTTCGCCAATGCCAAAACGGATTTTCAGTTTGCCGTTCTGTTCGCTAATCTCGATATCGCCCCAGGCAGGATGCACGTAACTGCCGGTGTATTTGCCCAGGGCTAGAGTGGGCTGGGTACCCTTGATGCGTTTTTTCTCCTGCTCTACCAGAGTTTTTTCCTGGGCAGCTTTGCCGTCACCGTAGAGCTTTAGAAGATCGGTACTCCAGTCGCGACTAGGAGCATCGGTGTAGAGATCGAAAACCTTCAACATGATTGCGTGGCGTAATTCCACGTGATCGGCATTGCCGAAAACATAGACGCCGACATGATCGTCGGGTAATAGGCCGATGAGTGCTGTGCGACCATCCATGCTGCCGGTATGCATGGCTACGAATTTCCCCCGGTAGTCCTGCAGAAACCAGCCCAGACCGTATGCTGTCCAATGCGGTTTTGTTAATGCCGTACTGGGGTAGAAGTCATTGGTGGGAACCAATGCCTGGGGCGAGAATAACTCACGAAAATTTTCTTCACTAAGCAGACGCTTACCGTTGTATTCACCACCCGCCAACAGAAAACGCAGCCAATGTCCCATATCGCTTGCTGTCGACCATGTGGCGCCTGCTGCCGGAACCGGATCGACCGGTATTTCCCTGATGACTCTCAACTGCTTGCTGATTTCGAAATGCGCGGAAGAACGATTCTTGTCATTCGAAGCCTGTGATAAGGCCAGTGTGGCGTAAGAGTGATTCATATCGAGCGGCTTTAAAATACGCGACGCGATGAATTTTTCCCAGCTCATGCCAGAGGCTGTTGCAACGACTTCGCCCGCTACGGCATACATTACATTTTGATAAATGAAACTGCTGCGCAAGGAATAAGCTGGTTTCAAGTAATGTACGCGCTCGAGAATTTCCCGAGTGTTGTAATCGCCGCGACTCCACAAGATGTCGGAGTTCCCGAGGCCTGCGTTATGACGCAAGAGATCGCGTATCGTAATCTGCTCGGTCAGGTAGGGCGTCGGCATTTGAAACCAGGGTAGATGTTGGGTAACCGGATCGTCCCAGTGAATCTTCCCTTCGTCCACCAGCATGGCGATGGCGAGAGCTGTCATCGCTTTTGTCGTGGACATAATGCCGAATTGAGTATCGGCATCAACTGCGGCCGCTTCGCCCAGCGTTCGAACTCCAAAGCCTTTCAGATAAACCACTTTACCGTCTTTGATTACCACCGCAGACAGGCCTGGCAAATTCCAGTCTTTCATGCCTTTTTCGATGAAGGCATCCAGTTCTTTTTCCCGAGCCGGGTCATCGCTCTGTGCTCGTAGAACTTCCGAAGGCAACAAAAACAAGCACAGCAGCATGAAAGTGGAAACAATGCGCATGCGGAACTCCGGCAGTGGTAAACGACAGCCAGACCGTATCACACCCTCCTGCCCGAAACAAAAAGGCCCCAGTCGTTCACAAGGGGCCTTGAAGTTTATTTGATCAGTGCCGAATCAATGACGCCAATCACTCAAATTGAGGATCAGTCTGAGTACCGAGCCATTCAGTGAATAGCTATTATTGTAGTTGCGACCATAGCGATAGCGGCTGTAGTAGCCATCGTCATAACCACGACGGAAACCTTCACGGAAATAATAGTTGTAGGTTCCGCGATCAACGTAATACCCGGAATAGCCGTAGTTTGCATCCTGATACGCGTATGCTTCGCGGAAGTTGTAACCCCAGCGATCCATGCGGTCGGCATTGCCGGCGTAGTAACCTTCCTCATAGCCATAGTTAATGGCCTGGCGCATCAAGTCAGCCTGGTAGCTATTGGCATAGTAGTAACGGCCACCACGATTGTAGCGATAGATAGCCGGCGAATAAAAGTACGAACCACGGTAATAATCGTTCCTATTATTGTCAAAGTGACGACGTTGCTGATTCAAACGATCAAAGTAACGTTGTTGCGAGCGATACTGTTGATTGCGGTTTTGTTCGCGCAGACGTTGTGTATAGCGTTGTGCAGTGGATTGCTGGCCGTCGAGATGACGACGGTAATCATTCGCCTGCCGTTGTTGCTGATCCTGCCATTGGCGCTGTTCACGTTGTTGTTCCGGGCGAGGCAATCTGTTGCCAATCGGATTGTCACGATTGTTGCTTCGGTCATTGTCGTTGCCGCGATTGTTATTGCTATCGCGACCGTAGTTTCCGTTGCGATCCTGGTGATCACCAGCACGATTATCCGGACGAGTCTCGGCGCGGAAATCAGGGCGCCCATTTTCATTGCCGCGGTTTATCAAACGTGCACGTGCCTCATTCGCACGCTGTTCTTCGAGGCGGCGTGCAGCAGCATCACGTTCGATAACTTGGCGGTTTTCGCGACTCTGCCGTTCATTTTGTTCGCTTTGACGCAATGCTTCGCGTTCATTCTGTTGGCGCGCGAATTCTGCACGTGAATTGTTTCGCTCGCTCTCACGCTCGTTATTACGCTGGTCGCCACGCTGATTGTTATCTTGCATAAGCATGGGCTTTTGCGGTACGCGTGACTCACGGGTTGCCTGTGGGGCTTGTTCTTGTTCAACACGAACTTGTTCACCACGGCGGCGCGGACGCTGGTCATCGGAATTGTTCTCTTCCGAAACCGTTGTTTCCTGTTGTACGCGCGCACCTCTGTCGCCACCTCTTTGTGCAAGTGCAGATGTACTGACAGCCAGTGATAGCATGCTGGCGATAGCTGACGTTAGGAATACGGCTGATTTAGTGTGGCGGGACATGGCGGACCTCGTAGTGAATGATTTCACGATGCCTATGAGGCCCGAATCTCGCTGAACGAAGTCTGAGGTAAGCCCGGTTTAAGGGCTTACCGTTTTCCGATATTTACCCATGGTTTACTTGCTGAATAAGCATTAATAATCTGCAAGCGCCTATGCCAACCAAATACATCAGGGCTACTTAGGGCTTTCTATAGACGTGCACGAAACGGTCTGTTTTGCCTTTGATCGCAGCATTGAACACATTGAGAGTGTGATCGTCGGCACTGCTTTTCAAATCAGGGAGTGAGCCGACGAACTCCAAGCCATGCGCTTTGAAATCTTCGATGGCAAATTGCTCTTCAATGCGATGCACTGTTTGTGCATCGGTTTTTCCGCTGCCTTCACGTGCAGCATGGTCCACGATCAACAAGGTGCCGCCGGGCTTGAGTCCGGTCACAATTTGGTCAATGAACTGCGAAGCATCAATGGCGGGCCAGCCATCGGCAGGATCGACGACATAAAGATCGTGATATGACATCACGATCAAGGCGCCGTCCAGGGTTTCCTTGCCTAGCTTCATATCATTCGGTGACGAAACTTCATATTGCACATTAGGCAGGCGATTATCTGCCAGGCGCGTGGTCAACCCTTTCTTGGCATAGTTATCGTAGGGCGGATTGTTGATGAGACGAATTTTGCCTTTTGGGCCAACGACGTCAGCTAGAATTTCACTGTAATAGCCGCCACCGCCGAAGATGTCAGCAATCACCATGTCTCGTTTGAATCCAGCAAGCGTTAACAGCTCTTGCGGTTTGTCACGGGTGTCACGCTCGCGATCAGCCTCCGAGCGGGCCGGGTTGGTTATGCTTTCGGCAATGGCATCTTTGGAAGTCATGCCCGAACTGGCACAACCGGCAACGGTAATGAGTAGGCTAGAAAATAGTAATGTCAGTAATCGCATGGCATATCCCCGATTGAAAGTAGTTCACATTACGGCTGCTGGATTACAAGCGTGAGGCCCAGAAGTCATGCCTTTCGTCAGGCTAGGCCTTGAACAATAACCCGGGGGATGACTTTAGCTCACCCGGGTTAATGAATCATCGGTGGTTTCAGTTCCAATTCGCGAGTTCTTTGGCAGTGATGTAGCCGTTGTGGTCGCGGTCGACCAGACGAAACTCGGTACTCAGTGCATGTGTCGCGGGAATTTCACGGCGCGACAAACGGCCGTCGCCATTGGTGTCCAGATCGGAAATCTGAACTGCATAATCGGAAGCATTCGGCAATGTAGCTGATTGGCTTGAAGTCACCGTTACCAGCCCGGTGCTGGCTTGTATTTGGGTGCTTTCCGAAGTGTTTGCAGTTTGTGCAAATACACCAAGCGAGACTGCAATCGTCAGAATTGCCAGTAAATATATATTTTTCATTTTGTAATCTCCGCAGTGGTTCGGGAGTTCAACCTAGCACCATATTTATCAACCATTGATGAACGAAAATAAGTCTGCGCCATGTGTCATGGCGCACTGAAAATGGCTTTCGCGAAGGCTATATAGCGCCGCTAATTTGCAGACTTCTTTCCGATACGATAGGGAAGAATTTCCAAGGCATGATTTTGCAATTCAGCTAAATCGCCAACAAGTAATTCGAGTATCTCTATTGCCCGACAACCGTCTGGTAATTGGCGCGGCCCGCAGACTTGGCAGCATAAAGTGCCTTGTCCGCGAGACTCATTAACTCCTTCGCCTGTGGTGTTTGTGCGCAGTAGGCAACACCAATACTTGCCGTGACCATCAATTTCATATCGTCGACGAGAACCGGTTTTTCCATAATTGTTCGGAACTTCTTGGCAATATTCTCGCCGCTTTCCGGTGTGGGGCTTTCGATAATGACAGCAAATTCATCGCCACCCAGTCTTGCCACCAGATCGTCGGCTTGAACACAACGCTGCAAACGTTCGGCGAATGTTGTTATGACCACGTCACCGGCATGGTGACCATTTTCATCATTGATGGTCTTCAGATTGTCAATGTCGAGAAAAAGCAGCGCTATAGCTCCGTTTTGATTTTGTCCGGTGGCGATTGCCGAAGACAGGCGCTCTTCAAAACAGCGGCGATTCGCCACTTCGGTCATGCCGTCTATGCGTGACAAACGTTCGAGTTCCGCTTCAGCCAGTTTCAGGTCGGTAATGTCAAAAGTAAGGGCAAAGAAACCTTGTACATTGCCGTTTGCATCCCGATCGGGCACATAGCTGGTTTGGTAGAAATACAACCTGCCGTTGACGTCGCTTTTGCCTTCAAAACTAATTGACTCGCCACGCAATGCAGTTTCAATATAAGGTTTCAGATCGACATAGAGGGCTTCACCACGAACTTCGCGAACCGATTTTCCAATCATCGTTTCGGTATCAATACCGAAGACGCGTCCGGAAAAGGAGTTTGAAAAAAGATAGCGTTGTTCGTGATCCAGATGCGATATCAATGCCGGAATATTGTTGGCAATTGCCCGCATTCTGGTTTCGCTAAGGCTTAACTGTTCATTCGCTTTTCGCAAGCGCTGGTTGAAACGACGCTGCGATAGATAAAAACCGACTGCCACGATTAATAACAAAGTGCTCAGTGCGGCTACGATCAGCATGAAGCGTTGCTGGATCTCGAGATTTTTTTCACGTTGCAGGGCTAGTGCTGCCGAAGCTTTTAGCTGCTTTACATCGAACTCCTGCTGCACATATTTTAGTCGGGCATTAAAGTCGTCGGTGGCCTGTTTGCGGTCATAGCCGTCCAGCGAGGCCTCAAGTTCGATCAGTCGAGTCATGAGTGCATCGAGTTCTGCCCTAGGTTTCTTCTGCTCCAGCATGTTTTGAATCAATGCACGCAGAACCTGGCGTTCGTCACGTTCGAGATTGAGTTTGCGATAAACGTCGTAGGCAATAAACAGTTCACGCTCGGCCTGTGTGCTATCTGCATTATTGATGGCAGCCAGCCCCAGAACTTCATGTCCCAGACCGGCAAGCTGCAGATTGTTCAATTGTTTGCCGAGCGCCAATATTTTATGGCCATTTGAAACCTGAGTCGGGACATCGTTTTTCAGGCGTGCAATCCGTGCATCTTCCAGAAACAGTTCTGCACTCAATTTCGGGTCCTGGATTTTCTCGGTCAGCGTGAGCGCGGTTTTCAGGACATTCTGGGCCTGGCTAATATTGCCTAACTGCGCCATCGCCCTTGATTGATTTCTCAGTAAGCGTGTTCTTATCAACAAGGCCGGATTGTCATTCAAGGCAACCAAACCGCGTGCAGCGTAATCCTCGGCCAGGGCGTGTTTTCCCAGCGTATAGCTCATCGAAGAATAGGCAAGATAAACGTCGGCAGACAGCTCGGGAAATGGATGCAGTTTTAGCAGACGAACGGCTTCTCCCAGTAAATTCTCACCGCGGTTGAATTCCTGCAATTGCATAAGGCCGCGGCTTTCCGCAATTAACCCCCGCACCTGCAGTTCCGGGAGGTTCGCCGCAATTGCGGCTATGCGCGCATTTTGTGCGGCCTGGGTTTGGCAGGACCAATCGGCAACCACTCGGCAAGCATTGGACTGGGCCAGATACAGCAATGCCAATTCCTTATTGTCTTTCGAGGCTTGGGCTTGTTCCAGCAAGGCAGGTAGCTCGCTCAGCACACCTTTGGGGTCGATGAGTGCGCGTGTTTCAAGAGGATGTCTGGATAATGGCGGATCAATGGCTAAAGCCTGTGCGCTGATGATGCAAAGCATGCACACGATCAACAGACGGGCGACCCTGGTGGCCATTGGCGCTAATGATGAGTGCCTGTTCATGCTGATCGCATATCCCCAATTCAAGCCCGGCAAAGTATAGCGCGGAACGCCAGCACAGCCGCAACGAGGCTGTTTATAAGCGCTTATTCTGCCGGAGTCTTCAATGCCGGGTTGTGAAGACCCGATGAGCTGCCATCAAAAATAAATGTAAGAATCCCCTTGCTGGTTCGTCTTAGGGATATACCACCCAGGAGATCAGCGTGTGTCAGTACTCATTACTACAAAAGGCCAGGCCGTGACGGACCCGATATCGCAACACGAGATCGCCCAGCTTGCGCGCAGTTACGGCCCACAGGTTTATCGGGCTGCCTATCGTTTGCTCGCTGACAGAGCGCAGGCTGAAGACGTCCAGCAGGATGTTTTTCTTCGGCTTATGGAAACCAGACCTGCCGAAGTGGCTTCATGGCCAGCTTATCTGACGGCGTCGGCAGCAAGGCTTGCGATTGATCGCATGCGCAGGCAACGACGCTGGCGACAGCTGCTTCCCTTTTGGCAGGCAGCCGAACCGGATTCGACACTCTTGCCCGAACATCATGTCGCAGACGAGCAACGCAATAAAAGTTTGCGACTTGCCTTGACGCGATTGAAACCACGCGAAGCCGAGTGTTTTGTGATGCGGCATTTGCTGGGCATGGAATTGTCAGCCATCGCCAAAGCGCAAGGCATTAGCGAAAACTACGTCAGTGTGAGTTTGAATCGAGCGGTTCAAGCATTGGAATCAAGACTGCGCGAACACACCGATACCACACGGGAGGATAAACCATGAACCACGATGACAAAAAAGAATTATCACCGGTGCTTGCTGCCCATGTGGCCGCAATGAGCGCTATGGATGCATCGGAACCGGATGTGCAGTTGGCGCAACAAAAGCTGGAAGCCGCCATCGCAACATTGCCGGTGCCGCGTAAAAGCATGGCACGTCGTTGGTTGTTTGCAGCAACGACTGCCTGTGCGATTGCCGTTGTCAGTTTGTTGCCGATATTCGGTGATCATAACGGCGTGGCTTTTGCGCAAGTACAGAAACACTTTCTTGATTTTCAGACGATGGCATTTACGGTAGAGCAACGCTTTTCGGGACAGCTACAGCTGACGACACGCGTGCAGATGAACAGGACGGGCGATGTGCGAACGGACGTCGATAAAAGCATCAGTGTGGTGTTGGGGGCCAGGCAAAAAAAGGTGCTGACCTTGATGCATGAGGCTCGCGAAGCGATGCAATTCGACATTGATGTTGCACCGGTCGCCAATAGGAAAACCACCGAATGGCTGAAAGAAGTGCAGGCGTATAAAGATGTTGCAACGCCCTTGCCAAACATGCGAATCATCGATGGCAAAACAGCCCATGGCTGGGTCCTGACAATAAAAGGCATGCGTACCGAAATATGGGCGGACGATGATGGTGTTCCGATGTCCATGACAATGCTGGATGGCAACAAAATGGATTTGCGTTTTCGTTTCAAATTCGACCCGCCCATGGCGGTAGATACCTTTAGTACCGATATCCCTGCCGGCTACGCACGAGTTCAGCCCGACGAATAATACCGAACTCGTGTTTCCATAAAAAATCTAATTTATAGGTGATCTTATGTTGCTACGACGCTTGCTGGTTCTGCTTGCATTCGTTTTACCGATTTCGTGCATTGCAGAAGAATTCTCATCAAATCCGACGCTCCCTGTCGAGAAAAAACTGCGTCGCCTGGATGGCGTGGAACTGTCTCCGAATCAAGTGGCACAAAAAATAGAGAAGTTAATGGCTGCCGCGAAAGTCACCGGACTTGGTGTGGCTGTCATCAACAAAAATGAGGTGGTTTATCAAAGAGCTTTTGGCATGGCGGACGCAGAGCGTGGCAAACCTTTGCGGGAAGACAGTGTGATGTACGCAGCTTCGTTTACCAAAGCCATGTTCGCGACATTGGTCATGATGCTGGAGAAGGAAGGAATGATCGATCTGGACAAGCCGATTGAATCTTTGATGCCGAAACCATTGCCCGAGTATGAAAAATATTCGGATCTGGCTGGCGATGAACGCTGGAAAAAAATTACTCCGCGTATGTTGTTGAGTCACACCAGCGGGCTTCCGAATTGGCGCTGGTTTGAGCCTGGAGAAAAACTACGCATTTATTTCACGCCGGGTCAGCGTTACGCTTATTCAGGCGAAGGCATTAATTTGCTTCAGTTTGTGCTTGAAAACGGACTGAAGCTGGATGTGGGTGACTTGATGCAAAAACGCATATTCAATCATTACGGCATGCAGCGAACCAGCATGGTGTGGCAGCCGCGATATGTTGATGATATGGCCATTGGCCATGATGAAAAAGGCGTGGCGTTGGGACATAAACAGCGCGGATCGGCACGTGCCGCCGGATCTGCCGATGCAAGCCTGATCGATATGGCACTATTCATGCGAGCGATGATTCGCCGTGACGGAATGCCCAAGGCGCAATTCAACGCCATGTTCAGCTCGCAAATCAGAATTCGCTCGCATCGCCAGTTTCCAACAATGCGTGAAGAAACAACAACACGCGATGATGCGATCCAGTTGTCATATGGCCTGGGTTGGGGCGTATTCACCTCGCCTTATGGCAAGGCTTTTTTCAAGGAAGGCCATGACGATGGCTGGCAAAACTTTATGGTCGGGTTTCCAGACAAAAAAACCGCCATTGTTTTTATGAGTAATAGCTCAAATGCCGAAAGCATTTTCAAATATCTGCTGTCGGAGTTGATCGGGGATAATACTAGTCCGACCGAATGGGATGGGTATGTACCTTATGATCAAAAAGAAAAATGATCTGGTGCTGCGCATGAGCGTGGAAAATCCGGGTGAGAAATAGCGACTACCTGGACTAGGGTTTCGATGTCAAATGTTCGGGGTTGAACAAGGACATGCTCTCGTGTTGTTCGATTGTTTTCGACCAGCGCGGCATCTTCGATTGAAAGGTGATTATTTTTAATGAAATATCATCGGCTTCGAGATCAATCGCGTTTTGAATGGCAGACAGTTCCAGGTCGGCATCATGTAATAAACGGCGGTCGCCAGCGAGCTCGTCTGATGCGTAACGTTCGTTGATCGTGCCCAGTGCGGTGCGTGCGCTGGCAAGCATCAGGCGTGCGGTGGCATTGTCATTGTCATCGAGTGCGAATTGGGCCGCTTGCATTGCGTCGCGCACATCTGAAAGCTGGGGCTGAAGCCGGACTTCTTTTTCAGCCGCATCGGCGCAGGCCATGGGCGAGAGCATTCGCACATAGTTTGCCAAGCCACTTATCGTCATCTCGCTTGGTTCGGCACCATCGAATTCTTCGACAATCAGTCCTCGAATAAATTTTTCCAATACTTGATTATTTTCGTCGCGAGATATTTTTCGCCTGTTTTCCGGCCCGGCAAGGTCGGGAATGATGACCGAATTTGCAAGGCCATCGCCACGATGTGAACTCATCAAGGAAGAGGTGACGTCTGCGGTGCCGGGAGCTCCCGAAAGTCCTGGAAATTGGAAGTCGGGATTGCCGCGTCCATTGCGATGGCAACTGTTGCAAGACAAGCCGGCACGAGCCGCCTGTCCACCCAGTAAAAGTGGTGTGCGAAATGCTGCTCTGCCAATGAGTGCCGAACGCAGCTTTTTACTATCGTGGCTTGATGCCAGACATTCTGCTGGTTCGTATGTCAGCGCATGCACCTGCCGATCAACCGGCAGCCAGCGTGCTGCGCGCAGCGGTACATTCGCCACCAGCGCAATGGCAGCGCTGGCGGCAAATAACGTGCTTCCGATCAGGAAGATTTTGGTTTGGCGGCGATAATCCATCGACGCAATTCATCCGCTTGTGCACAGCCGAAGCCGCAGGAGGTTTCCAGTTTCGTCAACATGCGCTGTGCGCCTGCCATATCACCACGCTGAACCATTAATTCGCCGTAGTATTCGGTAGCGCCCAGATGGCCGGGTGCCGCGGCAAGGGCCTGGCGATAGTAGTCTTCAGCCACGTCGAACTTGCCGAGTTTGCGATTCGCAAAACCCAGGTAAGTCAGAATATCCGGATGCGGACCAAATGCTTGTGACGAAAGATTGAGCTGGGTAATCGCGTCCTGGTATCGCCCTTCATTGATGAGCACAACAGCATCAAGATAAGCACGGTCACCTATTTGGCTACTCGTGATCAACAAATCTTTGCTTGCGTGAATTTGCGAGGTGGGTGCCGCCGGAGTAGGGGACAGCGCAGCTTCAATCGCCGGTATGGCGGCTTGCAAATCAGCGGCTTGTGCGCAGCCATCGGCACAGGCGGCAAGGCGTTGCTTGAGGGTGTCCAAAATTGCCCTGGCTTTATCGGCGTCACCCAATTTGGCATGTGCGATTGCCAGTTCCTGATGTGCGGGAATCATGTTGTCGTCGTACTTGATGGCTTTTTCGTAGTAACGACGTGCGCCCTTGAAGTTGTCCTGTGCCGAACGAACCAGGCCGGCCAGGAAATTTGTTTTTGCATGTTTTGGATTGACCGAGAGAACACGATCAAAGGCTCGTTCGGCATCCTTGTATTTTTCCTGCTTCATGGCCTCGACGCCGTTCTTGAACTCGACTGCAGGGTCGTATTGCGGCGTCGATGCACTTGGCATCGAGTTGCTGGAATTGGAGCTGCTGCCACTGCCGCTTGCCAGCGCAACGGGGCTCGAAATCAGCAAAGCGGCATAGCAAAGCATGGTGGAAAACTTAAACACGGTGGCCATTTTTTTCTCCGGTGATATCAGGACCCTGACTCTAAACCATGCGCAATAGAGAACTAGTGACGTTTATTTCTTTTCGACGGTATCAAAAAAATAGGCGATGACTTCACCGGTAACTTTGACCGTGATTGCATTGCCGCGACGATCAAGGGTCTTTCCGAAAGGCAGGCGAACCCAGCCTTCGCTAATGCAATATTCCTCGACGTTATGACGTTCTTCACCCTTGAAACGAATGCCGACGCCACGTTCAAGTATGGCCGCATTATAGAAAGGACTTTTGGGATTGACAGCCAAATGGTCGGGAGGTGTGTCGCTCATTAGAGTATCTCAAGTAAAGGTGATGGGCTATTTTAGCAGGGCTTTAGCTCGCCGGCACCGGGATTTAAAGGCCAATGGTGGCTTCGGTAGCAAGATAGTCGGCAGACTTCTGCGCATCGTATCGGCTGACGCGATTACGCCCTTCACGTTTCGATTGATACAAGGCCTGATCGGCCTGTGATAGCAAGGTGTCGAAAACGTAGCCTGAGCACAGCGTAGTCGTCACGCCGAAGCTGGCGGTTGCGATAAAGGAATGGCCGGTTTCACCGGTATTGATGGCAGCAATACGTTCACGAAAACGTTCGGCCATGATAGCCGCGCTTTCGAGATCACTGGCGCGCAACAAGATGGCGAATTCTTCGCCGCCAATTCGACCAATGCAATCTTGCTTGCGACAAATTGGCTGTATCGCTTCGGTCACTTTTTTTAATACCCAGTCACCGGTGGAATGGCCGTATCGATCATTGATGGATTTAAAATTGTCCAGATCAAACATCACTAAACCGAGTTGCTCGGATTTTTTTGCGGCCTCGACAAGCGCATGTTCTGCATTTTTAGTAAAGTGGTCCCGATTGCTGATGCCAGTCAGCGTATCGGTTTCCGCCAGTCGACGGAAAGCCATTTGCATGCGCTTGGTGCGGTAGGCCCACAACATGATTATCGCCAACAGCGCAGCGAGCAAGACTACAAGCAAGGCACCATAGTGGGCCTTCTGTTTTGCAACGGTTTGCTCCAGTTGCAAAACCTGATTCTTCTTGCTTAACAATGCAATGGTCTGGGTTTTTTGCTGGGTTTCATGTTTGGCAAGTTGGTAAGCCAATTCTCGCGCTTTGACATCGTTGAGATATGCCTTGTCGGCTTCGGCATATTTTTTGAAATGTTCGAAGGCGCCGGCAGGGTCATTTCGGCGAAGTGCTATTTCGTAGAGAGTTTTTTCCGAAACAACCAGCGGAAGCGAAAAGGGGATGGTTGCACTTTCCCTGATTGCGATATTGGCATGGTTTTCAGCCTGCGTAAGATCTCCTGCTTTTAGTTTGCTTTCAGCAAGAAATGAATGCACTTCACTGATTGCTCTCGGATATTTTGTTGCTTCGGTCTCAGCAAGGTGCTTTTCAAGTAGCGTAATTGTTTTATTTGTTTCGCCCTGACTGAACCATTTTCGTGCCAGATATACGCGGGATAAGTTTGCGAGAAGTTGTTCCCCGTGCTCGGAGCATGATTTGATCATGCCATCGATGTCGGCATCCTTTTCCGGCAATTCATTTAGGTTGTACTGAGCTTCAAGTAGCAAGTTATTCGCAAAGCAGAGTGATCTTGAAGCAGGATTGCCGGAACGAACCTGCTCGGCGTAGTGCTTGGCCAATTCATATTGCCCCGCTTGATTATGAAGTACTGCAGCAACGATTAGACCATCATGACGCAATTGCTTATCGGTTATTTTATTTTGCAGTAATAAGGTTTTATCGAGAAAGGCAAAGCCCGAGCCCAAATCACGGGTTGTTGCATAGCTATTGACAGCCAGCAAGCCTGCCCGGTACTTCAAATCGATATTTCTGGTGCTATCGTAAATAGCCTTGGCTTTTTGAATGGCCAGATTGAATTGACCCGAGTAGGCCAATTTATAAGCTTGCAGATAGCGCAGCTTTTCCAATTGATCGGCAGATGCATTCGCTGAATTGGCATCTAGCTGTACAAGCAGTTGGTCAAATTGCTTCGGGTTTGCACTGCGAAGGCTGTCTGCCTCTTCCAGCTGCTTTTCAAATTCCGGAGAACAGAGGGCAATAGCGGGCAGCATACAGAGACAGGCAATTAGCAGCCCGATTGAAACGATACCTGCAAACAACTTCATGCTATTGCCCTCGGTGCCGATCAGTTTACCGAGATTTCTTCTTCTTTTTTCTGATCATCGTCGTTACCTTTGCCCTCGCCTTCATCATCTTCTGCTGGAACAAGCACCATCATCATTTTCATGCGTCCGCCTAAAAGACTGTTCAGTGCTTCGTGGTCACGATTAAGCAGAGCATGTTCTGCAAGATCGTCAACACCCAAGGCCTTTACGGTAGCAGTGTATTCTTCCGGGGACATTTTGCCGAGCGCGGCGTTTTGGCCCATTGACTCAAGAAATTGAATAACATTCGACATCTTCGACTCCTTAACTATTTGTGAGTGGTTGTTACGGTTGAAGTGGAATTTAGCACACGATCAAGTGCTTCGATGCGGGCAAGCATGGATTCGTTTCTCTGCATGGCTTGGCAGGGCGGGAGCACTAGTGTTGATTGTAAATATAGCGCAGCATCAGCCAGTTCGCTTAGCGCCAGTTTTTGCATGCGTGGCGCACTGATGGGAAGGGTGGCCGCTTCATAAACGATGATTTCATGGTTCAGAGGGTAGTGCTCTTCGAGCAGCTCGATTAATAAAGCCCGATAAGCCGGTTCGGTAGCATAGCGCTTGAAAGAGCGATCACCTGCAATGCCGACTTGCCAGAGTACCAAATAGGCAGATGGGTCGATTTGGCGGCGATAAAACATGAATTGGCTAGCTTCATAGTGCTGGCAGCCCACGCGCCCGGGGTCAATACCTAGGTCCGCATATAAACAATCCTCTGCCGAGATGCCTGGTTCCATATGCGCCTGGAACCCCTCTTCAAGTGCTTGTTCGATAACCTTGTGAGGTGCAAAAGCAAATACACCGGGGTGGCCATAGAATGCACCGCATACCCGTTTGCCAGCGCGAACTTCAACCATCATGGCTTCGATCATTTCACGATAGGTTTCGTGACGGGATTTCCCCTCACTATAATAAGGTTGAAGACTGCGGACATCCGTATGCATGCCTTTTAGCCATAGCTCAACCATTGAGTCCGATACCGCGGCAAAGACGACATCCGCTTGTTCGATATGACTACGCGAACGTGGGCTAATATGAGCGCCCAGCATCATGCCGGTACCGACACAGACCAAGCTTCCTGGATTATTCATGCGATTTGGCTGTCCCCGTCAGCCTGCTTTTGTTAAGCGGTTACCATATCGGAACCAGATGTGTAATGTAATCACCCCGGGTTGCCGCGGGCTTGCCAGTCGATGCGATTTAGAACCCAGATGTATCTTGCTATCTCGGAAGCATCGGTGGCGTCTCTTAAGTAGCCCAGTCTCCCCATCACTGCGGCCACCGCTTTGTTTTCTGCTTTGTGCTTCACTAGAAGTGCCTCGAGCCGGGTGGTGTTGAAAGCGACATCTGCCAGTGCATCCAGAGCCTCCACGGTAAACCCCTGGTTTTGAAAATCGGCAAGCATGATGGTGCCAAGTTCAGCATTGACGGGTTCTGGCTTGGCTTGATCGCAGAACATGGCAAGCAGACCAGCGGCTACTCCAGATGTTTTTTCCTGTATTACCCATGTGTAGCGACGAATGGGGGTTTCAACGCTAACCTTCAACGCTGCTTTGAAACTGCGTAAAGCCACCTCATGAGCAAGAGGTTCACCAATATGCTGCATCAAAACCGGATCGGTGTAACAAGCACAATAAAATAGCTCGTCTTCAGCTTGTAGTGGTCTCATCAATAAGCGTGGCGTCTGGAAGGTCAGCATCAGGCTTCTTTCGCCTTGGCCAGACGTAAAACACCTTCCCCATCCGCACGCCGATCAAATACACAATAATGCCCGCTCATCAATGGCAGGCCCAGGATGCTTTGATTGGGCCATTTGGGCATTTGCCGCATGAGCAGAAAAAAACATTCACCAGCATGAAAGGCATTGCGTTGCCAGTAATTTCCCGGCGAACAGCTAAAAGTCACTTCGTCACCGGAAGGCGATTCAAGATGGAAATGCAATTTAGGCCAGTGCTGTGTCTTGATACTTTCGTTCGGTATGCCATGTTCTTTTTGCAAGCTTTTCTGGAAGCGCGTTATTAAATCGGGAAATGTTTTATCGTAGGATGCGAAGTCGGCGAGTACAGCATCATAGATCGATGCCTCCAGCACCAGAAAGCTGCTGCCGGTGTCGAAAATGGCGTTGCTGGCATAAGCGGATTGGTAATTTTCGAGTAGTGCCGGTGCTGGTATGCGTGGGCGGTCGCCCACCTGCACGGCAATCAAATTGGCATTGTAGTAAAGGTCATGCACGATTTTCGCGGTCTCAAAACCGCCTTCATAAAGCGATTGGCATTCTTCGCCGCCACCTAGCACCAGAACACCTTCGTTCAGCGGGTCGGAGGCAAGTTGCTCGGGGGTTGCCTTGTCATCCAGCACATGCACGAGTGCGCGCTTGATGAGCAGGGAGAATTTGTCGGAAATAATGCCTTCTTCTTCCAGTCCACTGAAAACCGGCGTCAGCGTTACCAGCGGTTGTTGATACAGCTGGGTCTTGAATTCTGAAAATGCACTCGCTTCGTTCGTATTAAACGGCCAGGGCCACGTGTGGTTCGGCTCGATTTTTTTCTCGGTCAGCAAAGCGGTGACGTCGTGCGCTTTGTCGAGTTTTCGATAAGCCAGTCCCAGCAAGCCATCGGCGTCACGGAAATTCTGTGCGGAAGTTTCTACCAATGCGATCTCGGCATCGGGCAGTACCCGGGCATGTCGCTTATCACCAAATGCAATCTCGGTTTTCAATACCGGGCCGGCCCAGGCACCAATGCCATAGGCAACAGACTGGGCAAGACTGGTGGCTTTCAAGCTGAGGTCGTGTGATGGGTCGTAGGCTTTCGGAAGTACGACCAGCGTACTGCTGCCACTATCCAGCAAAACGTTCGCCGGACTATGTTTGCTGCCAATCTTTATTTCGACCGTATAGGCACCTTTGGCATAAGCCAGAGTCGTGCGCAATTGCAAATGGTTTTGTTTTTTTGCGGTTTCCATCATCAGGCAGGTCCGTTGCGAATCAGGGCTATTCTTATTGGATTCGCGGACGAAAGTAAACGTAGTCAGGATTTTAAAGCACGATGTCGGGCTGCTCTCAGTTCCAAGCGCTGATGGGCAAGCAGGATGATTTCCTCTCGCTCCTGGTTGGAAGCCTGCTGCCAGGCCAGGATTTCATCGATATGGCGACCGCAGCCCATGCATACATCGCCTTCATCAAGGCAGCAATTGCGTACACAAGGCGAGGCCAGGAGTTTTCCAGGTTCATCCACGTGCTTACCTGCGACTCCGAGGTTCTTGCAGCTGATTCATGCCGATTCTGCGATGGATTCGCTGCTGCTTCACACGTCGAATATTTTCATGGACCCGTTGTTTAACTGAGCTGTTTTTTGCAATCGTTGTCGAGCTCGCTATAAATGATTTTATCGGTGTGAAAATAGCCGGAGCTGCGAACACATCGGTACGGTTACCGAAGTCACCACTATTGGTTTTTACGAAAAACGGTATGAATATATTATTGCTGCTGACGAGGCTTTGGTAATCGCCAACAAAATAGCCGCCTGCAAAAGGAGCTGTGGTGTAATCAAACGTTTCGGTGATGCGACTTTCGCTCCAGTTAATTCCATCATTCGATGTGGCTAACCAGTAGTCGGTTAACAGCGTTGCGGGATCGCTGGTATTGCTTCTCAAATCATAATAACTGACGCCAATAATGCCATCGGCACGCACATGCACACTCGGGATCATAGCTTGCACGTTGTTGTTGGAGTTGATACGCACCGGGTTTGACCAAGTAAAGCCACCATCTTGTGATTGCGAAAATGCAATGCCGTCACGAAGCCCGCCACTAAAGCGGGAGTCTTGCCAGGCCACATATAGTTTTCCATCAGGGGCCGAAGCAATTTGCGCCAATATGGAGCCATCTCGAATTAAAGTGCCTGTCTCGGGATCGCGGGTTCCGATGGCAAGCAAATCCGAGATTAAAAAAGGTTGCGACCAGCTAATGCCTTTGTTGCTTGAACGCATTACTTCGATGGTTGCTACGTCGTTGCCGCCAATCGTCACTAACTTTGTGAGTAAATTTATTAAAGTGCCATCGGGCAAAACGGTGATGACGTTGCCGATGGTTTGTCCAGTTCCGCCAGGATTGTAAATGGATCTTGCCGTTTCCCAGCTAAGGCCATTATTAATACTGCGAGCAAAATAGGTCGGGCCGTTGCCATTGGCTGCCAATCTATCCCAAACCGCATAGACATAATTTGAATCGGTCGGGTCGGCAGTGATTGCGTTTTTGTCGTTGAAAAATGCAATGCCATCAGCGTCTAAAATCAGGGTGGCCGGGTTACTCCAACTTACGCCTCCATCCAGTGAGCGGCTCGCCAACATGGCATTTTGCGAGCCTGTGGTGCGGTTTAAGCTCAAAGCCATCGCATGGGCTGTGCCGTTGGGAGAAAAGCTCACCCAGGGATCGGTTGCGCGTTCATAGTTGCCACCATTCAATGCCGTGCCTCCGCTGCAGCGGGAGAACGGGATAAGCTTCTGCGTCCAGGTTTTTCCACCGTCGAAAGACGTGCCCGAAGACAGTCCGCGTGCAGCACCATTTGACCAGCGGTCTTGTTGCCAGGCACCGATTAAATTTTCCGGATTTAAGGGATTTACGGCGACGGAAGGTTCTACTTCGGCATTGGTGTAGGAAGTGCCGGTTTGAGCCGCACCTTCACAATTAAGTGTAAAGGGAGAAGTCGGTGAAACCCGATACTGCGGTGGCAATTCGCCTTTACGCGGTTTGATCAATCGCGGAGTCGGAGCAAAATTCGGATATTGATCGTAAACCCAGCCATCGACGCCACGGGTTGGCGCAGAAGGGGGTGGCAAGGGAGCATGCGGCGAGTTTGATGCAGGCAACAAAAGATAAAGCGCGGCACAGGTGAATACGATCACGGCAAGCGGCTGGAATACGGTATGCAGTAACTTCATGGAAGTCCCTCTGCGAATAAACCTCAGATCAGATTAGTGGCTATGCCTGATAAAAACAATCCTGCAAAAAGTAATGTCCGGTGCCGCTCGTCATCAGGGTTATTGTGGTCGCGGACGCGGAGGTTCGTTGTATCTGTCGGGCAATGCAATAACTGCGCTTGAACAATTGGAAGTGTTGAAATTGCATACGATATAGCTGGGGCGCAGATTGCTGCCGAGTTTCTCGGAATAACTACCGATATTATCCACGCTCGCACGAAACGCACCGTTACGGTAGATATCGACTTTTGCAGTGCCGTCCTGCCAGTCCAGTTTTACCAGCTTCGGTCCACTGCGTGGTACAGAGATTCGTGCGGTCAGATCTCTTGGAACAATCAAGGGTGGTTCGGCATTACGCACACAATCGTAGGTTTCGATGATGCGTTCCCCGGTATCGATTACCGAAAAATCCTGCACGCGGACCGGCGTGCCCGGCACTGCCTGATCAAATATGCGCGAACTGATATTAAGCTCGCTCCATTTATGCGTCGTGTACAAATCATCCTCGGCCGTCAAAGCAATATTGCCGCCATCAGAAAGCACAATGCCGTAACGTTGCATCGTACGCAGAATCACCTGCGCAGCGGGGTTGTATAGATTCACAGGAAAATCGGCGCGCAGACGCAAGCGTGAGCCATAAGGAATGGTAGTTGTAGGTCCGCTTGGGCCTCCGGCATGGCTGGCTGGCCGAACGTAGAGTGGAATTCTGCGAGTTGTATTGGGAAGCGGATCGTTTGACGCCATGCGCGAATTGGGCAAGATAAAACGAATGGCATGACCTAAATCGCCATTGCTGATTTGTGTTGCGGCAAAGACTTCATCGGCATTGAATAAAAGTGGTGCAATCGGAAAGCCGGCAGCGTCTGCACTTGTGCAATGCTCGCCACGGTTGCTCGGTTGATAAATACGATCAAGTTTCCAGATGGCCAGGCACTGTGCCTGCAAGCCGCTGCCGCCAGAGGCATTTGCACGATAGGCTTCGTACAAGACATTATCCTGTACGACCAGGAGATGGCAGTCTTCGTTGTCGTTATCACAGATCAGATTGCTTGAGGCCTCGATTGCCGCATTGGCCGGTACCGGCATCGCGGTGCCGATGGGCTCGCAATCAGGCGCGTAGTATTCGTCCGCATCGGGAAAAGCAACGATGGTGCGAGTAGGCGCGCCGGGAGCAGCACGAACAATCCGCATGCCAAAATCAATTTGCATTCGACCAAAACCAAAACCGCCAAGATTCGTCAGGCTGGTGATCATGGAAGACGATTGTGGATGCAAGGGTGCCTGGCTGATGTTTTGATGCCAGATGGCCTCAGCTGGAAAACGAGGGGGCGCTTCGGAGTTTGCAGTCAAGCCGTAGCCCAGGCTTGTAACGAGAATGGCAATGCACAAGGGGCGACGCATCGGAATTCTCCACAAAAGGCTGATTGACTAGAGTAAAGCTTGCTCGATACTAAAGCGATCTATTGGCTTAACGGAAGCCAAACAAAAACCCTCCGGAAGGAGGGTTTGTAGTTCGATGATATCCGTAAATTAACGCCCCCAAATGTCGACCCGGGCTTGGTCGCGGCTGTGTTCGGTATCGCCAATAATGCCGATTTCAACCACACAACGGTTGCCGCCGCGCAAATCAATCCAGCGTGTTGCACCACCTTTAGAAATGCGATCGCGAACATTCAGATTATCGCGCTCGCCATTGGCATAGCGAACCCAAAGCCTTTCAATTTCAACCTGCCCGCGGCTTGAACGTAACTGGATGGCATGAATGCCATTTCGGCAGCTTCGAAAACGTAGAATGTCACGGTCATTTTCAGCATGGGATAAGCGTGTGCTGCCAAGATGTTTGGCCCTGTCGTAGCGTGCAGCATCAGCGGTGGCGGCAAAACCGAGACATAAAGTCATGGTGGCTATCAATAATTTATTCATGGTGTTTTCCTTGTGTGATTGATTTCCTCTGGCACGGTAAGCAGAACGAATCGTCGAAAGAAAAGTTTACCGGCGGAGCTTTGTTGTTCAGCCAAGAGCGAGCTATCTGTACAAGCGTTCAGCAAGAAAAAACGCCGCGATAAGCGGCGTTTCGTGTTTCAAAAGCAGTCAGGTTTTCACCTCTTGACCAATTCGACACGACGGTTTTTTACACGCCCGGTTTCGTTTGCATTTTCTGCAATGGGCTTGTCTGGGCCGAAACCTTTCGAGCTTAAACGAGCCGGGTCAACACCCAGGCCTACCAATGCACCCAGTACGCTACGAGCTCTGGAAGTGGAGAGCGTACGGTTGTGGTCCGCGCTGCCGGTACTGTCGGTATGGCCCTCTATGGAAAGCTTTAAGTCATTGTTGCTGGTCAATAGTTTGTTGATTTCTTCAATCACGCTCTGGCTGTCCGGTCTCAAAGTGGCTTTGTCGATATCGAAATTGATATACAGCGCAACATGACCATCGGTGTCGAGGGCTTTTTTCATCGCACTCGCATCAAGAAAACCAAGCGATTGCTTCATGGCTTCTTTCTCGAGCACAGTCAAAAAACCGTGGACTGGAAAAGAACCAGTGCTGACGTGAATCCAGTATTCCTTGTCGGCAGTACGAATCAGATACGTGGTGTGCGTGTAGTCCGGAACCGGCGCGGCATTGCTCCAGTATTTTTCCACGGCGTCACGCCCGCCGGCTTCTTTGACCATCTCGTCGCTTATTTGCGAGTCGCTGATTTTCTTGCCGCCGAGAGCGGTAATGGCATTCTCATAATTCTTCTGGAATTCCAGTTCCGAATATTTGCGCTCGGTATCACGATTGCTCAGATTCATCATGTCACGGAATACCTTGCCTTCCACCGGCACCAATTTTTTCTTGGCGATGAAAAAACGGCGATCAAAACCGATTTCTTTATCTTTGTCGTCGTAAACGCTGGCCAGGCCATCCGGAACCTTGAAAAACGGAAAAGGCGGCAGGGTGGCGGTAGAGACTGGAACGCTATCCGTATTGAACTCGGCCACATCAGGTGCCGTAATTTCAGCGTTTGCTTCTGCGGGTTTGGCGGGAGCGGTGGTGCCGGGTGCTTCCGCCGCGGCGGGCGGGGCTGCCGCTTCTTCCTTTTTACAGGCAGAAAGTGACAAAGCCATCAGGGCGAAACCGATAAAGGGGATAAAACGCATGGATTTCCTCCAGAACAAGGTACGAGACGATTTTACGCATAGTGAACGCTTTAATTAAACGTGAATTTGCCAAAACATGGCCATGAATCCTTCGCTGAAAGGCGAATGACGTTAAAATTGCCCAATGAGCAATGTCGACTCCGCATGGGCTGCACTTTGGCACCCGTTTCAGACCGGTTCCATCCCATGGAATGGACCGTACCTGCTTATTCGGGGGAGAGCCGGCATCTTACCGAGTGCAATAAATGCCAGTCAGATCGATTGTCTGCAAAGTTTCAAGCCATTTTCGGATGCACTTCAGAAAGCCGGTTTTTCCGTCATTGACAGCATTCAACGAACATATTCGATTGTTATGGTACTGCCGTCGCCGCAACGCGATGAAGCCAGAGCATTGTTTGCACGAGCCTTGCAAAGCATTACCGAGGACGGCGTGGTCCTGGTCAGCATGCCAAATAATGCTGGCGCCAAATCCGGTGAAAATGATCTTCGGCAATTGGCACCGAATCTGAATTCCATCAGCAAAAATAAATGTCGCGTGTTTTGGGCGGATAAACGGGATGTCAACCAAGCTTTATTGCAGGAGTGGTTGGCGTTTGACGAGCCGAGGCTATTGGAAGACATCGGGTTTATTTCCCGTCCGGGTATTTTTGCCTGGGATCGAATTGATGTTGCTTCGAAATTATTAACCGATAATCTGCCGGAAAAATTAAGCGGCAACGGTGCCGATTTGGGTGCTGGGCTGGGCTATTTGACGCACACGGTTCTAACGCGCTACGAAAAAGTGCTTGCGATGGATGTATTTGAAGCCGAAGCAAGGGCGCTGGAATGTGCGAAATTGAATTTGGCACAATTCGAGGTCAACAGACAATTAAAGTATCGCTGGCATGACGTGGCGCAAGGCGTTCAGGGGTCTTATGATTTCGTGATCAGCAATCCGCCGTTTCATCAGGGTAGTGTCGAAGTGCAGACCTTGGGTCAGGCGTTTATTGAAGCCGCCGCCAAATCACTAAGGCCCGAGGGGCGGTTTTATATGGTGGCCAATCGGCATCTGCCCTACGAAGCCGTTCTGAAAAAGAACTTTTCGCAGGTCAGTGTGCTTGCGATGCAGGAAGGCTTTAAAGTGTTTGAAGCAATAAAGTAAATCACGGATTATCAAGCAATGAAATTAGTAAAACATATTTCCAATCTCGGTTACGGCAGTCGAAAGGAAGTGACATCGATGTTTCGTGAAGGTCGCATTACTGATGCGTCCGGTGA
>JBOHYH010000314.1:0-1609 GCA_050737775.1 Arenimonas sp.
TGCACTAGCCCGCCGTCGTTTCGAGTATCTGCCCCAGCAACGGCCATGTATTTACCCGTTTGGCTTACTTTAATAAAATACTCACCGTCTGCTATTCGCTGTGAAAAAGCAGGAGTGGAATAAAAAATGAGGAGGAGGATAAAAGCAATTAACTTATTCATGGTATTTGAATTTCCTGCGGTAATTTTTTAATTTGTCGTCGGTATTTTGGAATGACGGATTTTCTTTTTTAATTTCTGTCTATTTTTTCTAGCGCGTAATCTGGCTTTAATCCATAGAACCGGGATCACCAAGACTTGGGAGCAAGCCGAAAGCAGTATCCAAGAAACGGGAGTTTCACGGCCTTACTCTGGGGACGGCTATCTTCTTTCTATTTTGATGATCCCGGCGTTACCAAAAGACTATTGATTCAATCGGTTACAAATCCAGACCAAAGCCGATACCGGCCGATGATTCCGAATTCGTAAACGCCGCACCAATGCTGAAGCTACCGCGCGTTCCAAGAGGCTTGGCGTAGCCGACCGACATGGCGCTCTCTCCAGACTGAAAACCAAAACCTACGGCTATACGACCATTCGCCGAACGCGCACCCGCAGCATTGCCCATCATTTGCGACATGGCCGTTTGCATGGCACCGTTTTTATTAATGCGCTTGTCGGTTTGTTCAAACATTGTCCAAACATCGGACTGAAAGCTGCCGAAACCTAGAGTCATCGCATTGAGCTGATTCATGTTGACGGCATCGGTGCCCTGCACGCCTGCAGCCACATTGGTGATTTGTCTTTCATTGCCGACTGCACCGACCGACACCGTGTTGGCCCGAGTTCCCGTGCTGGAAGCATTGCCGATGGCCACACTATTGTTGGCCGCTGCCGTAGCGCCTGGCCCAATAGCAATAGCACCGGTGGCCGTTGCGCGGCTGTCTGCACCTAGCGCAATACTGCCCAATCCACTGGCTTGGCTGTTGCTACCCGTAGCGACCGAATTTTCTGCACTTGCAGAACTATTAGGTCCGGTAGCAACGCTGCCATTGGCTGTGGCAGCCGCACCCTGACCGAGCGCTACCGCATTAGTACCCGTCGCTCTACTAGCAACACCCAGTGCTACGCCACCCGCGCCTGTCGCTGTACTGTTGCTACCGAGTGCTACCGAGCCCCCGCCGCTGGCAACGCTGCCCAGACCAAAGGCCGAACTGTTTAAGCCCGATGCAGTGCTAAGTGCACCAATGGCGGTACTGTTAGTGGAGGTCGCTGCACTTTGCGCACCTATAGCGGTACTGAAAAGGCTATTAGCAAAGCTAAGCTCACCAGTGGCGGTGCTACTAGTACCGCTCGCAGTGCTGCCGCCCCCGGTGGCAGTGGAATAAGCGCCGCTAGCATTGCTATTAATCCCGGTGGCTGTTGCACTAAAACCGCTAGCATTGCTCCGTGCTCCGATTGCAGTAGAGTCAATTCCACTGGCGATGCTTAATGCTCCCACGGCAGTCGCTTGATCTGCACTGGCAATGCTAACTGCACCGATAGCGATGCTACCTGCACCACTGGCGTTGCTACGAAAGCCTGTTGCAACAGTATTAGTGCCGCTTGCTGCGCTCAGCACACCCGTGGCA
>JBOHYH010000315.1:0-4844 GCA_050737775.1 Arenimonas sp.
CCTGATGTCGATGCCAGTATTGAGCCAACGCTGTCTTGATCGGATCTCGTTGCTTGCTATCGATAGACAAGGAAACTTTCGTTGTCTTGTCACCCAACATACCTTTCTCGGGATGGACGATGATTAATTTATCGGCGCCCATGGTGGCATCCTCGTACTTCAGGTCTTTTACGTTATCCCAGTCAACCCTGCCTTTATCATCGGGCAATTCCATGCCGGCGTAATTAATCTCGAAGACCTGATCTTTTTTCAAGGCAAAACGTACCGGCGGAAAATAGCGCAATACCAGTTCACGTTCCTGGTTGGTATTGGGTTCATAACGATATGCCAGTGTCTCTTCATGCGCTTGGCTGAAGTATTGCTCAAACGACTGCCAAAGCCGCTGCTCGATGGCATCAGCCGTTTCAATCGAGTCGGCCCAGCTGATCGAAGGCGTACTCGCAACAACAGCAGCAAAATCATGCTCTGGCAATTCAAAACCGACATTACGCATGCGCTCTTGCAATGCCGGATGCGAATCAAATGGATGCGGTACATTGCTGGCACGCATCATTTCGACAAACTCGCTGGATTGGCTGAATTCATTCAGCCCCACTGCAACTCTTTGTGCAATCCCAAGATCACCACTGTGACGCTCATTTTGATCGAACAGTTTACCCTCCACCTCGTTCCGGTAACTTGCGTATGCCGCAACTTTGATAAGTGAACGGGTAATCGCCTGCGGTGATGTCAGTCCGGCCGCCACCGCGTCTGCGGCAAATTCACGCTCGCGACTGGATTTTTGCAATGCCATTTCAAAAATCACGCGATACAGATTAAGTAGAAAAAACGCAACGATGGTTACTCCACCTTGCCGCATCTGCTCACTATAAAAATCGTACTGCACCAACTTGGGGCCAAGCGCAGCAGCATTTGCAGTATCGCCGCCGACAAAATGTCCGAGCTCGTGTGCCAATACAGCATCCGCTTCGGTTTGATCGAGCACGCGCAGCAAGGGAATGCTGATATACAGGGAACGCCCGCGAGTGCTTTGCTCACCTACTTTCAAGCTGTTCTCGGTGACAAAAAAATTGGCGTCGATACCGGCGATAATCTGGGTCGGCGGCGCCGTATTCAATTTATCGGCGAATTCGCGTATGCGCGACCACAAGGCCGGTGCCACTTCAGGCGTCACCATTTCACCCTGAACAATATTATTTTCCGCTACGCGGCGAAAGATCGCGACAACGGCGCTGAAAATACCGATGGCAACCACAACACCCACAATCGCAATGAGCTTGATCACGTAAATATTCATGAAAAATGCAGTCAGCCAGAAAGAAAGCCAAACCGCAAACAAACCTTGCAACATAATTTCCGACGCGCTCGCGAACACCAGTACACGCCAGCCAAACACAAAGCTGATGTATTGCACGGATCTTCTCGCAAAGGCCAGTGCACCCAATGCCACCATCAGTACCAGCAACAGCACACCAGCCATTACCGTCCAGAATGCCACTTTTTCAACTACCACAAACTGCCACATTTCGGAATAATCCGAGCAAACATCGGCACGATAGGCGGCCATGTCCGGTGTGTTGTTAAAGCAAGTGGCAGAGGGTTGGACTGCCTGAAAATATTCCATCGCTGCTTGTTTATCGGCATCGGTCATATTCTCGCTGGCACGGATACTTTGATTTATTTCTTCCACGTATCGGACATCGCTAGCACTTTTAAAATGATTGGCAAAGTACAGAGTAAGACCGGGAAGCAAAAACAAGGCCAGCAGTGCCGTCAGGGATATTTTGGCAAGCTCTTTACGAATGGCAGGTGAGGAGGACATAAGATTGCCTGGACGGAGTAAATTGTCTGCAGACTAAACAAGGAGCAGAGCAATTACAAGACGAATCACGGACTCTTGCACTGCCTGCAGTATGATGGCGTCACATGCCGCCAGAGACCGGTTGATGAAAGCCACGATTTACCACAATTCCAAATGCAGTAAATCCAATGCAGCCTTGACTCTATTGCATGAGCATGGCATCTGGGTGGAAGTCATCCATTATATTGAAACCCCCTTGTCGAACGAAGTGTTGCATAAACTGCTTGAACAACTCGGCATGGAAGCAAACAAGCTGGTTCGTTTCGGAGAACCCGTCGCACAAGAACTGGGTATTACACTGAATGATAATCGTGACAAGGATGAATGGATAAACCTCATGATTGAACACCCCATTCTGATCGAACGTCCGATTGTGGTAATCAATAACAAGGCTGTTATCGGCAGACCGCCGGAAATATTACTTGACCTGATTCAATTCGATTGAATAACAGGAATCGGATATTTTGAAAGAATAATCATTGTTACATTCTTCAACACACTGAAAACAGGAGTTGAGGATGACAACCAGCATTACAAATGAATTACATGTGCGCGGCATTTCCACTGAAGAGGCTGTCAGGCTTAAAAAGCTTGTACCAGATGCATATGGCCAAAAACCGCTTGAGATAATTTCCGATGGCAAATCCAATCCCTGCCGACATTGTCTTGGGCTGATTGCAAAAGGTGATGCAATGCTGTTGCTGGCGTATCGCCCGTTTGACCAATTGCAAGCCTATGCAGAAACGGGGCCGATCTTTCTGCACAAGGATGCTTGCGAACGTTACGATAGCCAAGCGATGCCCGCGTGGTTCGATTACTTTGCTCCAGCCATTATCCGGGGTTACAGCGAACACCATTGCATTCGCTACGATACCGGCCAAGCCGTACCGGGAACAGACCTGACTAGCGCTTGCCAAAATATACTGAGCGATATTTCCGTAGCGTACGTGCACATTCGATCGAAATTCAACTGCTTTCAGTGCCGCGTAGATCGCTGTTAGCTATCGTGCAAGCCGTGGCTTGTAGCGCCTATGTTAGCCAGCGTACAGACGCAAATTGGCCACCGGGTTATTCATGCAACTGTTCCGATAATCCACAACAGGTAGCCATCATGAATATGCATATCAGTCTCGCACCGATTCTCGCACTGCTGGCAGGGATTCTCATCCTTGCGCAACCCAAGCTGCTCAACTATGTGGTGGCAATTTATCTGATCATTATTGGATTACTGGGATTATTTGGTGGAAGCTTGAACCTATAAGCAATCCATAGGGTGCGGCTGTGGCGTACTTATAAGCCGTCGTTGCGGCGAGCTTCCAGCAAGCGCCATGGCATACGATCCACATCATCGACCAAGGTAAATCCGTTGGCGGCAAACCAGGGGCTGTAGTCGGTCTTGTGCCAGGCCTTCACGAAAGGCTCATGCGTACGTAGTGCCAAGGCGCGGAAATAAATGCCGCGCCAACCGTAACGACGCCACACCTGTGCATACGACAATTTTATTTGCGTTGGCGAAGGTTCGACCAAAATCAACTTCGCACCAGGCACCAGCAAGCGTGACAACTCGCGCAATGCAGCATTCGCCTGTCGTGGCGGAATTTCATGGAATACAAAACAAGCGCCGGCGCCGTCGAAGCTGGCCGAAGGCAGATCGCTATTCTCGATAACGCCCTGGACAAAATTCGCACCCGGGAAATCACGTGCCGCATGTTGCAATAAATAAGGTGAAGGCTCCAATGCCCAAACTTCGCTGATGCCGACTGATTGAAGTGCACCAGTCAGATGACCCGCACCGCATCCGATATCAAGTACGCGTTTACCGGCATTAAGCCGCTGTGCAATTTCAGCCCGCGCTATTGTCATGCAACCCAACATGGCTTTATTAAAAGTATTGGCATAACCACGGGAAATCGTTTTCGAATAATTCCCGTTCGGTAAATGGTGGAATTCCTGAAACAGGTATTTCGGCAAACGCTCGCGACCCGGCATGGCTTCAGGTAACTGCACTCGCTGAACTTTTTTACGTGCCATATTCGAGAACACCATCGTCAGCCGTCGCCAATTACTGGCGATCTGATCCGGCCAGGCATCGGGCAAATCCATATTAGCCCAGTCGATGTTTTCCGCTAGCTGCGTATTCGTCGAATTGTCATGAATCACCGCAGCCATAGTCTATTGATATCACCCCTTGAAAGGTCGCCATTTTACGTCTGAACAAGCTGGCAAGCCATCGAATAATGGCATCCTAGTCCTATTCGGCTGCAATATCTTAGGTATGGGTAAGATGTTATTAAACGTAGTCCGGGGCTCGGTCTTATCTGACTCGGGAAGGCCAGGACATTATCAATATGGCGCAACCGTCTTTCGTAAATCCGGCAATGGATTTTGTTTAAAGTGATCCAAATGTTGATCCAATCCAAGCTCGCACATAATTACATTTCTTTCGGCATTGTCTTTCAACCACCGGTCGTTCGGATTGACCCCGTCCGGATGCCTTTCATTGTGATAAATGTGGGTTGCCAAAGCGGCGAATCGAATATCGCGGCGCTTTAGCCCCAAGCGATAAGCACGCAATAAAATATCGTTGTCTTCGCGGCCCCAGCCGACAAAGCGTTCGTCGTACCCGTTGACGGAAATTAAATCTTTTCGCCACCAACCTTGATTACAACCTTTTACACCGGTGGTTTTCTGACCTTCGGAAAGATTCAGGAAAATACTGGAAAGCCAGGGCATGCGAATTGTGTGACGACGCCTAGCGATACCTTTGCTGAAATAATGCGGATCCTTGTTTTCCAGCAACAATTTATCGGCATCGAATTGTGCTTGCGTAAGAATTCGACTGCCCTGCACATAAAATCCCGCTTTGGCAGCGTTTACATGATCTTCGACAAAATGCCTGTTCACCACCATATCGCCATCCAGGATGATGATGTAATCCCCGGTGGTGGCGGCGATAGCAAGATTCCTTGAGCGGGCAAGTCGA
>JBOHYH010000316.1:0-1592 GCA_050737775.1 Arenimonas sp.
GTTTGGGCGCAGCAAGCAGCGCCCCTACGCTGTATGCAATATAATGGTGTATGAACGAACTCCAAGATTTAACCGCGCTACTGCGCTCGAACACTCCTTTTATCCTGATTGAAACCGAAGACGAGGCCCGCGTTATCGACCTGTTTCGGCATGCGCTGAAAAATGTCTGGCGTGCGCTGTATCGCTGGTCGATTACCGAAGGCTTGCGTCGTTTTGACCTGGATCGCGAAGACGAAGCCGATGTTGCGCCGGATGCCAGTGCGACTTTGCAGGCTATCCATCGAGAAACCCAGCGCGGCATTTATTTGTTGTTGGATTTCCACCCTTATCTTGGCTATGCCAGCACGCAACGCATGCTGCGTGACATCATCCAGCGTCGCCATTGCCTGGAACATACGGTTGTTCTGATCGGACAGAAAATTGAAATTCCGGCCGAACTGGAAAGCCTGGCGGTACGTTTCAAGCTCAGATTGCCCGATGAGATCACTTTATTGAAAATGGTCAATGACGAAGCGGATCTTTACAAGCGTGAAAACGAAGGTCGTCGAGTCGTCATTGATCAGGAAGCGCTGAAGTTGATCGTGAAGAATCTTCGTGGTCTGGCGATGAATGAAGCACGCCGAATCGCCCGTCACCTGATATTTCGTGATGGTGCCATCTGTTCCGGTGATCTGCCCGAGCTGGCGAAACTCAAGTTTGAATTATTGAATCAAAGCGGAAATCTGCATTACGAATATGACACTACGCAGTTTGCCGATGTTGCAGGCTTGTCACGCCTGAAAAAATGGTTGAGCCTCCGGACCGAAGCCTTCGTGAACGATAATTTGCCGGTCGGCCTTGATCCACCGAAAGGCATTTTATTGTTGGGTGTGCAGGGCTGCGGAAAGAGTCTGGCCGCAAAAGCGGTTGCCGGCAGTTTTGGTGTGCCCCTGGTGCGGCTGGATTTCGGCGCGCTTTACAATAAATTCCATGGCGAGACCGAAAAAAACCTGCGCGATGCCTTGTCGTCGGCAGAACAATTACAGCCTTGCGTGGTCTGGATCGACGAGCTTGAGAAAGGTCTGGCGAGCTCAGGCTCCAGCGAAGATGGTGGCGTATCCCGTCGTGTATTGGGTTACTTTCTGACCTGGATGGCAGAACGCAAGAGCAAGGTGTTTTTGGTGGCGACGGCCAATGCCGTTAATGATCTGCCGCCGGAGCTTTTGCGAAAAGGCCGTTTCGATGAAATCTTTTTCGTCGATTTGCCCGATCATGCGGCGCGTGGTGAAATCTTCCGTCTGCATCTTGATAAGCGTCGCATCGACTGGAGCAGCTTTTCTCTCACGCGTCTGGCGGAAAACAGTAATGGATTTTCCGGTGCCGAAATCGAGCAGGCGGTTGTAAGCGCCCTGTACGCCGCGCATGCAGAAAAAACCACTTTAAGCGAAAGCGTGTTGACCACAGAGTTGGAAAATACGCGACCACTCTCGGTATTGATGGCGGAGAAAGTCGAAGCTCTGCGGGAATGGGCGAAAGAGCGCACCGTACCTGCCGATTGATTCTTTCGTAGGGGCGCTGCTTGCTGCGCCCATACTTTGCGATAATGCTGATAC
>JBOHYH010000317.1:0-32992 GCA_050737775.1 Arenimonas sp.
GACGTAATTAAAACCACGTCGCCCGCAAGCGGCCTCCTACGTATAATCTTACAGCGGCTTTTTGAAACGCAAAGTCATGCGATCGCTTTCGCCAATGGCGAGATATTTTTCGCGATTCTTGTCACCATCACGCAAGTTCGGTGGCAAGGTCCAGACACCGTTGACGTAATCCTTGGTGTCTTTCGGATTCGCATTGATTTCACTCCGGGCGTCCAACGTAAATCCCGCAGCAAGTGCCATCGCTATCACTTGCGATTCGCCAACATAACCACTCTTATCGCCTTTCGGCACGTCGTCTTTGGCACGATGCTCGACCACGCCCAGCGTGCCGCCCGGCTTCAAGACTTCAAAAAATGCTTCGAACATGTCCGCATCCGTGCCTGCGGCCATCCAGTTGTGTACATTACGAAAGGTCAATACCACATTGGCACTGCCCGCCTCGCCAATAGAGGGAGCCTTAGGATCGATTTCTAGCAAACTGACATTGCCGTAGACATCTGCTCGCGCGCCGAATTTGTCGCGCAGCAACTGGTTTTGTTTTTCGTTATAGGCACGCGAAGCATCGCTGCTAGTTCTGGCAGGATCGGTAACAACGCCAAAATAACGGCCTTTGTCTTTCAGCAAGGGCACCAGTACTTCGGTATACCAGCCACCTGCACCCGGTGTAATTTCAACCACGGTATCCGTCGGTTTCACGCCGAAAAAACCCAGGGTTTCCTTTGGATGCCGATATTTGTCTCTAGCCTTGTTTTCTGGCGAGCGCCAGTCGCCTGCCAGCACCTGCTCTACTGCAGCGTTAAATTGTTTTGCTTCCTGCCGGGTGGCTGGCTTGCTGCCGCCATCGCTATGGCAGGCGGTAATCACACTGGCGCAGGCCAGAACCAATAGCAATTTTTTCATCGTGCGTCCCCTGAATAATTTATGGGCTGAACAATACCCTATTAAGAGATAAGAATATGTGAACTCAAGCACCGCCGCTCAAACGCAACCGATCCGGATATGGCGGCACATCGGTGAAGACACCGGCTTGAATATCGCGCTGGATTTTTTGCCACCAGGCAGCATCGAAAATTTCGCCGTGCGTTGCCAGCAAGGCTTCGCGCTGGGCCGGACTAAGGCCCAGAAAGCGCGGAAACTGCTCCGGAAAAACATCATTGTCTGCCACGTAATACCAGGCCCCGTGATGCATTTCCTCTTCGTCGTTTTTTGCTTCCGGTAATTTCCGGAACCGGCATTCGGTAACCAGGCAGAGTTCGTCGTAATCGTAGAAAATGGCGCGGCCATGCCGAGTGACCCCGAAATTTTTCAGCAGCAAGTCGCCGGGGAAAATATTGCTGCGCGCCAGATCCTTGATCGCCTGTCCGTAATCGAGAATCGCGGCAAGCGCCAATTCTTCCGAGGTTTCTCGCACATACAGATTCAGCGGTCGCAAGCGACGTTCGACATAGCAATGATGAATCACGATGTGCTGACCGCTTTCGCTGACCGACTCACTGCATTCTTTCAGCAGTTCTTCACGCATCGCATCGGTGAATTGCTCGCGCGGAAAACGCAGGAAACGATACTCCTGTGCATCAATCAAACGACCTACGCGGTCGTGCTTGAATACCAGATGATATTTTTCCAGCACCTGTTCGCGGGCAATATTTTTCGGAAAGGCGAACTTGTCGCGAATCAGTTTGAACACCAGTGGATAACCCGGCAAGGTAAACACCGCCATCACCATGCCACGCTCACCGTCGGCATGCGTGCAATCTTGTTCTGGGTGCTCTTGCAAATAGCGGAAAAAATGCCGGTAACGCTCGGTTTTGCCTTGTTTGGCACGACCAAGAACGGTATAGATTTCGTCGATGGGTTTGCCCGGCAACAATGTCCGCAGGAAAACCACGGCATCACCGACCGTCGGTAAATCGGCATGGAAATAACTATGCGTGTAGCCGAATAATACCGCTGCATGTTGACGCGAAGTAATCACGGCATCGACCCGGATGCCGCTCTCTTCATTCACCAAGGCCAATATGCAGGGTGCGTAATTTTCCCGTCCCAAAATACGGCCGACCAGATAGGCGCGGCGTTCGCGGTAAAAAACCGTATCTAGCAATTCCACTGCCAGCACGGCAGGTTCAGGCCACTGTTTGAAACGTGCCTGCAAGGTATCGGCGATTTTTTTCGCGCAGCCTTCGGCGTTTTGATACGAGGCGGCAAACGGATAATCGGCCAATACTCTTTCGAACAATGCGGACAAACTTTCCGACAGAACATAATTATGTCGCGCGACCGGGTGGGTAATGCTGTCGGTCGGTTCAATCGTCAATGCAATGAATTCAATATCAGCATTAACGCCGCGCGTCTTGAAAAAACGCCGGGTCAGCGTATTGAAAAAAGTCTTGAACAATTCGCGGTCGAGTAAGGGTGAAATCAGATTTTCATAAGCCTGCCGAATGCCTTGCCACAAGATCGCATTGTTCGAGCGGTCAGCCATCCGTTCGCTGAGCTTGTCGCTGATGTCGGCGATGCATTGATCGTAGAGCTCGATCCGTGCGTTGGCGTCATCACGTGATCCACTCCAGTCACGTTGCTCGAAGCGCTCTTTTGCCCGCTTGGTGACATTGGAAAACTGCAGGTTGTAGTCGAGAAAAGCGTCGCGAATAGCGACTGCACTCGGCATTGCCAGAAAATCGATATCCGTCTCCGCCATGGTCATGCTGCCTCGGGTTTGATTTGCGTTTCCAGCCATTGTTTGAAATGCACCAGGCCACGATGATTTTTCGAACGCTCCGGATACACCAGATAATACTGATATTCGGCCAGCATTTTCAGTTTGCCGATATAGCATAAACGTCCGGCTTCAATCAGCGGTGTGGCCAGAATATGCCGGGCCAGCACGATGCCCACACCTTCGGCCGATGCACGATGCGCGCCTTCGGCTTCATTGAATTTCGCGACAAATTTTTTCGGCTCCGGCAAATCGAAATGTGTGCACCAGCGCTTCCATCGTCCGAAGGGGTCATCAATCAAGGGGTATTTATGCAATTGATCCAACTTGATCGGGCCGAGCTGTTTTATCAGGGCCGGACTGGCGGCCGGACTAATCCATTCTTCAAGCAGAAAATGTGATTGCAGGCCGGGCCAAGTTCCCCCACCAAATCTAATGGCCGCATCAATCTGGAATTCTTTTTCGAAGTCGACCATGCGAGCCGAGGAGTCGAGATTGAATTGAATATCCGGATGTTGGCGTACGAACTCTCCCAGCCTAGGCAACAACCAGGCATTTGCCATCGATGCCAGTGCGCTCAAAGTCAGTCGATCGCCATGCGAACCGGTGTGTGGATTCAGTAATTGCTCGATCGCCTGATAATGTGGCTCCAGCTGCACATACAAATTCTGCCCTTCAGGCGTTAATTGAATGCCGCGCGGCCCGCGTTCCATCAGCCGTCGGCCCATACGTTCTTCCAAACGGCGCATTTGATGGCTCAGCGCACTCACTGTCACGTTTAATTGCTCGGCTGCGCGCGTCATATTGCCGCTGCGGGCGGTGTGTATAAAGCCGGAAATCCATTGTAGTGCGGGTTTGCTCATCTTGATAAATACTCAAGTCTAGTTTGAAAATAATGCTATTTTCATTGATTAACTGTGGGCGTATCTTGCCAACTCGTCAAGTAAGAGAGTTTTCAGGGAGGCTTTATGAATATCTGGACAGGCTTGTTATTTTTAGGCGGCTTCATTGCCACACCGGCCGAATTGGCTGCGGTGACCGGCGAAACGGAAGCATCGAACGAATCACCCAAAGAACTCGTGCGTCATTTCCTCAACGGTGTGCGCTCAGGAAAAACGCCTGGACAATCTTCGCGCTACCTCGCCACGCAAGTTTTGGCGCATCAAATGAATTCGGAAAACGAAACTACCGTTATTCGTAATCCGGATGATTACGCCGCGCACGTAAAAGATTTTCAGCGCATTTATGGCGATTATGATTTTGAAGTGACCGAATTGCTGGCCGATGGCGATCGCGTCTACGCACGCTGGAAACAAACCGGTTGCCATATCGGCCCCTCCGATGGCACGGCTCCAAGCGGTCTACAAGTCATTGAGATCGCCAGTGCCGTGTATCGCGTCGAGGCAGGGAAAATCGCCGAATACTGGATTCAGATTGATCGCAAGGGAACCGAAACGCAATTTGAAACCAATGCTCAGAATACGGATCGAAAAATCAGTTGTGTGCGTTGAGTCTCGTTATCGCAAGGCTTCCAAATACCTTTCATTTTTCAACACACAACATTCTCTATAATTGCTGCTCGCAAAAAGGCTTGTCATGAATCTCGCTTCCACCATTCGTTTGATTTTATTGGCCATGATCTGGGGCAGCTCATTTCTGTTTCAGCGTGTCGCAGTGCCAGAGCTCGGCCCTAACTGGGTCGCGGCAGGACGCCTGATACTGGGCGCCCTCGTGTTGGCCGTCGTATTGGTCGCGATGCGCAAGCCTTTGCATTTCAAGAAAAATGCGGGTGCTTATCTGTGGATCGGGCTTATCAATTCGGCCTTGCCATTTTGGTGTTTCGCTTACGCCAGTATTACGCTGCCCGCCGGCGTTACCGCTGTATTGAACTCGATGGTTCCGCTGTTCAGCGTACTGCTGCTTTGGGTATTGGGTGAAAGACCGACCTTTGGTAAGTTTGCAGGTGTTTCGCTCGGCATCGTCGGCGTTGGGATGATTGTCGGCTTCGGCGGCCTGCCAATGACTTGGGCCACCGCGCTGGGTGTACTTGCAGGTATGGGTGCCGCTGCACTTTATGCATTGAGCGCACGTGAAATTCGCAAACGTTTCTCCGATGTCGACCCATTGGCAGTTGCCACCGGCAGTTTGATCGGTGCCTCGTTTGCACTGCTGCCGGTATTGTTCATGGGTTCATTGCCTTCCACGGTCGAACTCACACCCTGGCTAATGCTGATACCTCTCGGTGTGTTTTGTACCGGTGTTGCTTACTTCCTGTATTTCAAATTGCTGCATGACGTGGGTAGCACACGCGCAACCACCGTCACTCTGCTGGTGCCGGTATTCGCATTGATCTGGGGCATCTTGTTTTTACATGAACATCCAACCTTGCTCAGCCTGATCGGAATGGCGCTGGTAATCGTTTCGATGATGCTGATTCTGGAAAAAATTAGATTGCCGCAAATTTTCAGCACCGCGGCAAAACAAACCCCGTAGGAGCGTCCTTTAGGCGCGACAAATCACGCCAGATCTGTCGCGCCTGAAGGCGCTCCTACCATAGCGGGGAATGCTTTCCGTCAAACCATTCTTCCGTTAGCGACCAATACGGATAATCTCCAATGTTTACTGCAAGCCCGGCACGAACCGGATTGTTCAGAATATAGCGCGCCGCGAACCACACATCTTCATCTTTACGAATTGCGTGATCGAAATATCCTCGTTGCCAGATAGGCCGCCTCAGGTTCCTTTCCTGATTGATTGCAATTGCGATCAAGGACTTTATTCTTTGAACAGCCAACGGCAATGGTTCCTTGTCGCCAAGTTCGATAAGTACATGCATATGATCCGGCATGACGACCCACGCAAGACATTTTGCATCCGGCCATAATTGCTTACTGTTTAAAGCTTTCACTGCCAGCCTGGCATTTGCGTAATCTGAAAATAGCTTTTCGCGATTGATGCAGACACTGGTGATTGAATAAATCTGTCTCGGGCATGAATGTCGCCCCTCTCTCAAGGCTCTGGTGCCGGGCGATGTGCTTTCGATGGGTTCCATTAAACGAGCTTATTGAAGCCGCACAAAACCAATATCAGCAAATATCTGATTATTTTGTAGGAATTCCCGTAGGAGCGCCTTCAGGCGCGACAAATTACGCCAGATCTGTCGCGCCTAAAGGCGCTCCTATGAACAACAAAAAAGAGCCGCTTTCGCGGCTCTTTTCTTTTGCATTACAAGCAAACAGAAAATTACATTTGCTTGATCATTTCATCGGCAAATTCCGAGCATTTCACTTCGGTCGCGCCTTCCATCAAACGGGCGAAATCGTAGGTGACTTTCTTGTTAGCAATCGCCTTGTCCATCGATGCGATGATCGCATCGGCGGCTTCGGTCCAGCCCATATAACGCAGCATCATTTCGCCGGACAAAATCACTGAACCCGGATTCACTTTATCCAGACCGGCATATTTCGGTGCGGTGCCGTGGGTGGCTTCGAATACGGCATGGCCGGTGACGTAGTTGATGTTCGCACCCGGTGCGATACCGATGCCACCGACCTGTGCGGCTAGCGCGTCGCTCAAATAATCGCCGTTCAAATTCAAGGTAGCGCAGACATCGTATTCCGCCGGACGCAACAGAATTTGCTGCAGGAACGCATCGGCAATCGCGTCCTTGATGATCAGGCCAGCGCCGGGTTTGCCTTCCGGAATAATCATCCACGGGCCGCCGTCCAATTCGACCGCGCCGTAGAAATCTTTCGCGACCTGGTAGCCCCAATCACGGAAACCACCTTCGGTGAATTTCATGATGTTGCCCTTGTGCACCAAGGTCACCGATTTCGATTTGTTCTGAATCGCGTAACCCATTGCACTGTGTACCAGACGCTCGGTACCCAGATAGGAAACCGGCTTGATGCCCAGGCCGACATTCACTTTCACATCGCGATGCGGTGCGCCGATGCCTTCCAACGCTTTCTGCCAGGCTTCGGATTTTTCCTGCGTGCCGAAACGGATTTTGTCGAATGCCTTGGGGTCTTCTTTCGCGATGAAGTCGAGAAGTTTCTGCGCCAGTTCAGAACCGCCTGCGTACTCAACACCGGCATAAATGTCTTCGGTATTTTCGCGGAAGATGGTCATATTGACTTGATCAGGACGCTTGACCGGTGAAGGCACGCCTTTGAACCAACGCACTGGGCGCAGGCAGACATACAGATCGAGCATTTGACGCAAGGCCACGTTCAAAGAACGAATGCCGCCGCCGACTGGCGTGGTCAATGGGCCCTTGATCGATACCAGATAATCACGGCAAGCCTGCACCGACGATTCCGGCAACCAAGTGCCGAATTGATTATTGGATTTTTCGCCAGCGAACACTTCGAGCCAGTGAATTTTTTTGCTGCCGCCGTAAGCCTTTGCTACTGCTGCATCGAGCACACGAACAGAGGCGGCCCAGATATCCGGGCCGGTGCCGTCGCCTTCGATAAATGGAATGATCGGATTATTCGGCACATTCAACCTGCCGCCCGAAATAGTAATTTTTGCGCCACCTGCTGGTGCCGTAATGATGGGTTCTGCCATACATCCCTCCAGAAAAACCGCTGCGGGAGCCGCAGCAAAGAACGCGTATTGTCGCGGATTTGGGCTTGAAGGGCCACTATGCAGATTGTTTCAGTACCAACCACTGCTGCCTTAGCGCCAACGCACTCCAGATGAGTGCGGCAATCATCATGACGCTGCCGATAAAAAAGCTGATGCGGGCAAGACGCATATGACTTTCCAGCATGTCCATCATGGTGAGCAGGTTGCCCCAATCGTGCGATTCTTCGCCGCCGCCGCCGACCAGAGGCAATCCCCGGTAATAAGCATCGGCGATATACGGTGACAGATCGACAAAGCTCTGGCCGCTCCACCACAGCATTAAACTCGCGGCAAAGGTGTCGCGATATTTGAACAGGAAGGCAAACAGAAACGTCCAGGGCCAGATCACCTGAAACAGACTGCCGCCGAGTATCGTCATGAATTCGCCGAATGGACGGAAGAACAAATGGCCGAATTCGTGGAATATCAGATTGACGTTATGCATGAACGAACCGCCGAGTACTTCCCAGCTAATCCCATTGACGATGAAATACAGTGTCCAGATAGCAAACAACAAGGCACAGATGGCTCGTGCCCAAAATGCGATGTCATCGAGTTTTTCCGGTGCTTCGGTTAGCCATTGAAAGAACGATTGCCGGATTTCCGGTTCGATTGAAATAGCTTCCTGCACTTCGTTTTGTTTTGCCAGCCATTTGCTATAGACGATGCCACAGGCCGGGCAAATATCCGAGTGAACCTGGCTGTCGACGGCGAGGCGTTGGTATTGGCATTTCGGGCATCTGGTCATGCTGCATGATAATGCGTTCGCTGGAAAACGGTATATTCCCTTGATGTCATCGCTGCCACTTCTTTATTCTTTTCGTCGCTGCCCTTATGCGATTCGCGCCCGTTTGGCAATTGCGACCTCTGGAATCGAGGTGCACTTGCACGAAGTCGACTTGAAGGCAAAGCCGCAGAGCATGCTGCAGCTATCGCCCAAAGCAACCGTGCCCGTGCTGGTGTTGCCCGATGGTCGCGTGATTGATGAAAGCCTGGACATCATGTTGTGGGCTTTGCGGCAGCATGACCCTTCGCATTTATTGGCAGACCCGGAAAATGCAATGATGCTGATCAAGCGCAATGATGGCCAATTCAAGCAAGCACTGGATCGCTACAAATATCCCGAGCGATATCCGGAATTTCCAGTCGCGCATTATCGCGCGCAAGCTGAAAATGTTTTACACGATTGGAATACTCGCCTAGCACAGCATCACTATTTACTAGGCGATAAAGCGAGCATTGCCGATATCGCACTGATGCCGTTTATTCGACAATTCGCACAGGTTGATCGTGAGTGGTTTGATGCCAGCGAATATTCGGCATTGCGGAGCTGGCTGAATACCTGGACAAGTTCGGATTTTTTTATGGGTGTAATGAAGAAGTATTCGTAGGAGCGCCTTCAGGCGCGACCGACCCGGCGTAATTCTTCGCGCCTGAAGGCGCTCCTACTTACGCTGCAATAAATCCCACCGATTGCCATACAAATCCTGAAACACCACTACGGTGCCGTAATCTTCTTCGCGTGGTGTTTCGCAAAAAACAACGCCATTTTTTTTCATGCGTTCATAGTCCTGCCAGAAATCATCCGTCTGCAAAAACAGAAATACTCGTCCGCCGGTTTGGTTGCCGACGCTTTTCTTTTGCTCGGGATTGGACGCTTTGGCCAATAAAATCCGTGTTTCTTTTGCGCCCGGTGGCGCAACCAGAACCCAACGTTTTTCTTCGTCAAAGTAATAGTCTTCGATCAAATCGAAACCGAGGGCATACACGTAGTATTGAATGGCTTCGTCGTAATTACTGACTACCAGAGTGATCGCATTGATGAATTGGAGCATCGAGTTTTCCCTGTAGAAGGATGAGCGGATGTGGCGATTATGCCTTTTACGAGGTTTTAAACGGCCAAACGGGAGTTTTGGCCGTTTTCACCACGAAACTGTCGTAACCGCCACTATTTGAGGCTAAGATTTAGGCAGATTCTGTGTTCACCCCGGGGCAGAGCCCCATCACAGGAGACAGATCATGAAACGCCTTACTACCCTAATCGCCAGCATTTTACTCAGCAGCACCGCTTTAACGGCCGAGCTCGATGCCAACCCTCAATACCAGGCCGGCGGCCAGTACACCGCAGTGCTCGACTCGCAGAAGGCCCAATGGCAACTTTTGCCAAGTGACGGCCAGGACTTCGCTATCCAATTGCAAGACAACTGCCGTTCGACGGCAAAAGTGCCAACCGGTCTGTGGTTGCTGACCCGCGATGCCGACGGCAAACCAGAATTACTCGCACCATCGCAAACGGTTTTGCCTGCTGGCCATAGTGGTCATATTGCTGTCGTCAGCTGTGCCGACGGCCAAGCCAATGGCGTCGCCCTGCCTGAAACGCTGATTCAATGGTTGAGTGATAACACTGGAGCGGTCTATGTCGAATAAGGAACAACGCTTCACACTAGGTTTGTTGGCGCTGGAAGGAAGTATTCTTTCCTGCCTCATCGGCCCGAGTGACATGTTCCGCGTTGCACAGAAATTGGCGCAGGTTCGCGACCCCGGTACGAGCTTGCGTCTGGATACCGTGCTGATCAGCGCCCGGGGTTTGACTGAAATTACCGGCAGTGGCGGCTTGAGACTGAGCGGCGTGCAGTCGCCCGATGTGGCACTGGATTGTTTGCTGATTCCCGGCTTCATGCACGATAGCGCCGAAGATCTGGTGCGACGCCTCAGCGGCTATCAGCCGGAAATCGAATTGCTGCGCTCCATGCATCTGCGCGGCGTACCGATTGTGACGGCATGCTGCGGTGGTTTTCTATTGGCTGAATCGGGTTTGCTTGATGGCCATGAAGCTACGACAAGCTGGTGGCTGGATGCGGCATTTCGCAAGCGCTATCCGAATGTGCAATTGGATGTCGAAAAGATGATCGTCGAAGACGGCATGATCACGACGACCGGTGCCAGCACCGCGATTTACACTTTCATTCTGCAGTTGCTGGCCAAGCGTGTTGATGAATCGCTGGCACAACTAACCGGACGCATGATGCTGATAGACAGCGAACGTGCAAGTCAGGCGCCCTACATCAGCCTGGCATTGACCGAACGTCCGCGACATTCACTGTCTGAAAAAGCCGAACGTTTTATTCAGCAACAACTGCATCGTGAAATGAGCGTCAGCGAACTGGCCGAGCACTGCGATACCAGCGAAAGAAGTTTGCTGCGGCATTTCCGCCAGCACTACAACGCTAGCCCGATTGGCCATATCCAGCATTTACGCGTGGAACGAGCGAAGGCCTTGTTGGAAACCACCTTGATGAGTTTTGATGAAATCGTCGAGCGCTGTGGTTATCGCGACAGTGCGAGTTTCCGGAAATTGTTCAAGCGCGACACTTCGCTGACTCCGGCCGATTATCGAGAACGCTTTCGCCTGCGTGCTTGAGGAAAGATGACTGCTTCGCGGCTTGATCAGACGTCGCCGTCTTGCAACCAACCTTCGCCGGTGCCGCGATTGAATACCTTGTCGCTATCGAGAACCTGGCCGGCAGGCGTGCTTTCCTTGCCTGCCAGTTCTTTGTAATACGGAATGAAATCCGGCAAGGTGGCATCAAATAATTGCTGGTAACTATCAATGACGAAATAGGTTTTTTGATAGGTATCAATCCGGTAACGCGTATTCATCACGCGCTGCAAATCAAAACCGATCCGGTTCGGTGCATTCGACTCCAGACAATGAATGCTCTCGCCTTTGGAACTCAAGATGCCGGCACCGTAAATGCGCAAGCCTTCGCTGGTGTTGATCAAACCAAACTCGACCGTGTACCAGTACAAACGCGTCAATTGCGAAAGTGCTTCCGGGCCAAGTGCATGGGCTTTCACTCCACCTTTGCCATAGGCTTCCATGTAATCGGCAAATACCGGATCCATCAACAGGGGCACATGCCCAAACAAGTCATGGAATAAATCGGGTTCCGACAAATAATCCAGTTGCTCGGGTTTGCGAATCCACCAGGTCACCGGAAAACGGCGGTTGGCCAGATGATCAAAAAAAGTCAGTTCCGGTAACAATCCTTCAACTGCAATTATTTCCCAACCGGTTTTTGCCATCAGCTGTTTGTTCAACTCGGCAAATTTCGGAATGCCATGCTCACCCATGCCCATTTCGTCCTGGGTTTGCAAAAATTCCGTGCTGGCGCGGCCGGGTAATAATTCACGCTGCCGCTTGAACAAGGTCGCCCATACTTCATGGTCGGTCGCGGTATAGCTGTCCCAGGGCTGCTCGACAATGGCCGTTGTATAAACCGGTACGTAACCCTTGTCGGTCAACTGGTGTTCAATTTTATTGGGCGTGCTCATAGCGCTAGTGTAAACCCAAGAAAAGATTTCCGCGTTAATCACTCGCTTAATCGCGACATAACACTACCACCCAGGCACGCACACGTGGTGCTAAAAGTAGCACCAAAACAAAAGCAATCGGCCAGGCCATGAGAAAGCCTCTCAACCAGCGGTAGATAAATCCGTGGTCAACGCCGGTATTAATAAGGGTCAGCATACCCGACATCATGAAGGCCATCAGGCACGACATAATGCCGGCAAAACACAGGGGTGCGAAACGAGCTGGCAAGGCCATCAAGGTTGACCAGCAAATTTCTGACCGAAGAAATCGCCCAAGTTCCAGCGCGGTCGGTAAGGGTCGTCTGCCACCAATTGCCCAATGCGTGCATTGAGCGCCGCCATTTTTGCCGCAGTTGCGTAGTGGATGGGTTGATTCAGATCGTCACTGGGTCGGTGGTAATGTGTTTTCAGAAAGTTTTCCATCAATTCCTTGCCGACAATATTCGGATCTTTGGCCACCACGCCACCATCAAGATATACCGCCGGAATACCCTGGCGAACAAAAGCGAATTGATCGGAGCGCACGAAAACCACCTGGTCCGGCGCCGGATCCGGCGACAGTAAAAAACCAATATCGGTAGCGGCTTGTTCGACCTGTTTTTGCAAAGAGCTGTGATCCACACCAATGGTCACCACGTCGAGTAATTCGGTGAGGATGACCGGCATGTCCATATTGATATTGGCCACAATGCTATTTTTTGGCACGGTCGGATTTTTGGCAAAATAGTCGGCGCCAAGCAAACCTTTTTCTTCGCCGGTAAGGCCGATAAATATCATCGAGCGTTTTGGTTTGGTGCTCAATACGCTGGCATTGCGGGCCGCTTCCAGCATGATGCCGATGCCTAGCGCGTTGTCGATTGCACCGTTGTAAATCGTGTCGCCTTTCACCGGCGCACCAATGCCAAGGTGATCCAGATGCGCTGTAAACACCACGTTTTCTTTCGTCAGCCTTGCATCACTACCAGGCAATTTTGCCACCACATTGCGGCTTTCCAGCGTCCGTAATTGCGTATTGCCACTGATTGTCAGCGTGCCGGGCAAATCAAAGGCCTGCAGCTTGCCGTTCTTTAATTGATCAAACACGATATCGGCGGAAAATTTCGCACCATCCAGAATTTTCCGGGTGGCTTCAAGACTGACGCTGGCACTTGCCTGCAATTGCGGAAAACTATCAATCGGCATTCCGTTTTTATCCAGCAAGCGCATGCCCGGAACAGCCCAGTTACCACTATCCATCGCCCATGGACGCTCTTCTTCTTTTTTCGGGTTGCTGATATACAAAACACCAATCGCGCCACGCTCGCTGAGCTGCCTCAGTTTTTCATTGCGCGAACTGTAAAAAGCCCGCTGCGTGATCGGAAAATATTCCGGAGCCCCGTCAAGCACTACCGCAATTTTGTCACGCAACAAGACACCGGCAAAATCGTTATGTTTCAGCTCGGGGGCAAATACGCCCTGGCCGACAAAAACCATGGCTGCGCTAATGCTATGCGTGGGTTGATTAAAATTTACGCCGGGCAGAAATTCTTTCTCGAAAATGAATTCCTGGATGTAATTTTCCTGTTGCAATTTCAGTGTCGCGCCATTCTGCAAACGGGTTGCTTCCATCAGGGGCAAATGCTGAAAATAAGTGCCATTCTCGCCCGCTGGTTCCAAACCGAGATTCTTGAATCGTGTCGCCACGTAGTCCGCTGCCTGATCAAAACCCACCGAACCGGTGGCCCTGCCTTCGCGGGCATCAGCAGCCAAAAATGCAACATCGGCCTGTATGCGTTGCACCCCTTCATTCAGGGCCTGTGCTGTCGGCGCATACGCCGAAAGCTCTGCCACGGGAGTCTCCTGTTCACATGCCGACAATAAACAACAGAGTAGCAAACTCGAATAAGCTAGACGCATAGATTTCTCCTTCAAGGCGACATTAACATTGGTGAAGCCCTACAACAATCGGAGCACGGCATGCACATAACATCACCCAAACCCGCACTGGCTTATGGCCTGCTTGTTTTTGTCTGTCTAGCGCTGGCCATTTCAGCCATCGGCGCACTCGATGCACTCACCTGGTTACTGGAAGTAATCTGGGTGTTTGTCGGTTTGATATTGATCATCTGGCGCTGGAAAAAATTTCCACTCACACAATTATTGTGCTTTGCACTTGCCATTCATGCACTCGTACTGATGTATGGCGGCCATTACACCTATGCCGAAACACCCTTGGGTTTGTGGGCAAAGGAAGCATTCGACTTGAGTCGAAATCACTACGATCGCCTGGGCCATTTCATGCAGGGCTTTGTGCCTGCCATTCTGGTCCGCGAATTATTATTGCGGACAAGCCCGTTGAAACGCGGCACTTGGCTTGTCGTCCTGACCACCACTGCCTGCCTGGCCTTCAGTGCTTTCTTTGAAATGATCGAATGGTGGGCCGCGCTGGCCTGGGGTGGTGCCGCCGATGCATTTCTTGCGACCCAGGGCGATGTCTGGGATACCCAATGGGACATGTTTTTGTGCCTGTGCGGCGCGATTATCTCGCAACTATTACTGGCGAAATGGCATAACCGGCAACTTGGTTTGTAAAACAAAGCGGCCTGCTACGAAACGACAATGGTTTTATCCAGCTGCATGCGATTTCGACCCAGCACTTTTGCGGTGTACATCGCATCGTCGGCACGCTTCAACATATCGTCGAAAATATGATCGCTCGCAGACAGCAGCGTAATGCCGCCGGACAAGGTAATCGAGCGGTTCTGATCGTTTAATGTCATTGGCTCGCTGGCAAAATCCTGCTGGATTCTCTGCGCCAATATCTGCGCCTGCTGAATGTCGGTATCCGGCAACAGAATCAGAAATTCTTCGCCGCCCATGCGGCCAAGATAATCCTCATTACGCATATTGTTTCGCAGTCGCCGGACGGTCTCGACCAGAGCAAGATCACCGGCGGCATGGCCAAGTTCATCATTAATTTTCTTGAAGAAATCGATATCAATCAGAATCACCGACAAGGATATGCCGTGGCGCCGCGCGCGTGCCATTTCACGCCTGCCAAACTCCGCCAGAGCACGGCGATTGTAGGCCCCGGTCAATGGATCTTCGCTGGCCATGCGTTCCAGATCTTTCTGGCTGCGTTCGGTGCACATCAGCAAGAATCCGATGGTACCGACAATCGGCAACAAACCGCCCATGCCATAACTCAAAATCGTGGGCCAACGCATCGCAAAAATATCGATCACCGGATCCTGCGAAACGATGTGATAAACCGCCCGCGCCGCCATCGATACCGCACCAATCACAAACAGGCCGGCCAGCACATGCGAGACCCGGGTAATTTTCAGTTCCTGCCGGTAAATCGCACGGGCACAGAATGACAGAAGTGCCGTGTGCAGGACTGACAAACTGATAATCCGCGCCAGTAAATCATCGTGATAATAGACAGCAAAAATACCCGAGAGAAGTATCAGCACCACGGCATAGGCACGTCGTTGCCGTACCCCGGTAAACATTCGCATGGCAATCGCGAAACACGCTAATGCACTGGCAATCATCATGTTCGCCAATACCACTGAAATAAATGGCGGCAATGAACCGCGCAAGGCAATCAGGACAAAACCGGCGGGCTGCAGCAGCATGCCCAGCCACCACCAACGCAAACTGTTTTGAAAATTTGCCGGCAATGTCTTGCGAACGATCAGCAACATGACGGCGATCAGCACGTTTAAAAGTGCCCCCACCATGATTGCCGAACGAATATCGAAAGCTATGCTCAAGCCACGCCCCACTAGGTTTTGGCAGGGATAGGCTACTCTAAAAACTGCCGTGCTTCAGCAATAGGGCGGTTCAATCGCAGCCCGGTGCAATCAGGAGTCTTTTGGTGTCGAGCTTTCGTTCATGTTCGGTCGGCGAAAAATCAACACTACCGGTCCATTGTTGCCATCCGGACGATGCCAGAGCACGGGAACCTCTGCTGGCCTCGGTGGCTCAAGACTTTCCGCCTCATCATCCATGCTGTCGTCCTGGGGTTCTTCCTCCCAACTGTAAACCGGACGTGGCGGTGCGGGATCAATGCTTCGCCAGATGATTGCAGACAAGATACCCGCCAATGCGCCACTCAGATGGTATTCCCAGGAAATATCCGGTTGCTGCGGCAAAACACTCATTAACATGCCGCCGAACAATAAAATCCCGATAAAGGCCGCAGCCATCGCCGGCCGATCACGTCGCAACAAGCCCATTGTCATCAGGAAAAACATCAGGCCATGCGTAATGCCACTGGCACCGATATGGAAACCCTTGATCGCAAGAAACCAGGTGCCGATACCCGACAAAATCCAGATGAGCGGCAATGCGCGAATACCTGCCTTCGGATAAACCGTGCCGACCAAGGTGCCCAGTACCAGTATCGAAAAACTGTTGGAAAACAGATGTTCGAACGAACCGTGCAGCAAGGGGGCAGTAACAATGCCGATCAAGCCCGTGAACACACCGGGTTGCAGGCTTAAATGCTGATACGCCATCTGTTGTTGCAGATAGAAACAGCCAAACAACAAAGCAATAAAGCCGAGGCTGACATTCAGCGCACGACGAAACCGTTGTGGAATGGGCGATATATAGGTCGAATCTGGATGGCTCATGTACAGAAAATGGGGAAGGTCTTGCCAAACACAAGACCTTGAAAAACAAATTTTGCCGCCCCGGCAAACCGGGGCGACGCTTTTTATTTGACTTCCTCCAACTCGGTTGCATCCGTACGTGGTTTTATCCAGAGACTCAGTAACATCGCCGCTGCAATCAGCGCCGCGACGACACCCAGCGATGCACCAATCGGGATCTTGAAGAAATCCACGACCAGCATCTTGGTACCGATAAAGACCAGCACCAAGGCCAGGCCATACGCCAGCAGATGAAACCTGTCAGCCATACCGGCCAGCAGGAAATACAGGGCGCGTAAACCCAGTACCGCGAAGACATTCGAGGTCAGCACGATAAACGGATCGGTCGTAATCGCGAAAATTGCCGGAATCGAATCGACCGCGAAAATGACGTCGGTGAACGCGATCATCACCAGCACCAAAAACATCGGAGTAAAAAAGCGTTTGCCGTTTTCAATCACCGATAATTTTTCATCATGGTGTTTTTCGGTAACGCGCAGATGTCCGCGCAACCATTTCAGAATCGGATTGTTATTCAAGTCCGATTGCTGACCGGCAGCCCAGAGCATTTTGATGCCGGTCAGGACAAGAAATGCGCCGAAGAAATACAGAATCCAATGAAACTGCGCGATAAGTGCAGCGCCGATAAAAATCATGATCGCGCGCAATGCAATCGCGCCAACCACGCCCCAGATCAAGGCACGTTGCTGATATTGCGGCGGTACTGCGAAGTAACCGAAGATCATCAGAAATACGAAAATATTGTCGACTGCCAGTGCTTTCTCGACCAGATAACCGGTAAGAAATTCCAGGCCGATACGATTCGCTTCTACATCCCCGATGTTGCCCTTCAGATACCACCAGAGCCCGGCATTGAACAACAATGCCAAACCAATCCAGCAAACCGACCATAACGCGGCTTCACGCATGCCGATTTTGTGCGGACCGCTTTGCTTCAATACCAGTAAATCAATCAACAGCGCTGCGATTACCAGCGCGATAAAAACCGACCACATGATCGGGGTGCCAATGCTTTCCATGTCATCTCCTGAAAAATAATGAAAGATGCTGGACGTGAAGTTCTGAATGGGATTTACAGATACGACTTCGCCCTTGCGGCGAAGGTCTTGCTCACAGGACGGGCCTGTCTTCCGTGCCGGGGCTTTAATGAAACTGCCCGTATTGACGACATCGGAGGCGGGAGCTACTCCCCTTCTGGCGCGATTGTAGCAAACTGAGGTTAAGTTCGCGTCAATGCGGGCATCCGGGCGGGTACAATAGCGCCATGAATACATACAACAGCCCCATTATCCCTACGGTTTACCTGAAAATCGAACGCCGTTCGACCCATCCCTGGATTTTCCAGAAAATGGTCGAAAAACCCGAACAAAAGCCGAAACCCGGCACCATTGTCGATATCGTCGATGCGACCGGCACTTGGTGCGCCCGCGGTTTTTACAATGGCCATTCACGCATTGCCTTACGAGTGCTGACCGAAGATCCGGATGAAGCAATCGATGAAGATTTTTTCCGTCGCAAGATTCGCCAAGCCGTCGAACTGCGCCGTGATGTATTGAAGGTCGACGAAATTTCGAATGCCTGGCGTGTGGTGCATTCGGAAGGTGATGGTTTGTCGGGTCTGGTCGTTGATCGTTACGATGATTTGCTGGTCGTCGAATTTTTCTCGGCCGGTGCGTTTCGTTACCGTGAATGGATTTACACCGCATTGCGTGAAGAATTTCCCGGCTGCCGTTTTTATTCCTTCGCCGAAGACCATGTGCAGAAGCAGGAAAGTTTCGATTTCCGTGCGCCGGATGCGCCGCAGCCTGCCGTGATTACCGAATTTGGCGTGAAGTTCCGCGCCAGTCCCGGCACCGGTCACAAGACCGGTTTCTTCGCCGACCAACGCGAGAACCGCGAATATCTGGCACGCTTCACCAAAGACAAATCGGTGTTGGATATTTGCTGCAACTCTGGCGGTTTTGCGATCTATGCCAAAACCCGTGGTGAAGCCGCCGAAGTGACCGGCATTGATCTGGATGAAGAAATTCTGGAAGTCGCCAAGAAAAATGCGCATTTGAATAAAGCACAGATCAAGTTCACCCAGGCCGATTTGTTCCCGTTCCTGCGTGATGCGGCGGCCCGCGGCGATGAATATGATGTGGTGATTCTGGATCCGGCAAAAATGACGCGTGATCGCGACCAGATCATTCAGGCGCTGAAAAAATACAACGACATGAACAAGCTCGCGATGAGCGTGGTCAAGCCCGGTGGTATTTTATTGAGCTGCTCCTGCACCGGTCTGGTCAGCGAAGAACAATTCGTCGACATGATTCGCCGCGCCGCATTTTTCGCTGGTCGTACCGTGCAAATCCTGAAAGTCAGCGGCGCCGGCGGTGATCATCCCTTCATGGCGCATGTGCAGGAAAGCCGTTATCTGAAGGCCGTGTTCTGCCGCGTGTTTTAATAGGAATGCTCGATAAGGATGCGCCTTGGCGCACCATAAGTAATCTGTGAAAGGACTGATAGTGAATTCTACTTCGGACGTTGTTATTGGCCCGCGCCGTGCGGCAGTCGCCTTCATTTTCATTACGGTCTTTCTGGACGTCCTTGCTTTCGGCCTGATTATTCCTGTATTCCCGAAACTCATTGCCAGTTTTCTCGGCGGTGATCTGGGCAAAGCAGCCTTGCAACATGGCCAATTCGCCATGTGGTTCATGATCATGCAATTTATTTTTTCGCCGATACAGGGCGCACTATCTGATCGCTTTGGCCGTCGTCCTGTCATCCTGATATCCAATCTGGGCCTGGGTCTGGATTTCATTCTGATGGCGGTGGCCAATACGCTACCGTGGTTATTTATCGGTCGGCTGTTGTCAGGTATTACGTCTGCCAGTTTCTCGACTGCCAATGCCTATATCGCCGACGTCACACCTCCGGAGCAACGCGCAAAAGCCTTCGGCATGATCGGCATGGCTTTTGGTCTGGGTTTTGTTTTATCGCCGGCCATTGGTGGCACCTTGGGCGAGATTCATCCACGTTGGCCATTCTGGCTCGCTGCAGGCCTGTGCCTGACCAATTTTTGCTACGGTTATTTTGTCTTGCCGGAATCCTTGGCGAAAGAAAATCGCATGCCGTTTTCCTGGCGTCGCGCCAATCCGGTGGCATCGCTGATGTGGTTGCGGACACAGCCGGAAATACTTGCACTTACCGTGGTGGTTTTCCTGATGGCATTGGCCCACATGGTGTATCCAATGACTGTCGCACTCTATGCCGACTACCGCTTCGATTGGGGTCCCAAAATGGTCGGCTACACATTGGCTATCGTAGGACTGGCCGGCGCCATCGTTCAAGGCGGCTTGATCGGCAAGATCAAGGCCTTTATGGGTGAGCGCCGCATGCTGATGTTCGGATGTGCGATGGGAACTATCGCCTTTATTTTGTACGGCTATGTGCCAAGTGGTTACTGGTTCTGGGCCGTCATTCCAATCTCGGCATTCTGGGGCATCGCCAATCCGGCCGCCCAGGCCATCATGACTCACCATATTGCACCGAATGAACAAGGTCGCCTGCAGGGCGCCATTGGTAGTTTGAACAGTGTGGCCGGCATTATTGCGCCGCCTATCTATACCAATATTTTTGCTGCCGCGACGACGGCTGCCATCCCGAGCTGGCAATCCGGTGCTACGTTCTATTTGGCCGGAGCATTTGTCGCTTTGGGCGGCCTTATCGCCTGGGTATCAACCCGCGGCGAAAAATAAGCGCGAGTAAAAATCTTTCATCGCAACGAGCACCTGTCCGGGCTTTTCCAATGCACTGCTGTGCCCGCATAGCGGAATAATTTTCAATTCCGAATGAGGAATATGTACATGGATATGGCGCGCGCAGGATACCGGCGTGGTGCGATCTTCTTCGCCCACCATGATGAATGTCGGGCAAATAATTTTTACCAATTCTTGTGTTGCATCTCGACGCCTGGTCACGCCGGATACCGGGCCGGTGATGGATTTTTTCAGGCCATCGAGTTTGTGCTTCCAGTGATTCACCAATTCTCGCATGGCCGGATTTTTCATTGTCGAAGCGCCGAACATCAGCGGTAAAGTACGCGATGTCAGTGCTTTTACGCCGAATGTTTTTACAACGGCCGTCATTAGCGCGTACTTGATCTTGTTTTTTGTCGGCTCGGCCTGCGCACTGGTATCGAGCAATATCAAGGAACGTAATAATTCCGGATACCTTGCGGCCAAAGGCATGCCGACCATGCCGCCCATCGAAAGTCCGACATAGTGCACCGGCCTGTCTGTCAGCGCTTGAATCAGAGCCGCAGTATCTTTCACCAGATTATCAATCGAGAATCCATGCCCTGGATGTCGACTTTGCCCCTGTCCACGAAAATCAAAACAGATCACGCGATATACATCGGCAAATTCCGGGGCAACGAAATCCCACATGCTGCTATCCATCAGCAGCCCATGCGCGAACACCATGGTTTCGGAACCATTGCCTTGTTCGGAATAAAACAGCTCGACACCATTCACGTTGATAGTTGGCATAGCTCCCCCGGTTTTCGGTCGATTATGCACGGCTTCATCACCTGATTTTCAATTCCTCCCGTGTTGTTTGCCTTATGATGCAGGTCTCAGGAGAACACCATGACTGACATCATCAAACCCAGCCGTGAAGAAGCCGAAGAAGCCGTCCGCACCATGTTGCGCTGGGCCGGTGAAAACCCGAACCGCGAAGGCCTGCTCGACACACCACGTCGCGTGGTCGATGCCTATGGCGACTGGTTCAGCGGTTACAAGGATGATCCACAGGAGTTTCTGACGCGCACCTTTGAAGAAGTTGCCGGTTACGATGAAATGATTATCCTGCGCGATATCACCTTTGAATCGCATTGCGAGCATCATATGGCGCCGATTATCGGTCGCGCCCATGTCGGTTATTTGCCCCGCGGAAAAGTGGTTGGTATCAGCAAATTGGCGCGTGTGGTCGAGACCTATGCACGGCGTTTCCAGGTGCAGGAAAAAATGACGTCGCAAATTGCTCGTTGCATTGAAGAAGTATTGAATCCGCTCGGTGTTGGCGTCATTGTTGACGCCAGACATCAGTGCATGACCACCCGCGGCATCCATAAAACCGGCGTTAGCATGGTGACTTCGAAAATGCTCGGAAGTTTTCGTGAGGACCCGAGTACGCGGGCGGAATTCATGCAATGCGTTGGGATGAATTCAAAACGATAATGCTTTCGCAGGAGGCCGCTTGCGGGCGATTTTGGTGGCGTGAATGTCGAGATTCAGGAGCATTTTTCGGCGGCGAGATATATTTAAATAAACGTCGGGCCCAAGGGTCCTCCTACCATGATTGGGTTTTATTTATTCTGGTGATCCAGCACTTTCTTCGCCAGCCAGGGCTCGCCTTTCTCGATCAACTCGATCGGCGTCATTTCCCAGCCGGTTAATACCATCACTTCACCGACGGTGAACTCGAGCTGCGCTTTATTGAACTGGCGCTTGCCAACGACCACCGCCTCAAGCACTTCGCGACTCGGCATCGGTGCTTCCATCTCTGCTGCTTTGGCTGCTGCTGCGGCACTTGGATCGCTACCGCCATTTTTCAACAGCCACTCGATTCTTGAAAGCGCCGCTTGTTGCGGATCGTGATGAGTGATTTCCGGCAAAGCTGCTGCCAAGCTCTTATGCAAGGTATTGAGCTGCCCCATGATTTTCATGCGGGCAAGATTGGCGGCATCGCGAGCGTGCTCGGCGTCTTCCACGTCCTGCAATTGTTGAACGCGTGAAGCGTCGGCTGCCTGCAGCTGTTTCAATGCCTGTTCAAAACGCGAAGCCCAATCCGACTTCGCCAGCAATGCAGCATCGCTGCGGATCACGGCATAAGAATCTTCGAGTAGTTTTTGAATCGGGGTCATGGTTTTGATTATATGCCAGTAGGGGCGCTTGCTTGCTGCGCCCAAGGCAATTTTCGGTGGATTTTTGGGTGCACCCCTACTTCGATGCCTGAACCGTGACACGCTCTGCACTTGTATTGGCACGACTCGCGCGGCCATACATCAATTCCGCAATCGCAGGGGGTGCAAAATAATTACCGGGATGCACGGCTTGCGCGTAGTAGTAAACCTCGTGCCGGCCCGCCGGTAGGTATTCCGCATAAATCCGCACCACACTCGCACCGGTTTGCCGCGAGTCGAAATAGTAGGAGCCATTGCCGCCTATTTTTTCTGCATTGGCTCCGCCGACACTGCTAAGCGTTATATCGCGCGTCACGAAACCACCAGGTGCGAAATCACTGACGGCGACAAAGTAACGCTCTTTAGGAGCGTTGATCAGCAAGCGCACGCGAATCCAGTCGCCTTCTTTTACTGCCCCGCCCTCGACAGGCAACCATTTATCGCCTCGCAGCACATCGTAGCTACGCTCCAAATTCAGGCCAGTCCCTTTCGCAATGCTTTGTAGAAGATCAAATTCATATTCAAGGGTTGCGTTGTAATTCAAACTGCCTCCTGCATTGTCATTCGACGATATCTGCAGCGACGTGTGTTGCGATGTCACCGGTGATTGCCAGTTCAGCGTTTGCATCGATGCCGTCATGGCAATGGGTTGTCCTTTGTTTTCCAAACCCACATTAAGCGAAATTTCCTTCTTGTCCGCACCGGTAGCCTTGCTTGCTTCATGCAAAGCCATCAAACATTGTGCACTTGACTGGGTATCCAGACTGGCGGTACCGCCAGCATAGATATCATAAATGCCTCGCAACAAACGCTCGCGTGCCGTCTTGTCTTCCGTCAGATGATCCAGCCGCGACAGGGCACCCACCACGGCGCATTGGTCGCGTAAATCCGAACCCATATAGAAAGAAAAATCCCGCTCGTCATGAATCACTTGCCGTAATCCGTGCCTCTTGCCTGCCGCCTGTAATCGCTCTATGCCCTGGCGGGTTTGTTCCTTCAATTCAGGTTTCTGTGACATTGCCAGCAACAGCTCGCTTCGGGCGAACCAACTTAATTTATCCCAATGTGTCCAGATGTTGGTCAGCGCATCGGAATCCAGCTTTTCCGGCTTTTCTATCGCACCGGCCGACGTGGCAAATCTTTCCCAGGCGCTTGAATCATCACTTTTGAATCCGAGCGATCCTGCTCGTGCAATATCCTTGCCTAGAATTTCTTCCAGACTTTCAATATCTTCTTTCTGGATCGAATACCCAAGAGACGCAAGGTAACGAAAACTTTTCAGCGTGTATGCCGACAAAACGGTGTTGGGCTCGCGACCCCATTCCGAATTCAGGGTTTGAAAATAATGGTAATAGCCGTTTTCATCCTGAAAACTTTTGGCTACCTGTACCGCATCCACAACAGTTTGCTTGCGATCTTCCCAGGTGGATTTTTCATCATAATTTTGGGCATAGGCCGCGCCTATGGCACGGCTCAGTGTTTGTTCCCAGCAACGATGCGGGTAGTCCTGCAAGTCCTGCAACCAACCTTGTGTCCATTGACCGAAACCGCGTGAAACCTGCACAGCCAACTTCCCATCAACGGCAGTGCTGGGCATGCTTGGGAGCTTCAGATCAAGCAACTTGTCGTCCAGCCAACCTGATTGCGTGATTTTTTCACTGCCCGTTCTCGACTGTACAAACGTAGCACTGAACAGACCATCTGAATCATTGGCGGTGTCAGCAATGGCGGAAACCGCGATAGCACCGGATTTTTTTGGTGAAAAATCCAGCGCCTGCGTCAGCACATCGTAAGCTGCTACAGTAGCTTTTCTACTTTCAGTCAACTCGACACCAGCACCCGTCAAGGTGGTTTGCAATGCAATCGAAACGGCTTGGCTACTTTGGTTGCGGGCGGTTATCTGAGCACTGGTTTTGTCGCCTACAAACAACTGACTCGGTAATCCGGTGCGTACCTCAATCGGCAGATTGGCCTTGAATGTGGTTTGCACCAAAGAAAATCCATCACTGTCATTACTTGCCCACAGCAACACGCGCCATTGGGTCAGGTTATCGGGCAATTTGAATTTGACCGTTTTGCTTTCGCCCGGTGCAAGTGCGAGATCCGGATTCCAATAGGCAGCATCCAAGAACTGACTACGCATACGGGGCACAGGTTTGCTTCGAGCGTTTTCATTGCCAATCGAAGGCTTGCGTGAGGGCCCGTCCTGTTTTGAAATACCGAATATCGGGCTAGCCATTTCAGCCTCCACGCGTTTTATGCGGCTGCCGGTTACTTCCACCCTCTCAAGTTCCCGACTACCATCACTTTGGTAACGATCGGTCGTCACCCTAGCGAATCCTATTGCATCCAATGAGCGGATTTCATTCAAGATATCAAATGTATTCGATAGCCCGGTTTGCTTGATGTCGGCTCGCGTAATAACACTGACGGGTTGCGCACCATTGCCGACAAGCATGTCTGGTTGCTCATAAGAATTGAAAATATTGCTACCGCCACGCCAGGATTCAACGCCATACCAAGGCGATTGGTTCCAATTCTTCAACGCTCCTATCCAATGGGCGTTGTTCGGGCTCTGCGAGTCCCACACAGCACTGCCCTGTTGATAAACCGAATCATCAATAACGCTTAGTGTGGCAAATGCGGTTTTCAAAGACACATTGCGAATTTTCAGCTCTATTTCTTCACCCGGCTTATAGTCCGTTTTTGACAATGACATTTCCAAGGCATTTTTTTGAAAATACGGAATTTCGATCTTCAATGTGGCATCCAGCGTCTGTACCCCCATGCCTGCTTGCGCCGAAACATTATTGACCGGTCGAACGATGGCACGAACACTCAGACCCGGCGCCCATTCCTGCTTTACCGGAATATGGATGACTTTTTGCTTGCCCGAAATAGTCTGTAGCCAGTGGTGGACGATATGGTCGTATTCGAGAGTAAATAAAACCGTTGCCTTATCGAATGGCTGGTCCAGCAATACAATGACCGGGCTTTTACCGTCACTGGGTTTTTGCAGTTTCAACGACACATCGGGCTTGTCGTCTGCGTCATTTCTATAACTTTCGCCGATATAGCGCTTCAGCAGCGTGCTCGCGGCATCGCCGCTTTCGGCTTTGAATGAATAATATCCGGCAGTAGTGGCGCGAAAGGTGCATGGCCCTGCTTTTCCACTTATCAATTCACATTTTCCGACTTCCAGTTGTTTATTGTCTTTCAGCAATTGATAAATACGTACTTGCACCGCTTGGTTTGCGATGGCTTTGCCATCGTAACCCAACACAACAGCCTCCAAACCCGGATCCTTGTCGATCGGTAACCACCATTCACGGGTTTTCAAGCCGACATAACGCGAATGGGCTGCATACTTGATCGATACATTGCTGCTACTGGCCGATGCCTTTCCGGCAATTCGCACATCGGCAGAAAAGTTCAGCACACCGAATGCTATCGCTCTGGATTTTTCTTCATCAAAATAAATGGGCTTGTCGAGCGGTAGCTCGAAGCTTGCTTTACCGTTAGCGTCTGTAAGGGCCGGAACTGTAATGTTCTTTAGCGGGTTTTCACCATCGCGCTGATAACTTTCAAAAAACGGATCAATGAATTGGTATTCACGATAATCAGGGTAGGCTTCACCTACGGATTGCGAACTACTGGACCCGCTGAAATGTAGCTCCGTGTTGGCTGTGGGGCCACCAGAGAAATAGCCGGCCTCCATGCTGAAGCTGATCTTTTCTCCGGCCAGGACTCGGCTCTTGTCTGCACTAAGCGTTGCCCATAAAGGCTGTGCATCAAATCGTGCAACCTGAAAACAGGCGCCCGCAGTTTCAAACACTGGATAACCACGTTTATTGTTGGGGGCATTTATGCAGTAAAATCCATCCGGCAATAATCGCGAAAGCATCAAGCTGGATGAAACGCTTGCATTGGCATCGAGATCGGCATGCCAGGTCTGCAGAATCTTTTCGTTGCGAACATCCACGAGCTGAAGATCAGCAGCCTGTCCAGCAGGCGTTTTCAGGCGATTGTACTGCCGCTCCCGCAGCCAGAAACGATATTTTACATTCTCGCCCGGGCGATAAAGCGGCAATTCGGTAACACCAAAATTCAACAAATTTTCATTTTTTTCTGAGTTTCGAAACCAGTATCTATTTATATTCTTGAAGTTTATTTCGGCATTGGACTTGCGTAAAGCCGGCACCACTACCGTTTGCGCTTTTCCGATAACACGAACAAAAGTCATCAGGTCCGACTCCAGAAATTCGCTGCAGGGAAAATCAAATAATGCAACCCCATCTTGCCCGGTGCGGGCATTTCCCACGACGTGCAATTTTCTATCGATGTCCAATCGCAAAATTTCAACACTTGCGTTGGCAACGGGCGCACCACTTTGCCAGTGCGTTGCCCAGATCAATACATTATCGTTCGACTGGTAACTGATCACATTGAAAGGAACATAAGCCACACCAAAATTGATACCGCTGATATCTTCGCTACCTGAAAGGGATAGCCCACCATTTTTTTTAATTTCCCCGTCCACCTTCGGCATATCCATCATGACTGATTCATTTTTTGGTCCTGACAAATCAAGTCTGCTTTTTGTTTCACTAACACTGCGGCCAATCTGAAGCTGCCCCATTTCCGTGGCCGCCAAGGGGGAATTAAGAACCTCCAGCCGCGTCTCGGAATTTTGTCCCGGTAACAAAACAGCTGAAGTCGTTTTGAGAATGAATGATGGCAAATAGTCGGTAACTTCCAGCAGTAAGGCCGGCGGCGTCAACATTTTTCTGCCTTCGGAATTGACGCTGTTGGGAGGAATTTTCAACAGATACTGGCTGTTCGGGCGATCACTTCTTATCAGGTACTTGACCATCGGCGGCAAGGAAGGCCGCGCGATGTCATAAGCGCGATAGTAGTAAGGCTGCTCCTTCTGTTTGAACTCCTCGAAATGAAATCCATCTGGCATTGCTGCCTGCATTTTTGAAAGGCTATCGGCACTGAAAGTACTGGAAAATTCCAACGTCAAGGGGCCCTCGGGGTCGCATTGCATGGCACCGGATTTTATCTTGGTGATTTCGACTATCTTGAATTGCCGCTTTCGTGCGCAGGACAAATTTTTCAACTGGAATGCTTCGTTAACCATGGCGTGAAATATCTGACCGTCCTGGTCTCCTGGCACTGGGCCTGCGCTACTTCTCAAGCCCGGCCTCATCTTCAAGGAAAGTAAAACATCGGTGTCAGTGATCTCGCCGTAACGAATTTCGTATCTGGAGGTTTCATCCACAGCGGTGCTTTCGTGCAAGCTTTTCAATGTGTAGGGAACCGATTTTCCATTGAGTTCCAATGACAGATAACGGTTTATATCCGCAGCCTTGACCGACAAAGTGGAGGATAGGGTAATGATGGGCTGCGCGTTTTTCCATTCGACAATGTAGGCCCTCAGCTCCGGTCCTGGGGTATTCAATTTCAGTGTTTTCTGCGGAAATGCAAGGCCTTGCTGGGATAAGAAACCGGCGTTGATCTTGACCTGATAATATGTTGCGGGCGTGAAATTCTTTTTCTTGTCATAGGTGTTGCATGACAACGTCGTATCATCGTCCCAGACAAAGGCGCAGTCGATTTCGGGTGAAATGCTGATCGCGTTCTTCAGACTCTTGGCACTCCAGGTTTGCATGGGCTGATCAAATTCAATGCTCAACTCTTCTCCATCGATATCGGCATCTTCGATAAGAGGGGTCCTGTTTTCAGCAAGCGCCGGAACAGCCAAGACCAGTGCGATGAATGCCGACAAAAATAAGCGCATATATTTCCCCTGTGTGCGGATACAAAGTGACAGATTCACGAAAACTGTCAACATGCAATGAACGTACGACACGTGGTTGCGGGGTTAACGCAAGCGGTTTCGCCTGTTGCGAACTTCTGCAGGCAGGAGGCTACTGAAAAACTGGATGCGATCTGCATGCCCATAAATACCATTCCTTCTTTGGTACCAGACCAATGCATTGCATTGGTTACTTAGCACGGGTCAAGGGCTAGTGCTAAAGTTATCGCTATCTCAACACGAATGCCCCGAGGGTTATCAATACCTATGACTTGTTACTGCAGCAATGAAAAACCTTACGAGGCATGCTGTGGTCGCTTTCATTCCGGCACTGAAAACGCCGGCACTGCCGAGCTGCTAATGCGGTCACGTTACAGTGCTTATGTTCTAGCATTGGAAGAATATTTATTAGCCACCTGGCATGAAAGCACCCGGCCAGCATCGCTGGATTTTTCCGATGCAGGAAAAACCAAATGGCTTGGGCTGGAGATTAAAAAACATCGGATTGTCGACTCGAATCACGCACAAGTCGAATTCATTGCACGCTACAAAATCGGCGGACAATCGGCTGTGCGCTTACACGAGATCAGTGATTTTTTTTTGGAAGATGGGAAATGGTTTTATGTGTCGGGTGTTTTCCCTGACCGCCGATAGTGATCAACCGGCTTGATCGTAAGCGCGCTTGATCCAGGCAATTACTTCGGCATCGGCTTCTTTCGCGTCGCTCATTTTCACTTTGTGGCTGCACATGCCTTTTGGTAGCTGTTCCAGCAGTCGATCAGTGCCTGCGGTCTCTTTCAAATTCAACCCCAGTTCGAACCGTGTGGTGGTCGCAGGACCCAACATGGCGAATTGTTTTTTGCGGCGCAGGCTGACGTAGCCTTTTTTCGGTGCTATTTCGAATTCGCCGAATTTTTCAATCTTGCTCATCAAGGCATCATGAATTGGTCGCAGCGCCACTTTCGGGCCACTGTAAATTTCGGCCAGCACATCCTCGGTACTGGCATTTTTTTCTGTCGCCGCAGAAGCACCATCCGATTTCAACGCTACATGAACCAAAGTATTGGCGTCGCCATGTCCCATGCCCAGTTCGGATTTAAGCCAATCACGAATTTCCCCGTGTTTGGATTTTCCGCATTTTTTTACCAACTCGGTCAGTTGCGCGAGCGTTTTGCCGGTACGTTTTTCGATGTTCGCCAACTGCGTGGCGAGAGCTTGATCGGCTGAACTCATGGCTGTGCACTCCAGGATTTGTTCCTGCGCAGTAAATCATACATTCAGTGCGAAAACGACAAGCTGTGCGGCGCTTGCATGAAGTCATGCGACTTCATTTTTAAAGATGGCAGAGAACTTTATGTGGGCGGAATTTTTCCGTAGGAGGGCCCTTGGGCCCGATCGCTTATCGCAGGTTTGTCGGGCCCAAGGGCCCTCCTACGCGGATTTCAATGCACTATCGAACAATGCAATCGTTCTTGCCCATGCCAGCTTGGCGGCTGCAACATCATAGCGCGCGGTACTGGAATCATTATGAAAGCCGTGTTGCGTACCGGGATACATGTTAAGGCTGTAGGCGATCTTCTGAAGATCAAGTGCAGTGCGAAATTCATTGATGCCTGCATTGATGCGCTCGTCGTTGCCGGCGTAGTGCATCATCAAAGGCGCTTTCACTTTTGCGATTTGTTCGGCGTTCAAGGCGCTGCCGTAGAAACATACCGCCGCATTCACTTCGCCGCGTTCGGCAGCACAACGCAAAGCCATGCCGCCGCCATAACAAAACCCGACGGCGCCGATTTTTCCGTTGCCGTCACTGCGGCTGGCGATGTAGGGAATGCCGGCGATGATGTCCTTATCAATGGTGGCGTGATCGGTCGTGGTAAATAAATCGCGGGCTTTTTCCTGGTCCACAGGTGCACCACCGGCAACACTTAAACCATCGGGGGCAACAGCGATATAACCTGCCAATGCGGCCCTACGCGCGACATCTTCGATATGCGCATTCAGGCCACGATTTTCATGAATGATCAACAATCCGGGCAAGGGTTTTTTTGCTTTCGCCGGCTTGGCGACGTAGGCGCGCACCGGCCACTTTGTTCCCGAGTATTCAACGTACTCGGTCTTCAGCATGCGGTCTTTTGGGTCGATCTGTTGCGCGTAAGCTTCATTCGGTTCAATCAAGGGCAGCAACACGCTAGCCGCCGCAACACTGCCTGCGATGCCCGCAAGACGATTCAGAAAATCGCGGCGCGGCATACTGCCGTGGATGTAATGGTTGTAGAGATCGATAACGCGCTGGTCCATGATTCGCTCCGATTAAGCCTGCCCAAGTGTTTGCACTATAAAAGAGGTGATGTGAAATTTTTATTGCGCCAGAATCGGCATTCGTTCCAGCACCGCAACGCTGCATGCCAAAGATACGGCTTGGCTATCAAAGCACCCGGCATCATCTTGCCTGTCTAAACGGAGAAACCCTATGTCACACGATAATTTGCTGTTCTCACCTAAGACTATTGGCCAGCTCGCCTTGCAAAACCGCATTGCGATGGCCCCCATGACACGTTCGCGCGCCATCAACAATATTCCCAACGACACCATGCGCGAATACTACGAGCAACGTAATAGTGCAGGCCTGCTGATTACCGAAGGCACCTCGCCCTCGGCGGATGGATTGGGCTATGCCCGCATCCCCGGTATTTTCACTCAGGAACAGGCTGATGCCTGGAGCAAAATTGCCACGGCCGTGCATGTCGGCGGCTCCAAACTGGCCGTGCAATTAATGCATACCGGCCGTATTGGTCATGACCTGAATTTACCGGAAGGCAAAGCATTGATCGCACCTTCGGCCATCGCAGCGGCTGGACAAATGTGGACTGACCAGCAAGGCATGCAAGATCACCCCGCTCCCAAAGCAATGGGCCGTGACGATCTTGAGCGTGTGAAAAATGATTTTGTAAGCGCATCGAAATTGGCTATTGCCGCCGGTCTGGATGGCGTCGAATTGCATGCAGCCAATGGCTATTTGCTCGGGCAATTTCTGAATCCACGCAGCAATATTCGTGACGATGAATACGGTGGCAGTGCAGAAAATCGCCGTCGTTATGTATTGGAAGTGGTGGATGCCGTTGCTGCTGCCATTGGTGCCGGTCGTGTCGGCATTCGCATTTCGCCGTTCAATCCCTTTAATGATTTGGCGGCCAATTATGAAAATGAAGAAGTCGAATATCTGGCACTTGTGGGCGAGCTAACGAAACGCGACATTGCCTATCTGCATTTGATTGCAACACCGGGCGCGGTACCCGACAGTTCCGTCAAAGCCATTCGCGAAGCTTTCCCCGGTCCCTTGATGCTCGCCGGAGATTTCAATCGCGAACGTGCTGAAGCTGCTTTGGCATCAGGTATCGCCGATGTAGTCGCATTCGGTAAACCGTTTATCGGCAACCCGGATTTGCCCACACGCTTGTTGAAAAATATTGCCTTGAATGCGTTCAATCCTGACCAGCTTTACACGCCGGGGCCACAGGGTTATTCGGATTACCCGACGGTGGCTGAGGTTGCCATTGCCTAAGCAATGCAGATCCAAAAAGAAACGCCGCAGCAATGCGGCGTTTCCGTAGGAGGGCCCTTGGGCCCGACAACATTTGCGAAATCAGGCAATCGGTCCCAAGGGACCTCCTGAGTAGACCTCGACGCGGTTGCGACCATTACGCTTTGCCTCGTACAAAGCGGTATCGGCGAATGAAATGAGATGTTGCGGATCTTCATTGGCATCGGGCAACACGCTGGCAACACCGATACTGAGTGTTATTGTTTTTCGCTCGCAATAGGCATGCTCGAAAGCGCGCGCTTCAAATGACATCCGTATGCGTTCGGCAAATGCATAGGCGGCCTGCGTATTCGTGTCGGGAAAAATAATGGCAAATTCTTCACCGCCATAGCGGGCCAGTTTTGCGTCGGCATCGCTGAGCATATAAGCAAGCAATTCTGCCACTTGCCTCAAACAGATATCGCCACCCAGATGACCATAGCCGTCGTTATAGGCCTTGAAGTTATCGATATCGATCAACAAAAGTGAAACCAGCCTCTTTCCTTCGGCGGCAGTGCTGAAGCTTTCTTCCATCCACGTATCAAAACAACGTCGATTGGCGATGCCGGTCAACCCGTCTTGCTGCGATATGTTTTCCAGCGTGCGATAGGCATGCTGCAATTCCAGATGGGTTTCCTGCAGGTGGCTGTATAGATTTGCCGTGTAAATGGCACCGGCAATCTGGGCAGCGATGGTTTCAAGCATGGACCTTTGGCCGTGAAACGTTCCTGCACGCAAACTTTCGGCATTGAGTACGGCCAGCACTTCATTGTTGTGGATGATCGGCACACATAATTCAGACAAGGTGCCATCGAGGGTTTCGATAAAATTTGCATGGCCTCGAGTGTCTTCTATATCGATGGTTTTTCCACTGAGCGCACATTCGCCGACGATTCCTGAACCCAGCGCCCGCCGATATCCAACATGAATCTGCGTTGGAATGGTGCTACGCACTGCCTGGCAAACAAATTCGTTGGCGGTTTTGTCGATGCTGACGCAAGCAACGAATTCCCAACCGAATTCCTGTTGCAGCTCATCGACAATACGTTGCAGCATGGGCTGTAATGCACCCAAATCCTGCACGGCCAGCAAGGCAATGCGGTTCAGCAATACCAGCTGCTGAATGGCAAGTTTGTCGCGACTGGAAGTGTCTTTCATAGATCAGTCCCCTTGATCAGCATACGCCCAGATAAAGGGCGCCGGATGAGGGCTTTGCAAGATGTAACAAACACGATTTTCCTCGTAGGAGGGCCCTTGGGCC
>JBOHYH010000318.1:0-1173 GCA_050737775.1 Arenimonas sp.
ACGCTTTACTGATAAAAAATGCCGTATCGAGATTGGCCGATAGACAGGAACGGTATTGCGCTTCACTGGTGCGGGCAATTGGAGCAATAAAAATCGCACCAGCACAATTGACGACGGCATCGGGCAATGTGCCGAAGTATTGAGCAGCTTCCTGCAGAGCAAACTCTGCTCCGACTTCGCTGGAGACATCAACGGAAATTATTTTTTCATCTGAATGCGATTCAAGTTTTTCAATATTGCGGCTCGCCAACGCAAGCTTCCAACCCTGCGAACGCAAATTTTCTGTCAGCGCAGCAGCAACGCCGCCAGACGCGCCGGTAATCAGACATGTTTTCATGTTATTGCCTCGATTTTTGAATATTTCATTCGCAGGCTGTCGGCCTGCTTTCGTATTTCCGACCGCGTGACATCATCAATACGTGACAGGTTTTTCCACTGCAAGGCAGTTCGTGGATGCCTTGCAAATTTGTCTTCGTAGCGGCTCAGAAAATCCCAATACAAAGTCGTAAACGGACAGGCTGCACTGCCCGTCGATTGCTCGGGTTTGTATCGGCAAGTTCCGCAATAATTCGACATGCGCTTTATGTAAGCGCCGCTCCCCACGTAGGGCTTGGATGTCATTCTGCCGTTATCGGCGTATTGGCTCATGCCGAGTACATTGGGTAACTCGACCCACTCTACTGCATCGACATATACCGCCAAATACCATTCGTGAATTTGCTTGGGCTTGACCCCAAGCAGTTGCGCAAATAAACCCGTCACCATCAGACGATGAATATGGTGCGCGTAGCCGAATTCGAGAGTTTGTCCGATAGCCTGTTTTAGGCAGGTCATGTCGGTGTCGCCAGTCCAATAGAAATCCGGTAGATCTGCCTGGGCATCGAGTGCATTGTCTTCAAGAAATGCCGGCATCCGCAACCAATACATGCCTCGGACAAATTCGCGCCAGCCAATTATCTGTCGAATAAAACCTTCGACTGCAGCGAGTGGTGCCTTGCCGTTTTCGTAAGTGATTAGGGCAGCTGCTACTGCAGTTCTGGGTGACAATAATTTCAGATTGAGTGCAGCCGAGATTCGCGAATGATAAAGATAAGGCTCATTGGTCCACATCGCATCCTGATATTGACCAAACAGCGGCAAACGATGTTCGATGAAATCATTCAATGCAAGTTC
>JBOHYH010000319.1:0-23320 GCA_050737775.1 Arenimonas sp.
GCTCAGCCCTTCGACGCTCGGCGATGCAAAAGGCTATATCACCGAAGGTCTGGAAGATTGCTATGTGCAATTGATTGACGACCAAGCCATTGGTCTGCAATTGCCGGCCAATGTCGTGCTGGAGGTGATCGAAACACCGCCCGAATTAAAAGGCGGCACGGCAACCAAACGCCCGAAACCTGCCAAGCTAAGTACCGGCATCGAAATCATGGTGCCGGAATATATTGCCACCGGCGAAAAGATTTACGTCAGCACCTTGACAGGTGAATTTGGTGGTCGCGTAGAAACAAAAACTTTCTAGTTATTTGTGGGGTGGGCAATGCCCACTCTACGATTCAACCACTTTCTTGCCATGCGGCGAATACTTTCTTCGGCATCGGGGTCATCAACCAATTCGCTGATGACTCGCCATGCCAACGCATGTGATTCATCGCTGACGATAAAATCTTCGCTACCGTTTGCCTGTACCACGAAGCGCACATCGTGATGATAATGCTCCGGCTCTGCACCCCTTGCCGGAATGGCGTGCCGTTCCAAGTCAAAAATTTCCGGCTCGACGCTTAAATCGCTTAGTCCGGACTCTTCCTGTGCTTCACGCAGCGCTACCTGAGCCAGATCACTATCGCCGTCAGCATGGCCACCTAACTGCAGCCAGCGCTCCAATTTTTTATGATGCGTCAGCAATACACGTTCGCCATCTTTTGAGACCAGCCAGCATGAGCCTGTGAAATGACCAATCGTTAATGTGCGTTCGCAGCAATTTTGCTCTTGCTCGGCAAATGCAATTAACAAGGCTATGGAATGCAGGTTTTCCGGTTCATCTTCGATGTATTGATTCAGCAAGTTCAAGACTTGCTGCTGCGCTGGTGAAAAATTGTCCAAACTAACCTCACGGTATTTGCACTATGGCTTGCGCCTCGCTATCTACGCAGAGTATGTTACCGGACTAAAGTGCCTACGTAATAAAGCACGGAAAATTGACCGTAAGGTTTATTAACAACGAAATGCAACATTTGCTAGGGGAAAATTGATGGCGAGCAATGAGAAAACAGGATTAATGTCGCGCCTACTGCTTAGAAAGACAGTCGAGCAGGTCCAAAGGGAAACCGAAACCAGTACGCTAAAACGCACGCTAGGCCCATGGAATCTGGTATTCCTGGGTATCGGCTGCATCATTGGTGCTGGTATTTTTGTACGTACTGGTAATGCGGCTGCATTGCATGCAGGCCCGGCTGTACTACTCTCCTTTTTAGTTGCAGGTGTGGTTTGTGGGCTGGCAGGCCTTTGCTATGCTGAATTATCATCAACCCTGCCCGTTTCTGGCTCTGCCTACACTTACAGCTATACAACAGTAGGCGAATTTGCCGCTTGGATTATGGGCGGCCTCTTATTATTAGAATACGGACTCGCAGCATCTGTCGTTGCAGTGGGTTGGTCGGGCTATGTCGTTAGCTTGCTTGGTGACTACGGCATGGTAATTCCGCCCGAACTTACAGGCCCCTACGGGCATGCAGTAATGAAGGACGGGGTTGCTCTAATCGGGGCTGATGGTAATACCGTCACCGCTCTTTTTAATCTTCCAGCCTTCATGATATGTGCTGCACTGGCGGGACTGCTTATCATCGGCGTATCGGAAAGTGCAAAGGTAAACAATTTAATCGTGGCTATCAAAGCCACTGTCATAATTGCGTTCATTATTATTTGCGGCTGGTACGTCATTCAACATTTCGATACGCTCAAATCAAACTGGGCCCCCTTTATTCCTGAAGCAACAGGTAAGGACGGAGAGTTCGGCTGGGGTGGTATCTTCAGAGCGTCTTCTATCGTATTTTTTGCCTACATTGGCTTTGAAGCAGTTTCCACGGCTGGCCAAGAGTCCAAAAATCCTAAACGCGACATGCCATTTGGGATTATTGGGTCTTTGGTGATCTGCACAGTTCTATACATTCTCGTCTCGATAGTTATGACTCTCATCGTCAACTACAAAATGCTCAATGTACCCGACCCCGTATCTGTAGCTGTTGATGCGCTGGGCCCGGCGTGGGGATGGTTTGCGAAAACCGTGAAGATAGGTGCAATTATCGGTTTGACCTCCGTGATTCTTGTATTGATGTACGGCCAAACTCGTATTTTCTATACGATGGCACGTGACGGACTGTTGCCAAAAGTATTTGCGAAAGTACATCCCAAGTTCCAAACCCCTTGGGTTAATACCATTTTAGTTGGCTTGATTACTGCAGTTGCTGCAGCATTCTTTGATATCAACACATTGGGTGATATGACCTCAGTGGGCACCTTGGCTGCGTTCGGAATTGTTTGCATGGCCGTCATCTGGCTACGTAAAACACACCCGGATATTCCTCGCGGCTTCCGGGTTCCGTTATATCCGGTCGTCCCGGTGCTCGGCATTATTTCGTGCTTCGCCCTGATCTTTACTGTCGAAACCCGCGTTCTGATTTTTTTCGCGTGGTATGTGCTCGCCGCGATTGTGCTTTATTTCTTGTACGGCATACGCAATTCCAGACTGCAAAAAGGCGAAGCTCCGCACGAATAAAGCAGGTATATTTCACAAACAAAAAAACGGCGCGTATATCGCGCCGTTTTTTTGCATGTAGGAGCGGTGTAAGCCGCGAACAACTTGAAGCATTCGCGACTTACGCCGCTCCTGCGCGCATTCATGCCTCGTCATCGAGTGCATCATCCACACCCAATAATTTATCGCGTGGTAATTGTTTCTTGGTGTTGGCGCCGAGTTTGCGTAATTTCTCTACGCGTCCAAGCAGATTACCTTTACCGGTTCCGATACGCTTTACTGCTGATTCGTGGCTGCGCACGGCTTTTTCCAGTTGCTCGCCGACATTGCTGAAATCCTGTTCCAGCATCACGAATTGGTCATACAAGCCGCCAGCCTGCCGAGCAATTTCATCGGCATTCCGACTGCGGTCTTCCAGTTTCCATAAATGGGCGACGGTGCGCAACGTTGCCAGCAAAGTGCTCGGCCCGACAATGACGATATTTTTTTCCAAGGCATAACGATAAAGTTGGTCATCCGCACGCAAAGCATCAATGAATGCAGCTTCTACCGGCACGAACAACAACACGAAATCCAGCGTGCGCAAGCCCGGAAGACTTGAATAATCGCGCTTTGACAAACCATCGATATGCCGCTTCATCGAGATCAGATGTTCATTCAGCGCCAAGCCCCGAGCTTCGTCGGTATCGGCTGTGGTGAAACGCTCGTAGGCTGTCAACGAGACTTTCGCATCCAGTACCAGGTCTTTATTTTCCGGCAATCTGACAATCACATCGGGACGCGGGCGACCACCGTCTTCGTCTTTCAATACTTCCTGCACATCGAAATCGCGACCTGCTGTCAGTCCGGAGGCTTCAAGAATACGCTCCAGCACCAATTCACCCCAAGCTCCCTGGCTACGACTATCACCCTTTAGGGCGCGAGTTAAGTTGGCTGCATCAAGGGTAATTTGCTGATTCAATTGTTTCAGCGAGTAAATTTCCTTGTTTGTGTTATCAACGGTTTCCCGAAAATGTTTGAGCTGTTCCTTCAATGGATCAAGCAAACCGCTCACCTGCTTCTGGCTTTGCTCGCTGAATTTCTCTGCCCGTTCATCCAGAATTCTCGTGGCTGTATTCTGGAAGGTCTCCATCAAGCGCGCTTCGGCATTTTGAATACCGAGTAATTTTTCCGTGTGATTACTGCGCTCAAGCTCAAGGCGAGTTTCAAGCTCCGTTAGTTTGTTTTCCGCTTGAGAGTTGCTGGACCGCAATACGGCAATTTGCGCCTCTAGCTGCTCGAGCTGGACTTTGGCTTCCCGTATTTGCTGCTCCCGAAGCTCGCGTTCGGCCTGCGACAATGTCATTTGCTGGCGTTTGGCCATGCCATAAAAAACAAACGCGCCCACTGCAAATGCAATAAGCCCGATCAGGAAAATTAAAATGGTTTGAGACACGACGGCTCCTAAAGAATCCAGTAGAGCGGCGTAAGCCGCGAATGCTTCCGAAGACTCGTAGCCTTCACCATTCGCGGCTTACGCCGCTCCCACGACAGACTTCAATTCTACCTTTGCGTGTGTCTCAAAAGTTGCGAGGCCTGGTCTCAGGCTTTCTTGGCCCAGGCGGTACACCAGCCTTTAGGCGCTACGGCAAAACCGGCATACAGACTGCAAGCTCCAGTAGTGGCGGTAAAAAACTGGCAATTGGCGCAGCTACTACCGGGCTTTTTGCTGGGCTCCTGGGAAGTGGCGGCATCGGCGACATATTTAAGCGCCTTGGCAGTGGCATTATCGGCCGGTAGTTTTTTCAGGGCTTGGGCGAAAGCTTGTCCAAACAGCGGCAAGGCAATGGCGGCAGCGACGGCTTGAAGCATAAAACGACGACGGGCATTGGCTGTGGTGTTCATGGCTAGGCTCCTTGGTATAGCGGCAGTCTACGCATTTTGTGTATTTGTAAAGTGATTTGGATCAAGTTGACACACACTTTTTATGCTATCCGTTAAACTTGGTGTCATGAATGACCTACCTTACGACCCTGAAAAATTATACGCCCGAGCACTGGAGCTGGTCGAAAGCACCCGTGAGCTGGCCCAACGTGGCTGGACTCCAGCTACCAGCAGTAATTTCTCGATGCGTCTGGACCACAAGCACGCCGCCATCACTGTTTCGGGCCGCGACAAAGGCCGCTTAACCGAAGCCGATATCATGGTGGTGGATTTGCAAGGCAACCCCGTTGCCACTTCTCAGAAACCTTCTGCCGAAACCTTGTTGCACACGCATTTATATGCCCGTTACCCGGATATTGGCTGCGTACTGCACACACATTCCATGAATCAAACCCTCGCCTCCCGCCTCTACGGCGAACAAGGCTTTATCCGGTTTGATGGCTACGAACTGATCAAGGCATTCCGTGGTCAAACGACTCACGAAACACACTATGACTTGCCGATTTTCCCGAACACACAAGACATGACCGTATTGGCCAAACAAGTCGAAACCAAACTGGACCATGGGCCGCTCTGGGGTTATTTGATCCATGGCCACGGTCTGTATGCCTGGGGCCGGGACATGATGGAAGCCCGCCGTCATCTGGAAGCCTTTGATTTTTTGATTAGCTGCGAACTTGAGCTGAGGAAATATAAACAATGAGTCGCCTGCGAATTTTTTCCGAGCAAGACACTGTCAATCCGATGTTCATGGCCAATACCCATGAATTTATTGCCGAGCAATTGCAGAAAATCGGTGTGCGTTTTGAACATTGGAAAGCCAGTGCTCCGGTGAAACCAGGCGCATCGCAGGACGAAGTATTTTCGGCATACAAATCCGATATTGAAAAAATTGTCCAAGAAAAAGGTTTCAAGACAGTGGATGTCGTCAGCATTTCACCCGAGCATCCTGATCGTGAAGCCATGCGTGGAAAATTTCTGAACGAACATTTCCACAAGGAAGACGAAGTTCGATTCTTTGTTGCCGGCTCCGGCTTGTTCACCTTGCACGTGGAAGACCGCGTTTACGAAATTCTTTGCACGCAGGGTGATTTAATTGGTGTGCCCGACAGCACAAAACATTGGTTCGATATGGGGCCGGCGCCCTACTTCATCGCCATCCGCTTTTTTACCGAGCCGGATGGCTGGGTTGGCCATTTCACCGGGACCGACTGGGCAGATAAATTCCCACGTTATGAAATCGGACAAGCTGCGTGAAAATAATTCTTACCGATATTGAAGGTACGACCAGCTCGATCTCCTTCGTCAAGGAAGTATTGTTCCCTTATGCACGACGCGAACTACCCAACTTCGTGCGAAAGCATGCGCAGGACCCGAAAGTTCGCCATTGGCTGGATCAAGTACAGTTGGAATTGGGCTCCGAGTTTTTTAATGATGAGCATCTCATTGAAACCTTGCTCAACTGGATCGACACCGACCGCAAGCACACGGCACTGAAAGCGCTACAAGGCATGATCTGGGTTGCCGGTTACCGTGATGGCGATTACGCAGCGCATATTTACGATGATGCCGCAGAGATGCTCAAACACTGGCATGAAGCAGAGCATCGCATCTATGTGTATTCCTCAGGCTCGGTGCCTGCCCAGAAATTATTTTTCAGTCATACGGTTGCCGGTGATCTGACCGGATTATTTTCCGGCTATTTCGATACCGAAATGGGCGGCAAGCGCGATGCAGAAAGTTATCGCCGAATTGCTTCTGCAATTGATGCAGAGCCTTCGGCTATTATTTTCCTGTCCGATATAGTGGAAGAACTTGATGCAGCTCGCGATGCTGGAATGGACACCGTGCTACTTGACCGTCTGGGCGACTATCCGAACCCCCGCCTGGATGAAGCCACTCACGGGCATCATCGTGTAAGCAGTTTTAAAGCCATAAATCTTTGAACCTTGCCTGGCTATCCGATTCTTTCAGACTGTTTGGCCAGGGCTTGAGTTTCTGCTTTCTGAGAGCTCCGAAATCCCGCACGCCTATTACGGGATTTACCAGTTTTGGACTGATTGCCTTTTTCTTTACCGGTTTGTTGACAGTAAGCAGTTACCTCAAAGCGGGCGAAGAACCTTTTTTCGTCGAGAGTGCTTATGGCGGTTATGCCTTGCTTTTAATGGCATTGCTGGCGGCATCGGCACTTGCCGCCAATATCATCGGCCGTCAATCACTTTGGCTGTCGCTTGCCACCATTACTCTGGTCACCACCTCCATCTGGACCCTGCTTCTGATTGTGTCGAGCTTCGACATTCCAGTTTACGAAGTACCCACGAGTGGCACGGCAAAACTGGTATTCGGCATTATTGTGTTGTGCATACTAAGGATCTATATGCATTTCATGCAGCCACGAAATGCTATGCGAATTATTGCCGCCAGTCTTTTGACAATGAGTCTATCGTTTTGGCCTTGGACTCAAAGTCTTCAGCAAACCATCTTTTTCGGAATGCCTTCGGAGGAGGAATTCGCCGCAGAATTCGAGATGGCGGACAAGATAGAGCATTTTGATAGCGAGGCAGTGTTTTCGATACAAGCAAATCTTCTGCAAAAACAACTGGCCAGCATTTCCGCCCAAAATCCCGACAAGATAGATCTTTATGTGATTGGTGTTGCTGGCGATGGCAACGAGCGTGTTTTCCGCAATGAAGTGGAATATCTTCAGAAATTGCTGCCGTCACGACTGGATGCCAAATACCTGCCTCTGGTAAATACACTGGAAAACGGGGAAAACAACACGATTGCCAGTTTTACGAATCTTAAAAATGCCTTGCAGGGTCTCTCCGGAAAAATGGATCGCGAGCAAGATATTCTGCTTGTCTATCTGACAAGCCATGGCAGCAAGGACCATAAATTCATATTGCAATTGGGCGATCTGCCGCTTGCCCAGATCACGCCAGGGGAACTGGACTCGGCGCTTGTCGCCAGCGGCATTAAACACCAGATCATTATTGTTTCGGCTTGTTATTCTGGGGGTTTTATTGAACCCTTACGCAATGAAAACCGGCTGATTATTACCGCTGCGCGTAAAGACCGTACATCATTTGGTTGCGGCGCTGACTCCGAAATCACTTGGTTCGGGAAAGCATTCTGGGTAGAGGCAATGAATGAACATAACGATTTTGAGCAGGCATTCATGCAAGCCAAAAACAAAATTGCCAGCTGGGAAACCAAGGCTGATTACACTGCCTCCGAGCCCCAGATAAGCATGGGTAAGGAGATGCAAACTCATCTGCAAATATGGCAAAAGCAACTGCCGACAAACCGTCCGAAGCTGCCATTTTTTATTACATTGAAAAGTCGGGTTGAGGAAAGTCGGGCTAAGGAAAGTCGGGCCGAGGAAAGTCGGGCCGAGGCCCGACCTACGGCTCCGCTACCTGCAAAAGATACTGCAGGCTCTCGCTAAACCATTCATCATTCAATTTTGCCCGCACTTCGATCTGATGTTTTCCAACAGACAAGTGGGTCGGAACGGCAGCACGCCATAAATGTGTCGAGACCATGGCCTCCGACATCAAATCATAACTACGCAACTGCTCGGAACGTGCATCCAGAATATTCTGCTCGACAATGCTTGGATCCAGAGTTTCGACCCGCGTCATCGCCTTCCATTCTCCATCATCGACACGAAATTCGACTGGAGTGCCCGACATACCCATAAAGACATTCGCGAAGATGCCGAAGGCCGGGTAAGCTTTTTGGCGCAGTACTTTCGGTGCGAATAATTGCATCTGTTTACTGGCAGAAGCTCTGGCAACTTGCCAACTTAAATTCGGCTGCGTATTTTCAGGCCAGGACAATCTGGCATAACCATTGGGCGTACCGTCCTGCATGGCAGACTCGGGAATCCCGGCGGCGTCTTTGACACCGGACCAGAACGCGCCGCAAGCGGCGCCTACATTGTATTCATGCAGCGGTGCTTTACCCTTCCAGCCATGCTTTGCATCATGAAAAAAATGGCGTTGTGTGTGGACATGCCCGGTTAAAAGCAAAGCATGATCAAAATCCGATAACAGGGAATACAAGCGCTGGCGGTCAGCATCGCGGAACGTGTCTTTCTCGGGACTGACATCGGCATCGAAAACCGGAATATGCATGGCAAGAATGACTCGGCGCGTTTTCGGCAGCGAGCTTAAATACTGTTGTAAAAACTGGAACTGTGTCTCGCGCAATCCTCCCACATATTTTGCAGGCACACCCGAATCAGGCTCATGCACCACATCATCCAATACAACGACGCTGACACCGGACTCTTCCCGGGCAAAGGTATCGGGGCCGTAATACTGGGAAAATGTCGCCAATGAATGTTCATCGCTCAAGGCAGTGTGATCACGGTCATGATTGCCGGCAACATGCAGCCAAGGGGTTTCAAGCCGTCTGGTGACTTTATTCATGGCAGGAAACAAAGTCAGATTGCTGTGAACAATATCACCCAAGGAAATACCGAGACTTGCCTGTGCGTTACCGATCAAAGGCTGCACGATATCTTTTTCGTAGTAGCCGACATCCTGACTATTTTTTGGCTGCGGATCGCCAAAAATCAACAAATCGAGTTTGTTATTTGTCGATTCTTTTTTCTTTGGCTTGTCTGAATTCTTGCGAAGTGCAAATTGAATGCCCTGATTGGCTCGTTCGGAATGCACATCGACCCAGAAATCCGGCAGGCCAGTCTCGCTTGTCGGCACAGACCATCCATCCGGTTTGATCATGAACACCATGCTGGATTCGGAGGGATATAACATCCATCGTCCCTTTGCATTGCTGCGGACGATCGTTTGACCATCGGAAACAGCGATACCTGCAATACCGGGTTCGGATTTATCCAACACGCCATTGCGGTTGCGGTCATCAAACACCACGCCTTCAATAACCGGCGGCAATGCAAAAGCGTCGAATGACAAAAGCCCAAGCAGGCTGAAGCTGAAAGTAATTGCTGCGCGCAACATAAGCCCTCGACTTTTTTACTGATGACGTTGTTTCAGACTCCCCTGCACTGCATTCCAATCCAGGCCACGGGACCGTAATAACACCATCAAATGATAAACCAGATCGCTGGCCTCATTCAGCAAATCATTTTCATCCTGCGCTACAGCAGCCAAGGCTGTTTCAACACCCTCTTCTCCTACTTTCTGGGCGATACGACGCACACCGGACTCGAATAATTTCGTGGTGTAACTACCTTCCGGCATCGTTTTCTGGCGCTGTGCAAGCAAAGTATCCAGTTGTGCGATGAAATTTTCCGGCGCCGCTTCAAAACAACTGGCCCGATTTAAATGACACGTCGGACCGGCGGGAACTGCCTGAATCAACAAAGTATCATTATCGCAATCGGCTTCAATGCTGATCACATTCAACACGTGGCCGCTGGTTTCGCCTTTTTTCCATAAGCGCTGTTTGCTGCGGCTATAAAAAGTGACCTTGTTCTCTTTTTGTGTCGCTTCGAGTGCTTCGCGATTCATATAACCCAACATAAGAACTTGCAGAGTATTGGCATCCTGAATAATCGCAGGCAGCAGACCGTCTTGTTTGTTCCAGTCCAGGGTATCAAGATTTATTGTTTTCATTATTTCACCTCAAAGCCGAACTGGAATATTTCTTTCCGCTAGTACCCGTTTCAAATCGGGGATCGGAATACTACCGTTATGAAATACGGTTGCAGCAAGTGCTGCATCGACATCGGACTTTTCAAATACATCGACAAAATGCGAAATACTTCCGGCACCGCCAGAGGCCACTAGCGGAACCTGACAGATGGTACGCGCTGCACTTAATTGTTCGATGTCATAGCCATTGCGGGCACCGTCGCTGCCCATGCAATTAAGCACTATCTCGCCTGCACCGCGTTGCTGTACTTCAACAATCCAATCCAGGGTGAGCTTTGCAAGTGCCTGTGTTTTACCCGGATCACCGGTAAATTGCCGCATACGCCACTGTCCGTCTGCATCACGCAGGGAATCAATACCGATGACCACACATTGCACCCCAAAGGCGTCGGCCAATTCATTGATCAAATCCGGCCGCAACAGCGCCGGTGTATTGATGGAAACCTTGTCTGCTCCTGCATGCAATACTGTAGAGGCTTCTTCAACACTGCTGATACCACCGGCAACACAGAATGGAATATCGATTAAATCCGATACCCGCTTGACCCAATCACGATCTACCGAACGACCCTCGGGGCTGGCGGTAATATCGTAAAAAACTAATTCATCAGCACCTTCATCACGATAACGTTGCGCGAGCTCTTCGATGCCGCCCATGACAACGTGGTCACGAAACTTTACGCCTTTCACGACAACGCCGTTTTTTACATCCAGGCAGGGAATAATTCGGCGGCTCAACATGCAATGGCCTCCTGCAAGCTAAACCGACCTTCCAGCAAGGCGCGGCCCAGTATTGCGCCACCTGCACCTGCCACTTTTGCATCGCGAATATCCTGCAGGGTTTTAACACCTCCGGAAGCCTGTACTGAAATGTCAGGATATCGTTTAGCGATTTCGCCATACAACTCATTGTTCAATCCCGACAACATACCATCGCGAGCAATATCGGTGCATAGCAAATGACGAAGTCCGCATTGTCGGTAAAAATCCAACATTCCGAACAGGTTTTTTTCCGATTTTTCGGTCCAGCCCTTCACCGGCAACTGCCATTCGCCGTTTTCATCCTGCCGTGTATCCAGCGCGACAGTAATTCGATCGGCACCGAATTGCTGAATACATTCCGACACCCGTTCGGGAGAATTGACAGCCAATGTACCGACGACAACACGATTCATGCCTGCATCAAGTAGCCATTCAATATCGTTCTTGCTGCGTATTCCACCGCCAGACTGAATTTTCAAGCCAAGCGCATTCTGCATAAAGCCTGCAATTTCCAGCAAGGTATAGGAACCCACCTTTGCCGCATCCAGATCGACTAAATGCAGCCACTCCGCTCCTGCATTTCGATAGTTTTTTGCCACTTCCAGAGGATTGTCCGAATAAGCCGTTTCCTGCGCGTAGTCACCTTGCAGCAAGCGTACTACCCGGCCTTCACGGATATCGATGGCGGGATAAATAGTGAAATTCATAGTGATAGAAAATTTTCCAGTAAACGTGCACCGGCCTTGCCGGAACGCTCGGGATGAAATTGGGCGCCCATGACATTACCTTTCTGCACAATCGCGGAAAATGGATTGCCATGATTGGTTTGAGCCAACGTATACACCGACACATCGGCCGCATAGCTGTGAACGAAATAGACATCGGCATCCTGCAAGCCATCGCATAGCGAGCGTGTGGCATTGACCGACAGTTGGTTCCAGCCCATATGCGGTATGCGAATTCCAGGTTGTGCCTGCAATTTTTTCACACGGCCCGGCAATAAGCCGAGACATTCGGTGTCTCCTTCATCCGAACTTTCGAAAAGCAATTGCATGCCCACGCAAATGCCGAGCAAGGGTTGCTGGATTGTTGGAATGACATTGATCAAACCATTTTCATGCAGTCTATCCATCGAGACCTTCGCGGCACCCACACCCGGCAGAATGACATGTGTTGCCTGACTGATCTGGACTGGATCGGATGTCATTGGCGCTTCGACACCCATTCGGGCAAAGGCCGCTTGTACCGAACCCAAATTCGAACCACCGGAATCCAGCAATACCAATCGAACGCTCACAGCACACCCTTGGTGGATGGCAAGTCATTGCCCGAACGTTTTACCGCTTCGCCAAGCACGCGTGCGAACACCTTGAAGCAAGCCTCGACCATGTGGTGCGCGTTGTCGCCTTGCACTTGCAAGTGAAGATTCATACCGGCAGTTTCACAAATGGAACGAAAGAAATGCGGCACCAATTCGGTGGCGAGATCGCCGACCATTTCACGTGGAAATTTTCCTTCAAACACAAAGTAAGGCCGACCGGAAAGATCCAACAGTGCACTGACATCTGTTTCGTCCATCGGCAAGCTGAAGGCATAACGTGCAATACCGCGCTTGTCACCCAGAGCTTGTTTCAGAGCCTGCCCAAGTGCCAAAGCGGAATCTTCCACTGTGTGGTGCTCATCGATATGCAAATCACCGGCACAAGTCAGCTCCAAGGCCGTACCGGAATGTTTACCGAGCTGCTCCAGCATGTGATCGAAAAAACCCAAACCGGTCGCAATAACGGGATTCGCGGCGCGATCCAGATTCCAGTTCACGCGAATTTTGGTTTCTTTGGTAATGCGTTCGACATTTGCCACGCGTGGTGCATCAACAAGTACGTGGGCAATTTCAGCCCAGGAGTAAGCGCCAGCACCCAGCTTGAATCCTTTCACCCCGAGATTTTGAGCAAACTGCATATCGGTTTCGCGATCTCCTACCATGGCGCTGGCATTCAGATCTATGTCGCGATCTCGCAAGTAATGCATCACCATGCCGATGCCGGGTTTGCGATTGGGCGAGTTATCTTCGGGCCTTGTAGGATCAATCAATACTTCGCGGAATCGGATTCCCTGCGATGCGAATATTTGCAGCAACAAGGATTGCGGACCTTCAAAATTTTCCTGTGGAAAACTCGGCGTACCCAAGCCATCCTGATTCGACACCATAACGAATTCAAACCCCGCGTCACGACAACGGATCAGGGCCGGAATGACGCCCTCGACCAATCGAAATTTCTCGAAGGCATCAATCTGCTCATCTGACGGTTCTTCGATCAGTACACCGTCACGATCGATAAACAGTATTTTGCTCATGACACGCACTCCAGTGCCTTCAACATGACATCATTTTCCTCGGGGGTTCCGATGGAAATTCTGAGCGCATCGCCCAAGACGGGATTGGCTCGCATATCGCGAACCACAACGCCTGCCGACAAACAGGCCTGAAAGGCCTTCTCGGCATCTTCAAAGCGTGCCAGAACATAATTTCCCTGTGAGGCATAGACCTTGCTGATAGTTTTCATGCCTTGAAGCTTTGTGAAAACGCGTGCTCTCTCCGCCACTGAAATTCCGGCGCGCTGTTTGGCGAGCACAACATTACTTTCAGAAAGGCCCGCCAAAGCTTGCATAGTACAAGGCGTGGGAACCGGATAAGGCGCGCAGATATTTTTCAATACACGGAGGATATTTTCCTGCGCCATGACAATGCCGATTCGCGCCGATGCCATCGCATAGGCTTTCGATAATGTTCTCAACACGACAATATTTTCAAATTCATTCAATAGCGTGATGGCAGAAGGTGTTTCATTGAACTCGGCATAGGCTTCATCAACAATCACGATAGCCCTGTCTCTGCATGCATTGGCCAAGCTGCGTATTTCATCTAACGAGACGGACTGCCCGGTGGGATTGGCGGGTGTGCAAACGAAAACCAGCTTTATGGGTTCCTGCAAAATTTTCTCCAACGCCTCCGAAAGATCAAATCGCCATTGGTTTTCATCATCGATGAGTGGAACTTCGAACACCTTGGCATTCTGCACACGGGCACAAACCGCATACATCCCGAAAGTAGGCGGCGCGATCAATACCCCATCTTGCCCCGCTTTGCAGAATGCACGCACCAGCAAGTCAATGCCTTCATCACTGCCTCGGGTAATCATTAAATTAGCTGAAGCCACACCGTAAATTTCAGATAGGCGTGCCACAAGGGACGAGGGCTGCGGTTCGGGATAGCGATTGAGGTTCTGGCCATTGTCCGCATCACTCGCCCAAGGTGACTCATTGGCATTGAGCCAGATATTGCCAGTCACATTGGCACGGCGAGCCGAAGCATACCCGGCGAATTCACGCAGGTCTTCACGCACCAAATTCAACACGCTCATGGCGCGCTCATCCTGAGTAAAACGGCATTCGCATGGGCCTGCAATCCTTCGGCATTCGCCATCGTTACGGCGCACGGACCAATCGCATTCAAACCTGCCTGACTGACTGTCTGGATACTGATGCTTTTCTGGAAACTGGCCACACTCACGCCACTGTAAGCACGCGCCGCACCATTGGTCGGCAACACATGATTGGTTCCGGAGCAATAATCGCCCAGCGACTCGGGAGCGTAATCCCCGAGAAAAATCGAGCCCGCCGATTTAACCTGCGATAAAAACGGTTGCGGATTACGCAAGGCAAGAATCAAATGTTCCGGTGCGTACGAGTTACTGATATTGATAGCGGTTTCAATGCTGTCGACTACAATCGCGCGTGAGTTGGCCAATGCCTTCTCGGCGATGGCTTCACGTGAAAGTCTTGCAAGCTGCTTCTGAACTTCAATAGCGACTTTGGCGATCAATTCCGAGGAATCACTCAATAAAACGACCTGCGAATCCGGCCCATGCTCGGCCTGCGATAACAAATCCGACGCAACGAAAACCGGATTGGCACCCGCATCGGCAATCACCAATACTTCGGATGGTCCGGCAGGCATATCAATCGCAGGACCACCCGGCATGATGGATACCAATTGTTTGGCCTGGGTAACATAACTATTGCCGGGCCCGAAAATCTTGTCGCAACGCGGAATGCTTTCAGTGCCAAATGCCATCGCTGCAATCGCCTGTGCACCGCCGACTTTGAACACATTGCCGATGCCACATAATTTTGCAGCGACAAGCACCGACGGATCGGCTTCACCATCGCTACGCGTCGGCGTGCAAAGTACGATGTCGTCGCATTGAGCAATGGCAGCAGGAACCCCCAGCATGAGCGCAGTGGAAGGCAATGGCGCAGTGCCAGCCGGGACGTACAAGCCCACGGTTGAAATACCACGCAAGATTCTTCCGCAGCGAACACCTTCGGCGGTGTCGATTTCAAATTCAGTCGGCTTGCCAGCTTCATGCCATAACTGCAGGCGTTGCTTGGCATCGTGCATGGCCTGCTTTAATTCTGCACTGACACTTTTTTCTGCACGCTCAAATTCTTCTTCGCTCACTTTAAACGCCGCCAATTCAACGCCGTCATAGCGCCGCGTCAGTGCTTTCAAAGCGGTATCACCATCGGCTTTTACTTGATCGATGATGCGGGCAACATTTTCGCTCAATTCCATTTGCGTTGCCTGCACCGGCCTTTGCAATAACTCTTGCTTGAGCGAATCGCTGCATTGATTCCAGATGAAAGTCTTCATGCCAGCATTTGCTCCACCGGCAGAACGAGCAAATTCGAAGCGCCTGCGCGTTTCATGTCTTCCAGTCTTTGCCAGGTCATGGCACTGCGGCAAAGCACCTGCACACCCACTTCTTCGGCACGACCTTCCAGACTCATCACCGTTGGCAATTCGGCATCCGGTAACAATTTCATCAGCTCGGGCAATACCATGCGGCGACTTTGGAACAGCACCAGCTTGCTGGCTCTCAAACTGAGTACACCCTCGAGACGACGCAACAACATCGCGGCCAGATCGGCACGCTCATCGCCGAAAGCTTTGGCAGGCCCAGCGAGCACCGCTTCACTTTGCAGAATCACGGCGACTTCTTTCAACTGGTTGGCCACCAATGTGGCACCGGAAGACACCAGATCGCAAATGGCTTCGGCTTTACCCAGACGCGGAGCGATTTCTACCGAGCCCGATAGCAACACGGCTTCGGCATCGAGTTTTTGTTCGGCAATCCATTGCTTCAATAAATTGGGATAGCTGGTCGCAATACGGGTGCCATTCAAACGCGAAAAATCGGCGCCATCCCATTCATTTGGAACAGCCACCGACAAACGGCAACGTCCGAAGCCCAACGGCTTGATGACCTTGAAGGCGGCTTCCAAACCTTGCGATACCCTTTCGGCGGCCTGTTCTTCCAGCACGTTCTGACCCACCACGCCCAGATCACAAACCCCTTCTGCAATAAGACCGGGAATATCGTCATCTCGCACGAGCAATAAATCGATCGGCAAGGATTCGCCGTAGCAAAAAAGCCGATCACGGCTTTCGCGGAACTGCAGTCCGGCTCGCGTGAGTAAATCGCGCGCGGGATCCGATAAACGTCCGGATTTTTGAATAGCTATACGTAAACGGTCGTGCGAGCGCATGACGAATTCCAGTTTTAATAGATTAGTGATTTGTTTTTGTGATGCCGAGACGTTTGGCGGCCGCTTGGTAACCACCGGCGCCTGTATTCAATGTGCGTGCTACACGGCCGATGGTGGTAACGCTAACGCCAGTATGTTCGTGAATTTCACGGTACGGCATTTCGTTAATGACATAGGGCACCACCTGCCAGCGATCCACCAGAGCTTCCATCTCGGCCGGGGTACATAGATCCTGCAAAAAAGCTTTGATATCCGCAGGGCTTTTCAGGGCAGCAAATGCCTGAGCCAGGGCCTCAAGCCCCTGCTTTAGCGGTACTTCGGGAGTGATATCGCGTTTTTTCATTGCGCTAATGTAATAGCGCGTTAATACATTGTCAAGCCTGATGAGTGACAAAGTCCGGATCACGTCATAATGTGATGGCGTACACGGGGAGATCGGCTACAGCATGTTTCGACATTTCGCGCCTTTACTGTTTTTTTTCGCATGCCTGCTCATTCCTGGATGGGCATCGGCGCAAAATAATGTCGTAGTGCTTGAAGCTGGTCGCAGCAAAATCGAACTATCGCCCTATGTGAAATACTTTCATGATGCCGATAGCCAAATCGACAAGACACAGATGTTTGATATGGCCAGGGCCAATAAATTCAGACCGCTACCCCATGGCAATGCGACTTTCGGATTCAGCAAAGGCACTTACTGGTTTCATACCTATTTATTCAATCAGGACAGCACCGAGCAACGCTGGCTGCTGGTCTTGCAATACCCTTTGCTCGACTATGTCGATGTTTATGTCCGCTATCCCGACAATCATATTGAGCACCTGACGTCGGGTGATATGCAGCCATTTTCGGCTCGGGCTATACGTTACCGACAACCCAATTTCTGGATAGACCTGCCACAGAAAACCCAGGTTGAAGTGTTGGTAAGCACTTCCAGCAAAAGTTCGATACAAGCTCCACTCGCGGTATATACCCCGAGTGCTTTCGCTGAAATGGAGCGCGACGCGCAATTCGGCATCGGAATTTACAACGGCATATTATTCGCCCTGTTTTGCTACAACTTGATTCTGTGGCTGATTTTGCGAGACCAGAATCATTTCTGGTACATGATGCATATCAGCGGCTTTGGTTTGGTTTTGTTTTGCCTGAATGGACTGGCTTTCGAATACCTGTGGCCCAACAATCCATGGCTGGCCAATCACGCAATTCCTTTGTCGATGTGTTTCTCGCAACTGGCCATGCATCAATTCGCCAGGTTGTTTCTCAATATGGAAGAAATGTCGCCTATAGCAAACCGCATTGCTTTCGGCTTCATAGCGTTTTACAGCATGATGGGACTAGCATCATTGTTCATCGATTATGCGACCGCTGTAAAAGTGACTACGTATACGGTTTTTCCGGGAATCATCTTCGTATTGACGCAAGCCTTCATAGCAATAAAGCAAGGGTACCGACCTGCAAGACTGTTTCTGGTGGCCTGGGCTGCCCTGCTGATTGGCACCTTTATTTATGCCTCGGTGTCGTTCGGTATTCTGCCTAAAGTCTTTATCACCGAATACGGCATTCAAATCGGCTCTGCGATTGAAATGATCCTGCTATCGTTTGCACTGGCTTATCGTTACGCCAATTTGCGCAATGAAAATGTCAAGATTGTTTATGAAGCCAATGAAAAGCTGGAAAGCAATGTGGCAAAACGCACATCCGAATTAAGTCTGGCGCTGGAACAACTTGCAGACGCCAATAAGCGTTTGCGTGAATCGAATCAACGGGATGCGCTCACCGGTCTTTATAACCGTCGCCATTTCCGCGAAGTATTCGAGCAAATGCTGCGACAAACCTCCGAGCGTCGCCAACCACTGGGCTTGATGCTGATTGATCTGGATTACTTCAAGAAAATAAACGATACCTATGGCCATTTGGCGGGCGATGATTGCCTGAGGTCCTTATCGAAAACCATCACCATGACATTGACCGGCCATAACGCCATTGTGGCAAGGTTCGGCGGTGAAGAATTCGTCACGGTTATTCCGAACGTGACATCGGAAAAACTCGCCGTGATTGCAGAAGAGCTACGCTCACGGATTGAGCAGGAAAATATTCAAATCGGCCTGCAAACCATCACGATGACAGCGAGCCTTGGAATTATTTCAATCACCAGTGACCGGCACATGAGCCCGGACCAGGCGCTTCATCAGGCCGATGAAGCGCTTTATCTGTCAAAGAACAAGGGGCGCAATCGTGTAAGCGTCGCCCAGGAAATTATCTAGGCGCGATGTAGGAGGCCGCTTGCGGGCGACGAAGCTTCGTAAAGCCAACAATCAGGAGATTGCCCGCAAGCGGCCTCCTACGTTGATTAGGCGCCACTGCGGATTTAATTTTTTTCAAAAATCCGAATCATCACTGGCTTTGGCCGCCATCAACAACTCGCCCTGGTCGAATAGTGACAATACTGTTCTGATGTCGCCATCCATTGCACGGTCTTTCGCCATGAAACTCACATCTTGTCGTAGGCGCTGCCAGACGGCACGTACAGCCTTGCTGGCATGGAATTCATCGGAATTGGCCAGTTCAAGTCGCAAGGCTTCCACTTCCTGCATGAATACGGCGTAGTCAGGCGAAGCTTGTAAAGGTACATTTTGAATTTTGCTGGAGAATGCAGCAGCATCGGAATTCTTTGCCAGTACGCGTGCGGCATTGATCATATCGCGACGGTAATCGAGTGCCTGCGCAGCAGTATAAATTTCCAGTGCAATCACATGAGCAAGATCGTGTGTCATTTCCAGTACATGGCGCGCCTCATTGGCACCCATCGAAACATGATCTTCGGCATTGGCGCTGGTCGGAATTGAATAGACAGATGCCGGATGTGCACGCGATGCCAGATCATTGACCAATGCAGCCGCTGTGTATTGAACGATCATGAAACCCGATTCAGTCGCGTCTTCATTACCTATCAAAAAGGGTGGCAAGCCGTCATTGGTGGCGGGGTCGACCAATTTATTTAAACGGCGCTCCGAAATACTTGCCAGTACCGGAATGGCAGCTTTGACATAACTCATGACCAGGGCCAAAGGCATGCCATGGAAGTGACCGGCGGAAACCACCTGGTCTTCGATATGACGCGGGTTTTCGAAATCCGGAAATACCAGTGGATTATCGGTGACCGAATTCAGTTCGACGTCGAGCACACGTTTGGCTTGTTCGACGGCATCGCGAACGGCGCCGTGCACTTGTGGAATGCAGCGCAAGGAATAGGAATCCTGCGGCTGATGTTTCTTGCCACCACGGAAAGGTTTGAAGCGTTGGTAAAAACGTTCGCGACCATGGCGCTGATTTAGCGGCACCCAATCCCAGGCAATATCGAATGCCAACGATGCATGGGCTTCCGAACTCCAGCTTTCCGGCTGCCAGGATTTGAATTTCGGTACCAGGTGATAGGCGATATCGGACAAGGTTGAATCGCCCAATAAATCGCGTAAATGTTTTGCCGAATGTACCTGACCCGGATGCGGGCGCAGTGCATGCACATGTTCGTCAAATGCACGTACACGTCCGGCGAAGGCATCAATCGTCATCGCGGCAGCAACATCGGCGGTATCGAGAATTTCATCGAGCTTATTGACGGCCAACACACCGGTCGCCAACATTTGTGCAGTACCGTTATTCAGCGCCAGGCCTTCCTTGTGCGACAAACGAATCGCTTGCAAACCGGCACGTTTGAGTGCTTCCGCACCCGAAACACGTTCGCCCTGATAAAACGCTTCACCGCCACCGAGCAACACGATGGCCAAATGCGAAAGTGGCGCCAAATCACCACTGGCGCCGACCGACCCTTTTTGCGGCACTACCGGAACAATACCGGCATTCAACATGGCCACTTGCGCCTGCAAAGTGGATACCCGAATGCCGGAATGCCCGCGCATCAAGGTATTGATGCGAATGACCAACATGGCGCGCACGACATCGGCACCGAAGGGTTCACCCACGCAGACAGCATGCGTAACAATCAAATTCCGCTGTAACTCTTCCAGCACCGATTCGTCCGAGCTATCGGGCTGACGTACACGATGGGCACCCAAAAGCTTGTCGGCATTGCTGCCAAAACCGGTGGAAACGCCATAGATGGGTTCCTGTTTTTGCACTTGCTCGGCCAGAAAATCGGCAGCGCGTTGTACTTTTTCTAATTGTTTGACATCAAGCTCGACACTGGCGCCGTAGGCAACAGCGACCACTTGATCACGAGTCAAAGAGTTTCCATCCAGGCGAATCGGTTTCATTGTTCTTATTGCCCTTTCAATACGCGTTGTTGTTCTATTTCTACTTTCAATGCCGCTGCCAATTCATTGCGGGGCAATTCAAATTGTTCCTGACGGCGCAGATCTTTTACGGTGACGACTCCGCGTGATATTTCATTTTCGCCACACAGCACCATAAAGCGAACACCGGCACGATCGGCATACTGGAATTGTTTGGCAAGTTTCTTGGCTTCGAGTTGTACTTCGGTATTGATACCCGCGCCACGTAGCAATTGGGCAAGCTCCAGCGCTTGTGGTAGATAGGCTTCATCCATCAACCCGACCAATGCTTCAACCGTACTTTCTGCGCTAGAAATAATTCCAGCCTCTTTCAATTGCCAGAAAAGACGCGTGGCGCCAATCGAAATGCCGACACCCGGTAAATGTGACTTGGAATAATGGCCGGCCAGATTTTCATAACGGCCACCGGAACAGACCGAACCGATTTGCGGATAGTCATCGAGCGTCGTTTCGTAAACCGTACCAGTGTAGTAATCCAGACCACGGGCAATCGAAAAATTTACCGCATAATTCTTTTCAGGTACGCCATAGGCTTTCAGTAACCCGATGACTTCGTGCAACTCGGCAACGCCTTGATTGAAACCATCAGAGCCCTGCCCCAACTTATCAAGTTGCGCGATGGCATCGGCATGTGAAGTACTGCGAGTCTGCACGAAGTCGAGAATTTTTTGCGTCACCTCTGCGCTTAACCCGAAGGTTTCGCCGGTTAAAGTTTCCCGAACATATTCGGCACCGCGCTTGTCGAGCTTGTCGACTTCACGCAATACCAATGTTTGCTTTTCACCATCGGCAACACCGAGATTTTCAAAAAAACCGCGCATCAATTTGCGATTATTCAATTGAATGGTGAAAGCACCGAAAGCCAGTTCAGTGAAGACCGCGCTGATAACAGCCGGCATTTCGGCGTCGTAACGCACCGACAATGAATCCTTGCCGATCACATCGATATCGCATTGATAAAATTCACGGAAGCGACCACGCTGGGCACGTTCGCCACGATACACGCGTTGCATTTGATAGCGACGGAACGGAAATGCCAGATCGTGTTCATGCTCGGCGACATAGCGTGCCAGGGGAACTGTCAGGTCGAAGCGCAAGGCCAATTCAGGTGTACCACCTTGCTCCAGCGCACCAGTCGACTGCACAAAATAGACCTGACGTTCGGTTTCGCCTCCGGTTTTCGTCAGCAAGACATCGGACAATTCAAACACTGGCGTTTCCACCGGCAAGAAACCGAAACGCTCAAAATTGCGGCGGACTACATCCAGCATGCGTTGAAAGGCAATTTGATCGCGCGGCAAAAGCTCCATCACGCCGGGCGGTGTACGTGGTTTAATCAAGGTAAGACTCCTGGTTCAAGCCGCTATTTTACGTGAATCAGGCTTCCCTTGCTTAGCTTGATTTAGACCGGTCTAGCCATAGAATAAGCCTTACGGGGTGTAGCTCAGTCTGGTAGAGCGCTACGTTCGGGACGTAGAGGTCGTAGGTTCGAATCCTGTCTCCCCGACCAACGAATTCACAAAATGCGTAGCCCGGGTCATGGCTCCACCTGACCCGGGGTTATCCCGCCACAATCGAAACTTATTGCAACCTCTCTCCGCATCACTCACAACAAGAAACATTGATCATCATTCACACCCCGGGTCAGATGAAGCCATGACCCGGGCTGCTGTTTCCATTTGCAGGATGTTTACAACAATATTTCCAAGCCTAATGGCAGCAGTACGATATAAGCCATCACTGTTCCCACTCGATAGCCGAAGCCGGGAGCATTCGTTGCCGTATCGGATTTGCCTTCGTGCAATTTCAAACCGAAAAACGGACGAAGAAAAATTACGCGCCGAATAATTTCGTAGCTCACGATGCATCCGGCAAAAGTGGCCATGATGATAATCAATGCCTCTAGAAACGGACCCAGCTGATATGACGAGAGCCAATACGCAAGCACCACGATAAATGTTTGGTGCAGGATGTAATAAGGCAGCACGGCATCATTCAGATAGCGAATTCTATTGCTTGGCTTATTCAGATAAACCGCGGCAAAGCCAAGCAGTGCCAGCACAGCCGGCCACGTATCGAAAACAACAATCAACCCTAGCCACTTCGCCCACCACATCGCTTTAAGCACCGGATCAAGCCAGACGATAAAATAGGCAAACAGAATCGCGACATAACTGATGGCCGCAATTATGAGAAAAACACGGCGGTACTTCTTTATTAGCTCCCAAAGCCCCACATTCCATCCGATCAAATAACCATAAAGCAGAAACGTGAAACCCATCGGGTATTTGTCATCTTCAAAAGTCGCACCGATAACGATCATCGGAATCATCGGCAGCAGCAACAATCCGAAAAATCCGGCTTTATTTGCCAGCCAGTCCACGCCCGACTGCACGAAACGGCTATTGAGCAAAGGCGACAGAACCAGAATAAAGATCGAGAATGCCCAAAGCTCGCGCAAGTACCACAAATGATTGACATCGATATGCGGAAGAATGCCTGGCTGGTATTTCGCAAAAACCGGGTTATCG
>JBOHYH010000320.1:0-8500 GCA_050737775.1 Arenimonas sp.
CCCTGAAACCTCGACAGTGCATGGGCGCAGCAAGCAGCGCCCCTACAGATGTCTCGGCAGCAATACAATCTTGCCTACCGTTTTGCCGGATTCAATCCGGGCTTGCGCTTTCCCGGCATCTGTCAGATCGAATATCTCGACCGGCAATGGTTTCAATCGACCATCGGCGAAACGTTCGAGCAACCACAGCATGCCTTCGCGCAACATAATGGCGTGTTCAGACAGAAAACTTAAATTCGCTGCCAGTACACTGCGATTTTCTTGCGTCATTTTTAACGGATTGAAACGCGGCGTACGCAGCCAATCCCAAGCCAGTTTGAACCAGTTCAAACGGCCATTATTCGGCAGCATGCTGGCGAAACCGTAAATGCAAAGTTTTCCCATCGGGGCAAGATGTTTGTAGCTTTCCCCCAATGTGCTGACGCCATTGGCATCGAATATTGCATCGAATCCCTTTGGTGCAAGACGTTCCGCTTCTTCCCACAAATCCTGTTCGCTTTTTACGATAACGGCATCTGCACCCATCGCTAAGCAGGCATCGCGTTTATGTGCCGAGCCGATGACGCCGATAACACGAACGCCTGCCAGTTTTCCCAACTGCACTAAAGCAGAGCCCACGCCACCGGCAGCAGAATGCACCAGCCAAGTGTCACCAGCCCGCGGAACAACTTGCAGATGCACCATGAACCAGGCTGTCAGAAAAACGGTAGGCAAGGTGGCAGCTTGTTCAAAAGAAAGATTTTCCGGCAATCGGAACAGGCGTGTTGCATCGAGCACGATATGGCTGGTGTAACCGCCGAACAAAGTCACGCCGATGACGTTATCGGCGATTTTGTATTCGGAAACGTCATTGCCAATCGCCATGACCTCACCGGCAATTTCAAAGCCGGGTGTAATCGGATAGCCATGCAGACGTTTGGCCGATTCATATAAACCCATTCGAATAATGCCGTCGGCGTAATTCAAACCGGCTGCGAGTACCTTGATAAGCACTTGATTGGATTCTAGTTCGGGTTTTTCAAACTCGACCAGTTTCAAAACATCGTAATGGCCGGGTTTTTCTATGATTATTTTCTGCATGAAACAAATCTATCATGCGTAGCCCGGGTCATGGCTTCACCTGACCCGGGGAAACCATTACACCATTAAAAAAGGCCGACTTTATTCAAGTCGGCCTCGAGTGCATAAGCAACTCAAACTGTTACAGAATCTTGTGTTTCCCCGGGTCAGGTGAAGCCATCACCCGGGCTACATCAACCGCGTTGTGCCGATGGGTCACGACGCTTTGGACCATTGCCTGCGCCATGCTTTTTCGGGCCGGCGTGGGCATGCGATGCTGGTTGGCCGGTTTTGCCCGGTGCCGCATGTGGACGACGACCGCGTTTTTGTGGCGGACGTTGACCAGCAGGACGTGGTGCATTGTTCGAAGGACGACCGCTGTCATTGCCCATGCGAATCGCACGGCTGGCTTCAAAGCCGGGAACGGTGATCATTTCGATATCGGATTTCAGCACGCGATGAATTGCGCGCAACAACTGTGCTTCTTCCGGAGCTACCAGAGAAATCGCTTCGCCGCTGGCACCAGCGCGGCCGGTACGACCAATGCGGTGAATGTAATCTTCGGCCACCATCGGCAAGTCATAGTTGATAACGACCGGCAATTGCGGAATATCCAGACCACGTGCAGCCACATCGGTAGCAACCAAGACGCGAGCTTTGCCGGATTTGAAATCATTCAATGCTTTCAAACGTTGGGCCTGCGATTTGTTGCCGTGAATGGCGACCGAGCGAATGCCGGCTTTTTCCAGATGTTCGGCCAAACGATTGCAACCATGTTTGGTTTTACCGAATACCAGAATTTGTTCCTGATAACGTTCGGCCAGCATTTGCGTGAGCAAGTCGCGTTTACGACCGGTATCGACCGGATGCGCGCGATGGCTGACGCTCGATGCCACGGCATTTTGTGCCGAGACTTGCACTTCGGAAGGGTTCTTCAAAAAGTCGATCGCGAGTTTCTTGATTTGTTCTTCGAAGGTTGCCGAGAACAAAAGGGTTTGACGCACTTTCGGCAAATAGGTCAGCACACGTCGGATGGCAGGCAGGAAGCCCATGTCCAGCATGCGATCGGCTTCGTCGAGTACCAGCATCTGGACGTCGCCCAATTGCAGCGTACCTTGTTCGATATGGTCAATCAGACGGCCAGGCGTAGCGACAAGAATATCGACGCCACGACGCAGAGCATCGATTTGCGGGCTCATGCCAGCGCCGCCGTAAACGACGGTGGAAGGCATGCGCAAATATTTACCGTACTTGCGGATGCTGTCGTGCACTTGCACGGCCAGTTCGCGGGTAGGGGTGAGGATGAGTGCGCGTGGACGACGTGATTGACGTGGAGCAGTCAATTCGCTGATGCGTTGAAGCATCGGTAATGCAAACGCGGCCGTTTTACCGGTACCGGTTTGTGCGCCGCCGAGTAAATCGCGGCCAGCAAGAATCAATGGAATGGCTTCGGCCTGAATGGGCGTCGGCGTGGTGTAGTTGGTTTCGGACAGCGCGCGCAGCAGCGCAGGCGAAAGCCCAAGCGTTTCAAAAGACATGTGTAACTCCGTTGTACCCGGAGCTTTCCCTGAAACCGTGCTCGGAGCTTTATTTTGTCGCCTTGGAATGAAATCAAGCCAGGCGGTTTGCGCGACGAAACGTACGGGAGAGGTGGCTTGTTCGGTCCTGAGGACCGCCGGCCAGCCAAGGGGACAACGAACCCGGAGCAGCAAACGGGGCGAATTATGCACTACAAGCCGAGCATTAGCCAGCTAAATATCTAAAAATAAACGGTTTTTGGGTTTTCTTCAGCTGTGGGAGCATCTGTCAGGTGGGAATGGGTAGTGATAAAGCCATTTACAACTGACGGATGCTCCCACAGGGTTTCAGTTCAAATTGGGCAACACAAACGCAAATAGAACCCCGACGGCAAAGCAAGCGACGGCAAAGCCATAAACCCAGACGCCGAGCTTGCGCATGCGGTTACAGGCTCTTGCGAGCTCGGGATCGGCGGGGCAAGGCAGGCTGCGAGCCCGCCATTGTCCATAGCCGGCCAGCACCAGTAAAACGGCAGCAACACCGAATACCAATGCTTTGTTTTCCGATAGCCAGATCAGCCCCGGCACATTGCCGACGATGCCGGCCAATGTGGCACCGGCTCCCAAAGCGATGAACAAGGCGGGTAGCGCGCAGCACACCAAGGTGCTGGCGCTGGTAAATAGCGATAAAAACGCTAGGCCGGTTCCGCGTTTCAGTGCGCGGGTTTCCTCATTCACGATTTCACCTTGGCGCGAATATCACCGATGGATTTTTCGTTGCGTTTAATGCCAACCATGGTGTAACCGGCATCGGTGATCGCTTTCTTGAGCTGGACATCGCTGATGTCTTGCCCATTCTTCAGTGATACAGCCACCAGCCTGTTTTCTAGGCTCACGACGACATCTTCGGTAGCGGGAAATGCTCGCATGGTTTTTTCGATGCCTTGTGCGCAGAAAGCACACACCAGACCATTCACTTCCATTTCAATGGTTTTTGCCTGGGCAAAAATTGGCATCAATAAAATGGATATTGCCAAAACGATTTTGGAAACGATTTTCATAGGTAATTCCTGAAAGTAATTAATAAATTATTAAAAATTGAACATCGCCATGGCTTGCAGTTTTTTCTCGTTGGTTACGCCGGCTTCAACCCAGGTGCCATGCTTGAAGAAACGAAGTAGCAATGCTGTTTCAACACCATCATAGACGGGACGGTCATAGGTTCGTGCCTGGAAGACAACCCAGGTCGCGAGCGTGTTGTAGTCGTGCTTATACGGCGCCAAACCAAGCTGTAAGGTATTGACATGATGCGTAAAGCTATCGGCATCCTGCCAGTCTGTTCGTAATGAACCGTAAATGCGACGGGTTTCATAATCGAATTGTGCTCCGTAATTCCAGGCTGTTTCAGAGCCGTGAAGTGCGTTGCCATTGGCTTTTCCGACACCGCCCCAGACAAACACGTTGGCCTGCGCTGCGGGTAAATTCCAGCGCTTTGCCAATCCATTGAAGCGGACATAAGTAATGCTGTCGCGTGCATCACTGTCACTCAAGTCGAAATCGACAGAACCAACACCGGCTGACCACCAGTATTTCGGCGCATAAAAAGCCTGTATTTCGTTCATTGTTCCACCGCCATACTCCAGCATGACAGTGCTGCCTTTCGCGAACGCAATCGGTTTGGCTTCAGCTTGCTGAAAGCCAATGGCAAGCAATAAGCCACAGGCAATAGCCTGTTTTAAAATTTTCATGATTTTCTCCAAAAAAAAGTCAAGGCACATTGAAAAATGTGCGTGCGTTTGGAAATTAGGCGATGGGTGGCCGAATGGGCGGTGAAGGCTTGATTGAAGAAATGCTTCGGATTTCGGTAATCAATTCATCGGCGGAATACGCGATAAAGAAATTCCCGGAGATACCTTCAAAATGTGTTCCTGCAGGCATCATGCAATGGGCGTCAGCGCATTGGCCATGTTCACAGCAAGGCATGGCAGGTTTAGCGTGTTCCTGTGTCGAAGTGCTTGCGATCTGCATGTAAGGCATATCCGGGCAAGCTGACATGGCATGTTCTGCCACGCCTGTTTGCTGGCTGGGTTTTGCTTGCATACCGTGACTCGCAAAGCCCAGGCTTTGCACACACAGACACAACACCAATAATAAAACCGGCATCTTTTTGCGGCTGTGATAGCGGATCGCGGTCAGCATTAGGAATAGATTACAACACGAGTTCTGACATGTTTGTGAAAATGCAGTATGCGCCTTACATCAGTACCCGTTTGGCACCGACATAAAACTTGGTCCAATAAGGCGTGTTGAGTTTGTCGATACGCACCACACCGCCTGTGCTTGGCGCATGCACAAAGCGGTCTTCTCCGACATAAATGCCGATATGGCTGACGCGCCCGCCACGGGAATTGAAATAGATCAAATCACCGGCCTGCAAATCATCGCGGTCAATCGCTTTTGCTTCGATGTCGATTAATTCGCGTGTGGTGCGCGGTAATCGCAAGCCTGCTGCCTCGTTGAAAACAAAGCCGATCAATCCACTGCAATCAAAACCGGTGTCCGGCTGCGTGCCGCCATAATGGTAGGGTGTGCCGACCAGACTAATCGCGCGAATTATTACTTCGTTACTCACCTGACTTAAATCGCGAACTTCGGTGTCGCCGGCGTCTTCCAGGCGGTGGGTTTGGGAGCTTTCGTAGGCTTTTTGCGGCTTTTGAGTGGTGGCACATGCGCTCAGGAAACACATGAGGAGCGCCGTTAAAAGCGTTAAAAACCGTGATTTTGCTGGCAATAAAGTCATTGTCTGGGGATAATGCGCGTCCGAATACAGGGTCCGATTTTGCCTTAGTGGGCCCATTACATTGATAAATTAGGGTTAAAAATGAAAATTGAGAAAAATAGCGTCGTGCATTTCCATTACTCCGTTGCTGAGCCCGGCATGCCGCAATTGGAAAGCTCGCACGATCGTGACGCCATGGCAATTCTGGTTGGCCACGGCAATATCATTCCCGGTCTGGAAGAAGCGATGATGGGGCGCGAAGCGGGTGAGAAATTCTCGATTACCGTCACTCCCGATCAGGCTTATGGCGAACGCCAGGATGGTTTGAATCAGCGCATTCCGCGCAAGTTGTTCAAGGGTGCAAAACTCGCGCCCGGCATGCAGGTAGTATTGCCGACGCAAATGGGCCCCCGCCCAATGACAGTATTGAAGGTAGGCGTCAGCGTTGTCGATGTCGACCTGAATCATCCGATGGCTGGTAAAACACTGAATTTTGAAACGGAAGTCGTTTCAGTTCGTGAAGCAACGGCGGAAGAACTCGAACATGGTCATGTGCATGGCGATGGCGGCGTGCAACACTAAGCTAAGCAAGAAATTAAGCAAGAAATTAAGCAAGAAATTAAGCAAGGGGATCAGGCATGAATAGCACAGTCATTACTGCCGAAATTCCCGCTGCACCCCAAGCCCGAAAACTGGCCCGAATTGAAGTGCTTGATGTGCTTCGTGGCTTCGCATTGCTCGGTATTTTTTTGATGAATATCGAGTATTTCAACCGACCCTTTCAGGAATTCGGTCAGGGTATTCCAGTGGGGGTCACTGGTCTGGATTATACGGTTGCGCGTCTGACCGAAATTTTTATTACCGGGAAATTCTGGGTATTGTTTTCGATGTTGTTTGGCATGGGCTTTGTTGTCATGCAAACACAGGCGGAGGTGGACGGCCGGCCCTTCGAGACTATTTATTTACGTAGAACCAGTGCTCTTCTTTTTTTCGGGCTTTTGCATATCGCTTTGCTTTGGTCAGGCGATATTCTGCATTCATATGCATTGGTAGCGTTTGTGTTGATGTGGTTTCCATTGATGTCGGTACGTTCTTCGGCTTTGATTGGCGTCTTGCTGTATGTGACGCCTGCGCTCTTATTGCTGATTTCAGGCGTCATGATGGGTTTCCTTCCCGAGAAAGAACTGAAAGAAATGGCAGGTGAGTCTAAGGACCTTGTCAGCACTGCCATGCAGGCCGCCAGTGTCTATTCCAGCGGAACTTATGCCGAGACAGTAAAGCAGAGATGGCAGGATTTCATGCATGCGCTGAGTTACGAGCCTTTTGTTTTTATTGCCGCTCTGGGTGTTTTTCTGATGGGTGGAGCTATTATGCGGTCCGGTCGTTTGCTGGATTTGCAAACCAATCGCGCCTTCTTTTTCAAGGCAATGATCTTTTGCCTATCATTGGCGGTAGTGTTAATCGGCATTGCGAGTCTGTTTCATGGAAATGGCGTTATGGCGCCGAAAGGTATGATTGAACAAGCTTTGATGATGCTCGGTAACCTGCCATTGAGTGTGTTTTATCTAAGTACGATTGCGTTTGCTATGTCGTATGTTTCCGCCAAGAAAATATTGGGGTTGCTTGCTCCGGCTGGAAAAATGGCTTTGACCAATTATCTGATGCAGTCATTGATCGCCAGCACAGTATTTTTCGGTTATGGGCTGGGCTTTTGGGCTAAATGGAGTCGTGCCGAGCTTGCCTTGTTTGTGATTTTTGTTTTCTCCATGCAAGTGATTTTCAGCCATGTCTGGTTGCGGTATTTTCGTTATGGACCGATGGAATGGTTATGGCGTGCACTGACTTACTGGACCTTGCCGCCGATGCGCGTTAGCAGAATTAATTAATTGCGTTAGTATTCGCAAATGCAAAAAAACATGCCGGATGTACTCATTTTAGGTGGCGGAGTCATTGGACTAGCTTGCGCTTATTACCTGTTAAAAGCAGGTCGCACAGTGTGTGTGCTTGAACGTGACACGATTGGTGCAGCAACATCGCACGGCAATTGCGGCACGATTACGCCAAGCCATATTCCACCTCTTGCAGCGCCCGGCATGGTGCTCAAAGCCATGAAATGGATACTGACGCCAGATGCTCCTTTTTATGTCAAGCCGACTTTGGATATGCAACTAATAAGATGGTTGCTGAAATTTTCCGGTCGCTGTAATCAGAAAGATTGGCATGCCAGTTCACTGGCCAAGATGGATTTGCTGCACAGCTCGCGCCGTTTACTTGAAGAACTCGTAAAGCAGGAAAATCTTGCGTGTGAATTTGGCTCGACCGGCATGCACAATGTTTACAAATCGCAAGCCGGGTTTGAAAAAGCGGCAATAGAAGCCGAAGCGGTTCGCGAATTTGGTTTGGAGCCGCAGATTTTATCGAGCAAAGCATTGGCAGAGGACGAGCCTGCGTTGAAACCCGGCATGGCCGGTGCCGTGCATTATCCGGGCGATGCGCATTTGCGACCGGATCTTTATACGGCGGAGCTGGCAAGATTGGTGCGACAGCTTGGCGGCTCGATCATCGAGCAATGCGAAGTGCTTGAGATTGATACTACACATGACAAAATCAGAAAAATCACGACATCGCTTGGTGATTATCATGCACAGGATTTTCTGTTTGCCCTGGGGCCGTGGTCGCCGACCATGATGAAGGCGATTGGAATCGATTTGCCGGTACAGCCCGGCAAAGGTTATTCAATTACCTACACGCGCCCGAGCATTGTACCGAGACGCCCGATTGTCTTGAAAGAACGCAGCGTTTGCGTCACGACCTGGGGTAGTGGCTACCGACTGGGGAGTACGATGGAATTCTCAGGCTACGATGATCGATTGAATCGACGTCGCCTCGACGCACTGGAGCGCGGCGCCAGCGAGTATTTGCAAGAAGCTGTCGGCCCTTTGAAACTGGAAGAATGGTTTGGCTGGCGCCCCATGACCTGGGATGATTTACCGATTCTTGGTGCGACACCACATTATAAAAACGGTTGGTTGGCGACAGGACATGGCATGCTGGGTGTCAGCATGTCGGCTGTGACCGGGCATTTGTTGGCCGACTTGATTTGCGAACGAACGCCGATAACCAATCCGGCTCCCCATTCCATTCA
>JBOHYH010000321.1:0-4330 GCA_050737775.1 Arenimonas sp.
CCCATGGTTCCATCCGTAATTCAGGGCGCAGCAAGCAGCACCCTACGGTAATTTTTTTGATGCCCAAACTGCCAATTTTTCACGTCCAATTTTCGCATTATGGCGAATATCCACCGGGAAGTCGGGATGAAACAGGAAATGATGAATGCCTCCGGTATGCACAAATGCATTACCGATTTTTTCCAGCTCATCTCGAATTTTTTCCTGCTCTTGTGATGATGCATTTTGATGCAATTCGATACACAAAATCGGAGTTTGGCCGCCTGGCTTGCCGACACCCACCAACGCCGTGCGTTTCACTTTGGGGTGTGTGTTGAATACCGGTTCAACCTGTTCGGTAAATAGCGGTCCTTGTGCAGTTTCGACGCGATGTGATTTTCGGCCGCAGAACCATAATCGTCCGTTCTCATCGATCCAGCCCAGGTCACCCATGCGGTGAATGATGCGCGTGGTGCCATCTGCCAATCTTTCGCTAATTTTGGCCAGCGCCGTTGCCTGTGGTCTTTCGAAATATTCGTCTGTGGCTGTCGGGCCTGCCACGGTAATTTCACCGACGCGGCCATGCTCGACTTGCAGAGCATCCTGCCAATGCTCGATCGCGTCATCGCTAATCCCGATAATACGAACGGTGTTCGCCGGCATCGGACGGCCAACACAGGTGCCGGCGCCTTGTTCGGTTTGTTCGCGGGTGTTCTGCAATTCGCGACTTTCAATGACCGCCACCGGCAAACATTCGGTAGCACCGTATGGCGTCCATAAACGCCCGTTTTCCGGCAGCAATTCACGCATTTTCGAAACCACATCGGCAGGTACCGGCGCACCAGCAGAAGTAATTCTTAAAATGCCTGGCAGCTTTTGATTATATTTTGCCAATACGGCAACGAGTGCAGGCGAACCGAACAATTGATCAATACCGAATTTATTGATGGCATGATGCAATTTTTTCGGGTCGGCCGATGCCGGTTTGGTCGGGTCCATGTCGGGAATAATCGAAGTCAATCCCAGCGCCGGATCAAACAGGGCGAATGGTGGAAATGTCGGCAGGTTTACGCCGCCGGGTTTGGTATCGAAGGCTTCACGCAATAGTTCAATCTGCGCGACAAAGTGTCGATGCCGATACACCACGCCTTTGGGAATGCCTGTGGAGCCAGAAGTAAATAAAATCGCGGCGATATCATCAGGCTTGGTGTCAGCCATTTGATTGCCGGCATTCAAACCAGCCCCTGCTTCAATTTGCTGCAGTGTTTTTCCACCCCAGAACCAACGCTTGCCGACGGTGACATTCAAGCGATTAGTCTTGCTGGCCCAGCCAAGAATAATTCTTGCGACATGGGCAATCGAAATCCCGATGAAGGCTTCGGGCTTGGCTTCCTGCAAACATTTTTTCAGTGCCGATTTTGCAATGCCCGGATCCACCAGCACCGGCACTGCACCGATTTTGAACAGCGCAAACATCAGCAAGAAAAATTCCGGCGATGGCCGCACCATCAGTACGGCACGCTTGCCCTGTGTAATGCCATATTCTTTCAGGCCTGCGGCAATAGCGTTGGAACGGTTTTCGAGTTCTGCATAAGTCAACGTTAAATCATAATTCGCAAAACCGTCGGCATCGCGCGTGCCAGGACAGCGCATTGCAACCTGACTGGGTCGCTCGGCAGCGATTTTCGATAAGACGGCGGTGATGTTGCAGATGTCGGTCATGGTTTGATTATGCTATGTAGGGGGCCCTTGGGACCGATTGAAGCACGTCGCCTGCAAGCGGCCGCCTACGGACGACAGATAATCAAGCTGCAGAATTCGCATCCAGAAATTTGCGAATCGCCGGCACCAGAACCTGGTATTTGTCTTCCAGAACATAGTGACCGGCATCATCGAAAATATGCTGCTCGGCTTTCGGGAAGTTATCCTGGAATACTTTCAGAAAATGCTTATCGAACACAAAATCCTTCAATCCCCAGCCAATGAAAATTGGCAGTTCGGCATATTGCTCCAAACATTTTTCCGACGCTTCGACCAGGGACCAAGCCGCGTCATTCGAACTCAACGGGATATCTTGCACAAAGCGTGAGGTTGAAATGCGATTGGCCCAGGAATCGAATGGTGCGACATAGGCATTGCCCACATCTTTAGGCATCTTGTTGACGACGCCATCGCGCACTGCGCCACCGGCAAACGCGTTGAAGCCGCGAATCAGCAATGTGCCCAGCATCGAATCGCGCCCGAGTTTCAACTGCCATGGAATCGTTTTGGTTTTCGGCAGAGGAAATGCGGCGGTATTCAGAATCACCAGACGCTTGATGCGTTTGGAATGTTGCAGCGCCCAGGCAAAACCGATCATGCCGCCCCAATCGTGTACGGCCAGCGTGATGTTGTCGCCGAGATTCAGCGAATCCAGCAGACGCTCGAGATCATCGACACGCGATTGCAAAGTGTAACGATAATTTTCATCGCTAGGCTTGTCGGACAAACCCATGCCAATGTGGTCGGGCACGATGCAGCGATATTGATCTTTCAAACCCAGTATCAGATGACGCCAGTAATACGACCATGACGGATTGCCGTGCAGCATCACGACAACATCGCCGTTACCTTCATCCAGATAGCTTTGCCTCAGCCCGCTGGGCTGCTTGAAGCTCTTGGGCGTAAACGGATAATCCGGAAACGGGCCTTTGGCAAGCACGCGTGATTGTTCGTTGCTGAAATTTTTATTGGTCATAGTGTTTTTTTGAAAGCGCCATAAAAAAAGCCAGGTCCCTTTTTGCGAAAGGAACCTGGCTTTGTCTTAAACAGTTATACAAGCGGTTTTTTTGCCGGTTCGTTCCAGACCACTTCGGCCATCGAACAATTCAAGCCCGAACCAATGCCGAGCAATGCAACGCGGGTACCTTTCTTCAGCTTGCCCAGATCACGCAGCTTGCTCAACACGATTGGCACCGAAGCCGGACCGATGTTGCCGTGTTCGGCAAAAATGGTCAGTACTTTGGTTTTATCGATACCGAAAGCCTTCGTGAAAGCTTCGGTGTGAGCGCGTGAAATCTGGTGAATCACGAATTGGTCGAGCTCTTCCACCGCCCAGCCCAAGGCGATTTTTGCGGCATCAAACGTTTTCTGCGCCAGCTTGATACCTTCTATCAGCAACATGCGGGTATCGGTAACCATGCGGTCCAGGTTGCCGCGGCACAGTGCATTCCATTCGGTGGCTGCGCGTGTGACGCCGCCTTTGTACAGGGGTGCATCGGGGGCGAGCTCACGACGGGTCAATACCATCGCAGCGGCACCGGAGCCCAGAGTCAAAGAAGCAAATTCGCTACGGAATTCTTCTGCCGTAATACCTTCGCGGTTCAAACGCTCAATGGTTTTTTCGTAAACCATATTGGTATTTTCACCATCGACGATCAGGGCGTAATCGATTTCGCCACGTTCGATCATGCGACCGGCGATGTCCATGCCGTTCAAGAAAGCAAGACAGGCATTGGCAACATCGAAATTCTGGCATTGGTCGCTCAGACCCAAGGTACCAGACACCATGCTAGCGACCGAAGGCTCGAGGAAATCACGGCTCACCGAGGTGTTGACCAACAGTCCGATTCTTTCACGTGGGATACCGGCATCCAGAATTGCTTTCTCTGCGGCCAGCACGGCTGCATCGGAAATGGCCATTTCACCGTCCCACAAGCGACGCGAATAAATACCGGCAATATCCTGCAAGACATCGGTAGTGATACCGAGGCGATCAGTAGTTTTTTTCAGGCGGGAATTGATCTCTTCCGAGCTGAGCGACAGCGGCGGATCGATATGGGCAAGACCTGCAATGGCGACGTGTTGAAACAACATAGCGGTAAACCTGATGGGGAAACCCGTCTAAGTTACCTTGTTTGGGCTCTGGGCTCAATTTAAATCACTGTTTTGACAGCAAAACTGGCACTAAGTCACTGTTTTAAAAGGCAGTCGTTCATGTTTTGACAGGAACATCCATATTTCGCTGTCTTATCGCCAAGCTAAAGTGCCTGCCGCACTATGGAAACCTTGCTGTCCAATGGGGTCAATTCCGCAGCCAATTCTTGCGCCAGTTTTTCTTTTTCTTTGCTGCCGCTCAGTAATTTCTTGCACTGTGATTCGAGCGTACAAAATTTGATGGGGACAAGTGCAGCGCCTGGAATGCCGACACCGCCAACTTTTTCCGGCTCAAAGCGCCATTGTTTAGCTGCCTGAATACTCGCAAGTTCAAAAGGTGCCAAGCCTCGTACTTTTGCTCCAGGCCGGACTACATTCGTCACCTTGCCATCGGCATCGTAAGACACTTGCAAGCTCAACACGGCTTCACCACCAT
>JBOHYH010000322.1:0-16350 GCA_050737775.1 Arenimonas sp.
GACAAAAGCCTTGAGTGCCAGATTGTCGATATTGGTACAAGCCTCGCAAGTGCAATTTGCGCGACTTTCGCGTTGCCTGGCGAGACATTCGTAAAATGCCGGAAAGAAGGCTTTTACCTGAGCGAAAACATTTCTCGCGACCACGGTATCACCTTGTTCCCATTCGCGGTAAAGCAGCGCAGCATCACCTTCGAGTTTGTTGACTTGCAGTGGATGCTCTGCAAGATCGATGACCGTTTCCATAAGCGTGGAGATAATCTGTTCAGCATGAAGCAGGCTCACGCTGCGTTGCGTAATGAAGTTGGTATAGCCGCTGATATCGACAATAACCAGATAGGCATGAATGAGTCGCATGACGGCCCTTTGCTGAGTGAATGAATTTAAGAGGTAGCCAAAGCCATAAAAGGTTCACCTGCAACCGGAATAATGTATGAAGCCGCACGGAAGTATCATAATGCATGGGCTAGTTTGCATTTGTAGCTATCAGTCAGGCAGGGAATATCCAATGAAATACGAATTGTGTGAAAAAGTCGGACCGTATTCTGCAGGAGCCCTTGTTTTTCTGTTCGCACTGTTGTGCGCGGGTTGTGGCAAGCAGCAGGTACCTGCCACCGAGGCTGCAGTAAAAACTCTCAATGAAACGAGCGTTGGTCAAGCCAATTCGGATACGGCCAAGCCAACTGCCGGTATTTCCATGGCTGGCAGAACTAACAGTGGATATGCAATGCAGTTCCTCAAAGCTCTTCGCGTCGGCAATCAAGCCGGGGTGGATCGGATGGTGTTCGAATTCACTGATGCAGGTTTGCCGGAATGGGAAGTGAAGTATGTTGATCAGCCATTGCTCGATTGTGGCAGTGGCGAGGCGGTTTCCGTTGCCGGTGGTGCCTGGTTGCAGATTGCTTTTCGTGGTGCGCAAGCGCATACGGAGGCAGGCGAAGAAACCGGTGGCCCACGTCGTCGCGTTGTAAACCAAAAGCTGCTGCATGAATTGGTACGTGTCTGTGACTTCGAGGGCGAAGTTATTTGGGTGGCTGGCATAGCGCACAAAAATGCATACAAGGCGCAAGTTTTTGCCGATCCTTCGCGTCTGGTAATTGATATTTTACATTGAACACTTAGGTCCGGTTTTACCTGGATTCGCGAATTGCTTTCGAAAACTCCGGACTATCCGCATGCAGTTTTGCCTGTGGATTGATTTGATGCGCTGCACGAAACTGTTTGCGTGAAAGTTTGGTGTCAATCAGACCCAGATCAAAAGCCAGCTCGTCGGAGTAGGCTGGCAGCAAGGTCTTATAGCTAAACGGAATGCGCCCGGGAGCAATGATGTTGATATGTTCGACGATATTCGTGGTGCAGGTGTTGGTAAGCGTGTTGTAAAACTCGGGATCTTGTGCGACATGGTTGGCGCGTTCCAGCATGGAGCTAAAAAGCTCGCGCATTTTCTCCGGCGTGGCATGTACTTTGTAGAGATAAACCTTGTCGTGACGATAATTGGCACGCAAGCCAATCAGGTCGCGTTCGTCGCCAATCACATAAATCAATTCATATTGTCGAAGCAGGCCGCCGACGGGTGAAAACGATTCCCCTTTTTCCTTGCGAATTTCCACCGAGATGGCGACATATTCATCGTTGCCAAATCCGAAACTTAAAAAGGTATGGGCAGGGCCGCGCCAATCTGAAAAGGGTTCGACGACGAACCAGACTGATTCCAGTTTCCGCAAATCATAAGTGCGATCTTCCCAGTGGACATCGAAGTCCGTGGTGGATCGGTAGCGTGCATTGCGTACATTTTTAATTTGCACTGAGTCATCGATAAAAACGGAACTCGCCGTACGTTCGGTATCGCTTGTCCAATCGCGCTGGTTCGATGGCCGCACCAGCAGAATCAGAGCGACATAAGCCATGGCCAATAGCGCCAATAGTCGAAAGGAAATATGAATGAACCGTTTCAGTTTGCTGGTGGAATTGGGCATGCGGCAATCATAGCGCAATCAAGCGAAGCCACAAGTACGGATGGCATGGCGGTACTGAAGGAAATTTCACTTAGGTATTGACCTAAGTGAAATTGCTGCCTATAGTTAGGTATATGGCTAAGCAATCCGCACAACTTGATCGTATTTTCTATGCCCTGGCAGACCCGACACGGCGCGCGGTACTCAGACGTCTGGGTCGCAGTCCCGCGGCGGTGAGCGAGCTGGCACAACCCTTTCGCATGGCCTTGCCGTCTTTCACGCAACACTTGAACGTGCTGGAAGAGTGCGGACTCGTGCGATCCAAAAAAACGGGAAGAGTGCGAACCTATCAGGCGGCACCGCGACCCTTGAAGATGGTCGAACAATGGCTGGCGGAGCATCGCGAAGTCTGGGAAAACCGCTTGAGTCAATTAGACAGTTTTCTTGAAACCATGAAGGAGAAATAACGATGGCCACTGATGTTTTTCAATTCAATCCTGCACTCGATTTGCTGCTTGAGCGCGTAGTTGATGTAACGCCTTCTCAAGTTTGGGAAGCATGGACCAACCCGGAACATCTCAAACAATGGTTTACGCCCAAGCCTTGGGAAACCGTTGATTGCGAAATTGATCTGCGCCCTGGCGGCATCTTCAGAACCGTGATGCGTTCGCCGGAGGGGCAGGAGTTTCCAGGTACGGGTTGTTATCTGGAAATTATCCCGAACAAGCGATTGGTGTGGACCAATGTGCTGGAGCCTGGCTATCGGCCTGCCACTCCCGTCGCCGGCGGCAAGGAGTGCGATGACATTTTAATGACTGGTGTTATTACAATCGAGCCGCACGGCACCGGCAGTAAATACGGTGCACTGGTTATCCATGCAAACGAACAAGCCCGTAAAAAACATGAAGAAATGGGTTTCCACGAAGGCTGGGGAACGGCACTCAATCAACTGGTGGCCTACATGAAAGCGATCCCTTGAGCACTCTGGATTTCAAGCTAGAAAACAGCAGGAGTTAATCATGGCAACAGGCTGGGCAGGCGATGGCGCGGTACAGGACCAAATCGATGCCACCGTAAAAGACGGCATTAATCGTGTTCGCAGCAAGTTGCCGAAAGGTAAAAGCTTGAAGCACTGCGAAGAATGCGATGCCAAAATCCCGGAGGCTCGGCGCAAAGCTGTCCCCGGTGTTCGCTTGTGCGTGCCATGCCAGGAAATACGTGATCAGGAAGATGAAACTGCCGGTGGTTATAACCGGCGTGGAAGCAAGGACAGTCAGCTCCGCTAGTATTTCAATTCGCCAGTTTTTCGATAAACATATTGAGTAATGCACGAAGACGGGTGGCGAAAATGTGGTGTCGGGCGCGATGATCGACGCGATCTAGTCCTATATTTTTACTCAGGCCCCCAATGTGTACATAGTCGCCGCAAACCATGCAGCCTGGAATTACGCCATCATACATACCGGTGCGCTGCTTTCGGGCATTGAAGATTGGCATGCATGGTCTATTTGACAGTGACTATCACGGTTTTTTCGGGTTGTTGGCTGAAGTCTTTGATCCCGAGGATTCCATCATTACCATTTTTGTTGTTATCGTGTGCCTTGCTGTACAGATGCGCATGCAGCGAAATTCGAAGCAGTGAACCTGTCATCGCCATTATTAGCGGGATTTAGAGATCAGTATGTCAGACAACATTTCACCCAAAAAAATCGCATCGTCACTTTCGGAGCTTTGGTCTCCACGTGTTATTGCCGAAGTGGATAGTGTCTACGTGAAAGTTGCGAAGATCCATGGTGTTTTGGGATGGCATAGTCATGAGAACGAAGATGAGTTGTTTCTCGTACTCAGTGGACATTTGTGTATCGAAATGGAAGCCGAATCGATAGAGCTGGGCGAAGGCGAGCTCTATGTCGTACCTAAAGGTGTGCGACACAATCCGGTTGCTGAAAGCGAATGTCTGGTGATGCTCGTCGAGCAAAAAACGACTCTGCATACCGGGAATGAGATCAGCGAGAAGACGCGATCATTGGCAGATCAGCTTCGTCCTGTCTAATCTGCTTATGAGGGTTGTCGGGTGCGCCTGTGACATAGCTTCGTTGTAATATCGGATGCGGTGCGCCGAGGCGCACCCTATGAAAAATCCGCGTCGAGCACAATTCTGTAGCGTGCTTTACCTGCGCGCAGGTGTTCCATGGCTTCGTTCACTTTACTCATCGGGAAATGCTCAGTCTGCGGCGCAACATTGTGGCGAGCCGCAAAATTCAACATTGAATCAATCGCGCCACGCGAACCGGTCGGCGAGCCGGAAATCGACTTTTGTCCCATTAATAAGGTAAACACAGGCACGGGAATTGGTTCTGGAACAGCGCCAACTACATGCAACCTGCCGTTGGGTGCCAGTGCGTTGAGCAATCCATTCCAATCAAGCGTCGCATTGACAGTGTCGATAATTAAATCGAAGCTGCCTGCGAGTTTTTCTATGGCTTTTGAGTCGCCGGTCGAAACAACATGATGGGCACCAAAAGCCCGGGCTTCTTCAGCCTTGGAATCGCTTGAAGTGAATGCGGTGACTTCACAGCCCCAGGCTTTGCAGAATTTCAATGCCATATGGCCGAGGCCGCCAATGCCGATGACACCCACGCGTGATGTAGGGGAGATATTGAGCTCACGCAGCGGTGCAAATACGGTAATACCGCCGCATAGCAGGGGCCCACAGTCCCGCGAATCTAGGCCTTCCGGCAACGGCATGGTCCATACCCAATGTGCCCGCACTTTATTGGCGAATGCGCCATGTCGACCGATTAAGGTCGGTTGCAGTTTTTCGCATAGATTCTGCTTGCCCATCAAGCATTGTTTGCAATGCATGCAGCTATGTGAATTCCAGCCTACACCTACGCGTTGGCCAATGCTGACGCCTTTGGCTTGCGGCCCCATGGCAATGACGCGGCCGGCAGCTTCATGCCCGGGTACGAATGGATAGCGCGTCATACCCCAATCATTGTTTAGCAAGGACAAGTCAGAATGGCAGATGCCGCAGTATTCCACCGCAATTTCCACTTCTTCATCACCGAGCGGCCCCGGATCGTATTCAAAGGGTTCCAATTTGCCACCGGCGGTTTGTGCGGCCCAGGCTTTGATTGTCGACATTGGCGGACTCCGTTTTGAGATGAATGGATGGTGCGCTAAGGACAGAAGCTATGCAATGCCCGAGCTGCTCACAAATTAAGCCATGTGAAGCAATTGTCTGTTTGAACACAAGAGAGTAAGTTTCGGCTATCACGGGGTTCTTGGGTTCTGCAAGATGATATTGAAGAAGCATTATGTTGCGGTTATTGCCTATTGGCATTCAAGGAGATAACGATGTTAAGTCAGCATGTAACATTTGTACTTGGTCTTTGGGGCTCAGTGCTGGCGACGGTTCTCGCGGTTTTTAAAATTCTCGAATACCGGTATCAAATGGTCCACACTTTGCAAGTGTTTGCGACGGTGAATCCGCCATTCAAAATGCTTGATATCGAAGTGATAAATACTGGTAAAAAGCCAATTACGATTACTAAGGTCCGGTTTGGATATGGACGAACCCCAAGTGAGAGCCATCTGATTTTAGAGTCAAAGCAGGATCTTCCTTCAAAATTAGCTGAAGGTGACCAGTGGGTCTTGATGTTGGACCGTGAAGCACTCAAGACAAGTGCAATGAATCGAGGCATCGCGTCGGCCTATTATCATTTGATTTGGGTCACGATCATTTCAGCAACAAAGAACCAGTTTCATTGCAGATTGGAAATAGACTCGTCAATTTTGAAAACTGAATTTTACCCACCGGCAAGCGCCTTTATTGCATCTGATCTACTACTGGGCTTTCCTCAAAAGAAGAGTGAAATCTTTAAGGCTCCAATCACACATAAATAGTTTTAATGAATATCATAGTGCTGGAATTTCAGTCGTCATCAAAAATAACTTTAGGAGAAATGATAATGAAGCTGCGATTGTGGACTCTAGCCTCATGCCTCGTATTGGTCTTGCTGTCGGCTCCGCAAGTCAATGCCCAAGGCGGTGCCAATCTAACGCCACCTGATCTTACACAGAGCTCCTTCCCGAAACTTGATCCCGCTCCGGTGCCGGTGGATGAAAACGGCAATCCCATTTCCGCTCCCGAGCCTACTGCCGAGCAACTCGCAGCACAGCGGCTTGAAGAGGAAAGACGCGCCGAACAGATACGTGCGGAAGAGGAAAAACAATTGGCCGACAACATGCGCCGGGCAGAGGAAGAAAAACGAGCTGCAGATCTGCTCGCGGAACAAAAGCAATTCCATGATCGCGTTATGTGGGCGATCTATATCGGTCTGGGAATACTGGCACTCTTGGCGGGTGCTTGGTTGCTGAGGAAAAACGATTGAAGCCATGCATCTCAAGAGGGCGGTCGTAGGTCGACGGCCCTCGATGGTTTCGTTGGCAGTCAGTTTTTCAGGTCTCTGAAATACAGACTCCAGGACAAGGATGCAATAGTTAACTCCATCAACTTTACGCGCTGTTTGACAGCTCTTTCAACTGGGATATTACTAGCTGCTTTTCCTGTCATTTGCTGATGGTCAAAACTCAGCGCTGTTTTCAGTTTCCATTTGCCGTCACGCAGCAACCAGACATTCGTAAATTTGGCAACAGTATATCCCGCAACGGCGGGGTCGGTACCCTTGGTGTGGAACTGATGCTCTCCTTGTTGGATTGCGCCATACAACACGCCATTATTTTCAAGTGGATATACCTTCGTACTTCCGGCTACCAAAGTACGCATCGGTTTTTCATTCAGATTTGAACAAATATTGCGCTTTACCGCTTCCAGAAATTCTTTGCGATTCTGGACGCCGACCTTGTCATGGAAAAATTCCAGTTTTTCGTCTGTCCAATGTTCAAAAATATTGGGTTTGCATTGATTGAAGCCCTCGTCAAATAATTGACTATCCAATGCCATGATTTCTCCAAACAGCTTGGTATTTTCGGACACTTGGGCTTGTGTAGATTGCAGCCCACTCAGCAATAGTATGAATATAAACGTGAAGGCAAATAACTTTTTCATGGTGCTTCTCCCTGGCGTAAGTGACGCTGATGTCGGTAATATTTTGTCCAAAATCAGGCAAGCATCTGCCTTTGCCATCGCTTGTGGGCAACGGTTTTCAGTTTTTCTGTACAGATTTAATTACATATTTCTAAACAAAGGCATATAAGTCAGGCTCACTGCCAGCGTTTCAGGACGCTCTTTTAACTTGATAATGCCGCGGCCGGTTTCATCCCGAACAATACTGGCCACGGCTTTCATATTGACAATGGTGGCCCGATGAATCTGCTTGAACTGGTTTGAGTCCAGTTTGCCAATCAAATCGCGTAATGGCGTGCGTAATAGTGCTTCTCCATCGGCAGTAATAACGGTGGTGTATTTGCTGTCTGACTGGAAATACAAAACATCTTCGATCATGATCAGCCGTGATTCCTTACCGGTACTGGCGGTAAGCCAGACCATGGGTTCGGCAATCGCGCGTTGCGGTAAAACCTTGCTGAGCTGTTCAACCAATGCCGCCAAAGCAGCAGGATCCGATCCGCCATTGCTCATTCGTGTTTGCAAGCGTTCGATAGTGCTTGCCAGGCGTTTGGGTTCGATCGGTTTCAATAAATAATCGACAGCGCCTTTCTCGAACGCATCGATAGCGTATTGGTTGTAGGCAGTCACGAATACCACCTGCGTTTTGGGGCTTATTGCCGCAGTCGCTGCAGCAACATCCATTCCGCTTAATCCAGGCATGCGAATATCAAGAAACGCGATTGCAGGCTGATGCTCGGCAATAGCTTCGAGTGCTTCGGCGCCATCTTCGCAAGCGGCCAGCACTTCTAGATCCGGCCATTGGCTGGCGAGTAGCTTGATCAACGCCTCGCGAAAAATTTGTTCGTCTTCGGCAACCACGCAATAGACCGGTTTGTTCATGGCGAACTCTTGGGCCCTTCGGCCGGCACACTGATGCTGGCGGCAACGCCATTTGGAAAATTAGTCATGATCGAGAAGGACGCTGCACCACCGTAGGCGAGTTTAAGACGTTCCCGGACATTTTGAAGGCCGATGCCGGTGCCGGATGTGCTGCTGCCGAATCCGTTGCCATCATCGGCTACGGTGACCGTTACCAGATTCGTGGCTGATTGATCGGCACGAGCACTGATCCAGATATTGCCACCGCCAGATTTGGGTTCAAGCCCGTGGTTAATGGAATTTTCTACCAGCGTTTGCAACATCATGGTGGGGAAAGGAATATCCTGAAGCGCTTTCGGCACTTCGATGTTGACCTGCAAGCGTTCACCCATACGGATTTTAAGAATGTCTAGATAGGCACGCGTGCGTTCGACTTCTTCACCTAATGTCGAAGCTGTATCCTCACTGCGGGGCAGGGAGTGGCGCAAATATAAAATCAGATTGTCGAGCATGGCTTCGGCACTCACTGGATCACTACTGATCAAATATTTGGCACTGCCCAAAGTATTGTAAAGAAAGTGCGGTTCTACCTGCGCATGCAATAAATTCAGCTTGGCTACAGCGAGTTCTTTTTCGGTGACGGTTTCTTTCGTCGATGCCTGTTCGCCACGTCGATATTCGGCGATGTGGCGTGAAATGGCACGTGTTACTGTTTCGGCGTTTTGCAGGTTGGTGCCTTCATCGAGAAAAAACGAGTCTGCCCAGGCGGCACCATCCGGTCCACAAAACAGACTCACGCTCACGCTGCCATTTGCCGTAGTTGCAGTGGTGACAACATGGTTGTGTCTCTCAAAGCCAAGTTTCTGGTAGGCTTTTTTCCACAGTGAATCGTCTCTTTTGTCGCTGTCGGAAGCTATAACTCTAGTTTGCAGACGTTTTCTGTCCTGCGAAATTTTCAAGTCTGTGATGCCCTGCAATTCACGTACACAAGCTTCCAGCATCGGTAGCGCAATCTCTTCTTCAAACGGAATTTCTATTTGGCGGCGATGACGGTTTTTCAGTTTTCCGAGATCTACGGCGCCGTCTATCAATTGCACATGATGCAAATGCGAGGCCGCAGCTAGCAGCAGCAAGATCAAGGCTACCCAAAACAAAAATACGACAATATCCATCAGGCTGTCGAGGCCAGTCATATTGAAAAAAATGCTGGTGGCAATGAACATCAGCAGCCATGCGAGGATAATGCGACCAAAGAAGAAGATAGTTGTTTTCATGTTGCTGGCATGGCGCCCTGTGTTCGATGTGAGCAGATTATCAGTCTTGACAGAAATGTCAGCTCAAATGCGACCAAATCGCGAATACGCGGATGAAACAGGAGAATCGGGGTACGTACTGTCCAGTCGGACGTCCGTCCCGATGCATTAATCCCCATATTCGCGACATGGTCTTATTGAATCAACTTGCCAAGGTGGCACATTGGTTTTGGAGCGATAATCGGAGCGCTTGGCGTAAAGCAAACTGTTATCTACGGGCCTGGGTCGGTTTTTTTGGGTTGACCGTGAACCTGGCTCTAGCTGCAATGCTCTGGAAGTGGTGGTAACAACGTGAAAACAAGGTATCAATGCCTACCGCGTGATCTGAGAGCTATTTAGTGTCTGCCACTGCAGGAGTAATATTGCCTCCATGCCTCCATGCCTCCATGCCTCCATAGAGTGAAACCTCCATTTCTGGCAAGCTGGCAATGAATCGAATTGGCTATCGTAATGAATTGAATCCGCAAGAGGAATTCAGGCGGACGGCACTATTTGCATCCGATGTAGTGTGTCTGGCCGATGTGCGGTGTCGTGGTGTCTGCCGCCATCGCAGTGCCGAAGAAAATAACAGTGATGCACAGTTGATATTCCCATATAGGGGTTTGTTTATTCGCCATGTTGGCAGTGATGAATCCGTTGCTGACGCGAATCAGGTATTGTTTTTTGGTGCTGATGAAATGCATCAAGTCAGCCATCCAATTACAGGTGGTGATGCCTGTGTCGTGATGACACTATCGCAAAACGTATTGCCGGAACTGGCAAGTGCAGAAATCTATGATGAAAAGATGCGTCGCTTTCGCGTACGTTCGAGAAGTTTGCTGCCCGCAGCGCAGGCATTGCGGACCGTATTGCTAACACGTCTGGCTGACGGAGTTTCAACGGCTCTGGAAGCTGAATCCATTAGCCTGGCACTGGCCAGACTCGCATTCGCGCCAATGCCGCTTACGCGATATAAGCCAACACGCGCAAAGCGCCATTTGGTGGATCGGGTGAAATTATTCCTGGCTGATTCTGCTTCAAAACGCATAAGCCTAGCCGACATTGGTGAAAGTGTTGGCGCATCGCCAGTTTATTTGACGCAAGTTTTCAGCGAGCTTGAAGGCTTGCCGTTATATCGATATCAATTGCGATTACGCTTGGCCCAAGCTCTGGTGCGCTTGCCTGATCAAAAGGATTTATCGGCACTGGCGCTTGATCTTGGTTTTTCGAGTCATAGTCAATTCACCACACTGTTCGGGCAAACTTTCGGATTGCCACCGGGTGATTTCCTGCGTACCGCGAGTCTGAGCGAAATAAACAGGCTGCTAAAGATTCTGAAAGCGGGCCCCCTGCCAGCATGATGTCATAGGCACTCCAGCCAAGTGCCACACAGGAAATCATCATGTTCAATACGCTCACCAACACCGCTTTTATCGGCGCCATGCTGTTCGGCACTTCTGCGCAAGCCAATACCGCCGAAGAACAGCTGACCCTGTTAGACCGTGCCATGCAGCAAGCAGTTGTCGATCGTGATCCAGTCGCATTCGGGAGTTACCTGACAGACGATTATGTGTTGGTGGTTTCCAGTTCCAGCATGTATGGGAAATCGGAAGTTGTGGCGGATATCACGGCACCCAATACTAAATTCAGTTTGAACGAATCCAGTAATTTAAATATTCGGGTGCATGGTGATACTGCGATGGTCATTGCCGATCTGCATCAGGTATTCACGCGAGACGGCAAACCTTTTGACTATTGGGTGCGTTTCACCGACACATGGATCATGCAAAATGGACGCTGGTTGTGCTTGTCGGGTCACGCAACATTGCTGCAGAAAAAATGATGTAAGCTTTTTTGATTAGGTCTGATCTTTTTTTGCAGCAATAGGATTGTGCGAATTTCCTGTTGTAAAATAATTTACAGATCAAGCCTGAGAAAGAGTAGCCATTACCAAAGATCAGCACGAGTTTTTACAATCGTCGCCATTTGCGGCAATATCTTCAATCAATATGGATGCATACGGATCGCAAAATGACCAAGATCGGCACACCCATTAAACGACGTCGTTTTCTTCAGGTTGCCGCTTTGCTGGCTTTTGCCACAACAGTGTCTGCGCAGTTTTCCGCTTCTGCAGCTAGATCAAAATTGATTCTACTCGGTACCGCTGGTGGGCCGACCCCCAAGCCGAATCGTTATCCGAGTGCATATGCCTTGTGCATTGATGATCAGATCTATATTGTCGATGCGGGTAATGGTGTTGCACAACAAATCGCGAAAGCTAAACTCAATATCAATAACGTACGACATTTATTCGTCACACATCATCATTCCGACCACAATGTCGATGTCGGTGCCGTGGCTTTACTGGCTTGGGCAGCGAATCCTGCTCATCCAATGAGGATATGGGGGCCGCCGCCAATCAAATCGATGATGCGGCACTTCGAAAAATTTGCCGATGTCGATATTCGTACACGTACGATGGATGAAGGCAGGCCGTCGTTCAAACAATATCTGCAAGTGGAAACCATCAAAGGCGATGGGCTTCTGCTGGATGATGGAAAAGTCCGAGTACGTTGCGCGAGAAATGTGCATCCACCGTTTCGTGATTCTTATGCATTGCGATTCGATACAGAGGATCGTTCTTACGTATTCTCGGGTGACACGACATATTCGGAAGCCGTGGTAAATCTTGCCAAAGGTGCCGATGTCTTGGTGCATGAAATCATGTATTTACCTGCACTGGACACTTTGATTGCTTCCGAGCCCAACGCGAAAACATTGCGTGAACATCTCTTGGCAAGTCACTCAACGCCGGAACAAGTGGGTCGGGTAGCGACCGAGGCTGGAGTGAAAACTCTGTTGTTATCGCATTTTGTACCAGGTGGCCCGATGGTTTCCGACGAAACCTGGCTTGCCGCAATTCGCCCCTACTTCCGTGGCGAAATAATCATCGGCCGTGATCTTCAGACGATTCCCTGATTGGCAGCCACTCAGTAAACGTGCTGTTGCCTGAGTTAAAAGCGAAGCGAAAGACAACTTAAGCCGCCATCCATTTTTTGATATTCGGACATATCGAGTGTGATGATGGAATACCCCAGCTTTTCGAGAGTGCTTTGCAGAACCGGGAATCCTTCTGCCATCAGCACATGATTATTCACTCGGACACAGTTCGCAGCATAGTCTTCCTGCGGCTGAATACGGACTAATTCAAAATCCTTGAACGCTGCATGATCGGCAAGAGTATCGATGACGACCATGCGCTTATCACCGATGTAGGAGATGCCGCTTTTCAAATGCAAAATGCCTGCAACGCAGCGGATGTCGACAAAGTCCGAGGTGTGGCCATGCGTTGCCAACCAGTCAGCGAGCTGTCTGGCACCTATTTCATTCGTGCGCAAAGAAATACCGATAATGAAATGATTGTCGGCCTCGCATATATCACCGCCATCCAGCGTTCCCGGTTCGGTAATTTCGCCCATCTCGGTGTAAAACTTCTGCAAAGTTGTCTTGATATTGCTGACTTCGCCGGCTCGGCTTTGAGCGCCGGGCCGAGTCAGTATTGCGCCATGCTCGGTGATAATGGCGACATCTTCGACAAAAGTGGAATCGGGATGTTTTGCATCCGCTTCCAGATGAATTAGCTTCAAACCGCATTGCTGTAAAGCCATGCAATAGGCTTCGTGTTGCTGAAGGGTCTTCGCGAAATCCGGTGTGCCGAGATCTACCGTGGTCAAGCCATCGGCAAAATTTGCGGCAGGCATGCGAACGATGGCTTTTGTAAACATTTGTTTCCCCTGGTGCAGAGGCCATAGCCATGCACGGTTTTATTGTTCCGATAATGCGATGATACCTCGACCGTAATATTGTTTCTTCCACTTCGAAAAATTGGTGCACAATGACCGAGCCACTTCAACTCGATGCGAGTATCGAATCCGAACGCGAAGTCACGCAAGTCGACACTGCATTACTGGAATCAATTGACTATCAGGCCTTTGCAGATGACGTTCAGGCCCTCCATGCAAAATTGAAAGCCGATCTTGGTGATAGTGATATCGTGCATTTACGCAAGATGGCGCTTTGGTCGAGAACCTGTACCTTGCTAGGGTACGCATGCGCATGGCTATTTCCGAATCCGCTTGCCGCATTATTGATGGGTATGGGCAATGTCGGGCGATGGGGTACGGTGACGCATCACGTAATGCACCGTGGCTATGACGCCGTACCCAATGTGCCGGAGCGTTTTAAAAGCAAACACTATGCGATGGGCTGGCGTCGTTTTATTGATTGGCTCGATTGGCTGCATCCGGCAGCATGGGCGCATGAACATAACCATTTGCATCATTACAATACTGGCCAGCAAGACGATCCCGATCTGGTCGAACGTAATGCCTGGTTCATCCGTGACAAGCGAATGCCACGTGTCCTGAAATGGCTATCTGTCATTTTTGTTATGATGACCTGGAAACTTAGCTACTACGCACCGAATACTTTCTGGGCGCTCAAGCAACACCAAAAAATCAAGTCGCAAACACCGGAACAAGCAAAAAAGCAGCCCTTACCGACCATGGGCGATGTGTCGCGTTACATTATTCCTGGTGAACGCGTCATCTTTCCGGTCACCCGATGGGGCATGGAGTTTTATCTACGTTGTGTAATGCCTTATGCGCTGATTCGGTTTGGTCTGATCCCGGCATTATTTCTGCCGCTTGGCGTTTGGGCCTGGAGTGCAGTACTCATCAACACGATACTGGCCGAAATCGTCGCGAACATCATTTCGTTCGTCATCATTGCGCCAAACCATACCGGTGACGATGTTTACCGTTTCGACAAGAGCTTCAAAAACAAGGCAGAGTTTTATGTACAACAAGTGACCGGCTCGGTGAATTACCCGGGTGGCACAGACTTGCGAGACTTCATGGTGGCCTATTTAAATTACCAGATTGAACACCACGTCTGGCCGGATTTACCCATGCTGAAATATCGACAAGCCGCACCTCAATTAAAAGCAATTTGCCAAAAACACGGCGTACCTTACATAGAAGAAAGCGTATTCAAACGCTTTGGTAAATTATGGTCGATCATGATGGGTGATAGTGATATGCGGCGTGCTGGCTAATGCTTGTGCTTATTCATAGTCGAGCCGTTCCAATTTCGCCGCACAAATAAAATCGTTCTGGCTCAAGCCACCAACGTCGTGGGTTGAAAATCGTACAACGCAGCGGTTGTAATGCACCCCTAGGTCAGGGTGGTGGTCTTCACGGTGGGCGATGAAGGCGAGTGCATTAACAAATGCCATGGTTTTGTAGTAATTGTCGAAATGGAAGGTTTTGCTGATGGCTTGGTCATTTTCAATAAGTTTCCAATCTTTGAATGTTGCCAGATAGGCAGTTACCGTGTCGGTTGGTAGCAGGTGTTTGGCGCCTTTCAATGGCTTGCAATGGCGTTGCGACAGGGTTTCAAGAATTGACATGGCTTAGCTCCGGTTGTTCATGCGATTTTACCCTGCAATGCGGTAAAATTACCGCATGATTACTATTTCCGAAACTGCCCAATCCCATTTCCGCCGATTGCTCGAAAGCCAGGGCGGGGATGCCATTGGCATCCGCATCTCGGCGGTCAATCCCGGAACACCGCGTGCCGATGCGCGTCTGGAGTTTTGCGATAACGGCGATTTGCTCGGTGACGAATGGTCGCTGGAATGTGCCGGTTTTACACTTTATGTCGATGCAGCCAGCGTTAAGTTTCTGGAGGGTGCCGAAATCGAATACCTGGAGCAAGCGACCGGTGGCCAGCTGAATATTCGTGCGCCGCGTATTAAAGGCGAAGCGCCAAAAGGTGATTCGAGTTTGATTGAGCGCGTGCAATGGTTACTTGATTCGGAGATCAATCCGCAGCTTGCTTCGCATAAGGGCAATGTCTCTCTGTCTTCGCTCGATGCAGATGGCACCGTGTATTTACGTTTCGGTGGTGGTTGCCAGGGTTGCGGTATGGCGGACGTCACTTTGAAGCAGGGGATCGAAAAAACCTTGCTTGCCCGTATACCCGAATTGAAAGCTGTACGTGATGCAACCGACCACGATAAAGGTGAAGCACCTTATATCGAGCGTACAGCATAGGTTATGCGGGAACTAAATTTCGTTTTGGTTTTCTGATGCCCGACTTGAGGGCAATGTGTGATTGAAGATAACGAGTCGATTTTACCCGATGAATTGATTCATCTAAACGCTTACGCGCCGGTCAGTCTCGTCAGAAATAATGTTAAAAATTCGTCAGCGCTCTCTCAGCGATTATTCCCGCTTTGTTTCGCCATCGGTCTGCATGGGCTTTTTTTGTGGTGGCTCATTTCGCAAGTGGACATGAGTAAAAATGTTTTACCAGACGAAGTAATTACGCAGTTGGAGTTCTTCGAGCCGAGAACAAAATCGGTACCCATCGAAACCATGCCAGATGTCCAGATCGCAAAGCAATTATCTGAGAAGCCTGCTGCAGTGGTCGCTGAAGCTGAGCCGCTTACAGTGATGAAACAGCCGAGCAGGAAAATAATCAGCGTCGAATTGACGCTGTATGACGATACCGGCCGCATTCGATTGCCTGTCGATTTTATCGAAAAACTTGATGAGGCCAATGACCCGCACAAGCGTTTTGATTTTCAAAATCTCGATTTGGAATTGGCGGGTACTTTTCTGAAGCGTCCACCTGCGATTGATTTTAATCCCACGCAATTCGAAGACGCCTGGAAACCCGATCAGGATATATTGACCGAACTACTGGAAAAAGCGGTTGAGAAAACGATGAAAGAAATCAAAATTCCGGTGCCGGGAAATCCCGGCGTGAAACTCGTTTGCCAAGTATCGGTATTGGCCTTGGGTGGCGGCTGTGGTTTTGTGCCGAACGGTGGTTATGGTCGGGTCATTTCAGATGATGAAGATGATCCGGATACCTTAAGTCCTGACGAAGATAAAGAATGTCAGGCATGGTGGGAAAAGATAAATAGCACGTCAAGCCAGCGTGAATGGATGAAAACCAGAGAGCTTTATGAGTTGAGCTGTAAAAAGCCGCATGAGAAAGAAAAAATAAAATTACAGTAGGGGCGCCTGCTTGCTGCGCCCGTGATCTGTCATGATCCTTGGGCGCAGCAAGCAGGCGCCCCTAC
>JBOHYH010000323.1:0-8893 GCA_050737775.1 Arenimonas sp.
CATCCGGGCTACGGCTTCTTGTCAGAAAACGCCGACTTTGCAGAACGTTGCGAATCTTCCGGCTTCATTTTCATTGGCCCGACGGCAAACGTGATTCGCATGATGGGCGACAAAGTTGAAGCCATTCGCGCCATGAAAGAAGCCGGTGTCCCTTGCGTACCGGGCTCCGGTGGTCCGCTCGGCGAAGACGGCGATGAATGCATTCGCATGGCCAAACAAATCGGTTATCCGGTGATCATCAAGGCCGCAGGCGGCGGCGGCGGTCGCGGCATGCGGGTTGTTCGCGAAGAAACTTCGTTACTGTCTTCCATTACCACCACGAAAGCCGAAGCCAAGGCAGCTTTCAGCAACGACATGGTGTACATGGAAAAATTCCTGGAAAATCCTCGTCATATCGAAATTCAGGTGTTATCCGATGGTCAAGGTAATGCTATTCATCTTGGCGAACGTGATTGTTCGATGCAACGTCGTCACCAGAAGGTGGTAGAAGAAGCACCAGCACCTGGCATTACCGATGAACAACGCGCCGAGATCGGGAAAATCTGTACCGATGCCTGCGTTCGCATTGGCTACCGTGGCGCTGGCACCTTTGAATTCCTGTACGAAAACGGCGCTTTCTATTTCATCGAAATGAATACCCGTATCCAGGTTGAACATCCGGTTACCGAATTCGTCACCGGTGTTGATCTGGTGCGCGAACAACTGCTGATTGCATCGGGTGAAAAACTGAAACTCAAACAATCGGACATCGTCATTCGCGGCCATGCCATCGAATGCCGCATCAACGCCGAAGATCCGGAAACCTTTTTACCATCGCCAGGCTTGATCAAACATTTCCATGCCCCGGGTGGCCCGGGCGTGCGCGTGGATTCACATATCTACGAAGGTTACAAAGTTCCGCCGAATTATGATTCGATGATCGGCAAGCTGATCGTACACGGCAATACACGCGCGCAAGCCATTGCCCGCATGCGCGTGGCATTATCAGAAATGGTCGTCGACGGCATCAAGACCAATGTGCCTTTGCAATCTCGCATCATGGCCGACATCGGTTTCCAGCAAGGTGGTACCAATATTCATTATCTGGAAAAACGTTTGGCAGAACGCAAGGAAAAAGCGATTGGTTTGGGTTGATATTTTTAGATCAACACCCTGGCGAATGCCAGAACCCGTAAATTGAAAAGAAACAAAAGCCTTCTCGAAACAGAAGGCTTTTGTGCATCTGCGGCCGCTAATTTATTGTATGGCCAGACCTACAATCTAAAATCGACTGCAAAGCTCATCAGGTATCCGGGAATCAGCGCGCTTCCTACCGGACACTCTGCATCCAGAGCCACCTGTGTTCTTGCATCAGTGACTTGATTGACACAAACATCGAATTGTTCGCCACTACCTGACTGGGTAACGCTGTAATCATTGTCGGTGCCCACCAAGACCTGGTAACGGCCATCCGCCAGCTTCGGACCAATGGCAAGACCTTCCATTTTTTCCGGTACCACAACACCTTGCGCTCTCAAAATAGCTAACAAATCAAATTCCGCAAATTTTTGTACCGGCACAACACCCGCAGGCAAGGTGTCGGAACCTGCAAGCGAAATATTCTTTATGTCTGTAGCACCCTGCAAATTAATTCGGTAAATGCGCTTATGAATGGGGGCTGCTGTAATTTCAACACCCAAACCACGATTATCGCGCTCCAATACCAAAAACTCCGTATCGGTCAGCGCATGAATGGCACTCAAACCGATACTTCTTCCTTGCTGAGTTGAAGAGAAATCATCAGCGGTACTTGCATCAATTGCATTCAATGTCGTGCGGCTTTCAAGCTGATAAGCATACTGCGCGGTCGCTTGTCCGCTTGCAATATCAAACTCCACCACACGTACATTACGACTGCGACGACCATCATTACTGCTGCCTTCGTTGACCAAAGGATCCTGCATAACCGCATAGAGTTTCGTACCCGATATATTGGCGGCCAAGCCTTCAAAACCACGGTTATCCTGACGCCCATTGACCACCGTAGGTCGACCGTCAACATAGTTGAGGATGCCGCTTGCTTCACGTGGCTTTAGATTGGCTGGGGTTTCAAAACTACGTACAAGACGTCCGCTGGTGTCAAATTCATAGATACTCGGACCGTACTCGTCGGCTATATACAGGCTTCCGTTTTTGCCGAGTGCAATACCTTCTGGATCAAAGCTGGCGCCAAGAACGGACTTGTCGCCATTAAGCGAACCGGGATTCAGGCCATTCAACAAAGTTCCGCTGGCGTCTTTGAACAAGATGGTGCGGAACACGAGCGGCTGCCTGATAACACCGTTTGCAAGATTGGTGGGGACGACGATTCTTTGTACCCGGGTGGCATAATCCATTACGCCACCGCCGGGACCACGATCAGACAGGGCAAGCCAAGTGTTGCTGGATTTGTCATAGACCAAATCGGAGTAGAAACCGAAACGGTTCGAATTGGCTTCACTCTGGGCTGACGACTGCTTGTCGATTCTCAAACGATCAGATTTATCGGCACGCGTAAGCACGACATTACTCAACGACCACTGCGCCGCATTGGCTGCAGTACTGAAAAGGGCAATCAAGATAAGAGCAGATAAACGATTCATGTACGGCTTCCGTCGATGGTGTCTGGACAATCTAATGGGTTGACATTACTTACCAGTGAAAGCATTACTTACTTTTTATGACAGAAGGCTCAAGCCATAGCGGCCCGCCAATGCGATTCTCGTCACAGACTTAAAAGTCTTTCATTTTCACATCGAAAATCTTTCATATTCGCAGCGTAGATTTCTTTATCAATAAGGCTAAAGGCCTTGCATCGATAAAGGATTAGACATGTACGCACAATTGAAATCTGTTTCGACTCCGCTGTTATCAAAACTCTTATTGGCCAGCCTGCTTTCGCTGGCGCTAGCCGCTTGCAATCAGGATCAAACCACGCAAACAGCGACGCCGGAGCAAACTGCTGCGGCCATCGCAAAAACACGATCGGATCGTCAAGCCGCACAAAAAGCCGAAGCATTGATGGCCGCCATGTCCTACGATGAATTGAGAAAACTCGCAAGCACGGCTTTCCGCGAACAACGCTTGTATGCACCCGCGGGAAACAATGCAGTCGAATATTATTTGGCAATTCGAAAAAAAGCAGCCCGGCCTGACGCACTCACTGAAAGTGCGCTGATCGATTTGACACCCTATACCGTGATTGCTGCAGAACAGGCCATTAGTCGACTTGATTTCGATGAAGCAAGCCGTCTTCGGGACTTGATCGTGCAGGTCGATGCCAATGCGCCTGCAATCCCTAGAATAAGCCAGGCCATAAACAATGGTTTAAAAAATACCGAAGTACTGGCACTTGCGGAAGCTCAGCGTGAAAAGGACACATTGCAGGCAACAGAGAAAGAGGTATTGAAAGCAAGTCTGGAAGATCTTAAATCACCGATTGCGGAAGCCTCCGAAAAACCAGTGCAGGCATCGATTTCAATTCCGAATATTCCTGCACCTGCTATTAGCACACCAGTACAAACAAACCAGACTGCAGTAGCTCCGCCGTCTCGCGCCATCACGGCTACACCAAGCTCGTCAAAAAAACCCGAACTGGTTGCCATTCGCACCCCAGACCCGGACTTCCCAAGCGATGCATTGAATCGCGGATTAAGTGGCGCTGTCGAAATTGAATTTGTCGTGCAACGCAGCGGTATAGTCTCTGAAGTACGGGTCGTAAACTCAAGTCAGCGCGCGTTTGATCGTAATGTCATGTCTACGGTAAAGCGCTGGAAGTTTGCACCGCTGGAGGAGCCCATGACGGTGCGTCGCAGCTTTAATTTCAACAATCCCAGCACATAGCTGGGCTCTTTCCGCTAGCGGCGTCCTACTCGCTCTGCCGCTTATACGCAGAACGCCTGACCATCCACTCGGAGGCAATGAGTGCCCCCACGGAAAGCAATATCGAAACCAGGGCGAGTCGTGCTATTCCGCTTTCTCCATTCGGCACTTGCGTCAAGGTGTGTACTGCCAATGAAATGGTTTGTGTTTCTCCGGGAATATTCGAAACAAAGGTAATCGTCGCTCCGAACTCGCCAAGTGCCTTCGCAAATGCGAGCGTCATCCCGGCGGCGATGCCGGGAATGCTCAAGGGTAAAATCACCTGACGGAATTTCGCCCAGGGTCTCGCGCCAAGGCTGGCCGCCATTTCATCGATCTCGCGCGGAATGGCTTCTATCGACAATCTTATCGAACGCACAAATAACGGGAATGCCATCACCGATGCCGCAATAACAGCGCCGGTCCAGCGAAAGGCAAAAGTAAAACCAAACCACTGATCCAGCCAATAACCAATCGCGCCCTGTCGTCCGAGCAAAACCAATAGCGCGTAACCGGTTAGCACCGGCGGCATCAGCAAGGGCAGATGCACGAGAGCATCGAGCACTATCTTTCCGCGAAATTGACGACGTGCGAGCACGTAGGCAACCGCAACGGCAAAAGGCAGGGCACACAGCACTGCCAGTAAGGCAATGCGCAAGCTCAACTTGATGGCAGTGAATTCGTCCGGCGTGAACATATCAGCGGAGTGTAAACCCTGCTCGCTTGAAAATTGTTTTTGCCTGATTGCCTTGCAGGAACTTCAAAAAAGCTTTCGTTGCATCAGGACCTGTCGTAAACACCGCAGCGGCAGGATAAACAATCGGGTCGTGACCATCATCGGCAAACGTGGCGACAACTCGGACTTTAGGCTCTGCCTTGGCATCCGTGGCATAGACAATACCCAGGGGCGATTCACTACGGGCAACAAATGCCATCGCTGCACGAACATTTTCGCCTTGCGCGAGCCTATCTGAAACGCTGCCCCAAATTTTCAGCTTTATCAGCGACTGCTTCGCGTAACGCCCAGCAGGTACGCTGCCGGTTTCTGCGACTGCCAAACGACCATCGGCCAGTGCTTTTAATAGTGCCTCCGGCTTATTCAGCGATATCGAAGCTTGTTTCGAGCTCGCCGGCACGATTAGAACAAGACGATTGCCGACCAGATTGAAGCGCGTATTCAGCGCGATCTTGTTGCGCTGCTGCAGATAATCCATCCATTCGCCGTCGGCGGAAATAAAAACATCGGCCGGCGCACCCTGCTCTATTTGTTTTGCCAGTGCCGAGCTGGCGGCATACGACACGACCACTTTCTGGCCCGATTTTTTCGTCCATTCCGTCGCTATCGCATCCATGCTTTCTTTCAGACTCGATGCGGCGAATACGGTGATCTGCCGCGGTGATGTTGCTGCCGTTGCCTGCAAGCAGATCAGTAAAGATAAAAAGATGCAACGCGTGGTGAAAGAAAAAAGTCGTTCACGTGAAATCATTTTTTCACCACTCCGCTATCCAGTAACTCGATGGTTTGCACATTGCGAATCCAGCGTCCGGCACGTTTGTCACCCGGCACCACAAGGCGAAAAGGACCCGTTTCCCCCGACAATGTCTTATGGTTTTGTTTGTCCACCAGCAAGACTGTCGCATTGGCGAAACCAGCATCGAGCTCGGCAAGACTGAATACGACTTGATAGCCATCGGCAGCCGTTATTCGAACGATTTTCGTCAATGCACTACCGCGAAGCAACTTGTCGACCGGAGCACCTGCTTTGCGCAGCACATCAATCAGGGCAACGCCTTCCCATTGCTGCGGAGCCTCTTCATGTGATGCTGCACTGACTTCTTTTCTTGGCAAGCCCGAAAATAATTCGGCATTCACCTTGAGAATCAAATTACCCGCTGTTTGCTCAGATTTATTACCATCATCATGGGCAAGAGACGGCGTTGCCAGCATGGCTAGACCGAAGGCAAGGAAAAATGAAATAATTTTCGTCATGATCAATATCCGTTTCGCGATATTGATACTTTAGCATTACTATAGAAGTGTAGGCATTGCCCACCAACGTAAATCACAGGCTGCTCTGACGAGCAGCACCTGTCCTATGTAAACTTGAAATTCTTTTTCAAACCCTGCCAGCACTGCCAGTAATCCTGCTGCAATTGCGCGCATTGCAAAGCCTGCTGTGTCGGCTTGATGACGGCACGGGTTTCAAACATGAAGGCCATGGTTTCCGTCAGCACATCGGGTTTGGATAAATCAGAATTCGAGGCTTTTTCAAAGGTCGCAGCATCAGGACCATGACCACTGAAACTGTTATGCAATGAAGCTCCACCGGGTGCAAAACCGCCCGCTTTCGCATCATACCGGCCATGCACCAGGCCCATGAATTCGCTCGCTACATTGCGATGAAACCATGGCGGTCGGAAAGTATTTTGTGCCACTAGCCAACGCGGGGGGAAAATCACGAAATCACAATTAGCCGTCCCCACGGTGTCACTGGCCGAAGTCAGCACGGTAAAAATGGAGGGGTCAGGATGATCATAACTGATCGAACCAATCGCATTAAACTTTCTTAAATCATATTTGTACGGTGCGTAATTGCCATGCCAAGCCACCACATCAAGCGGAGAATGGTTTATTTTTGCCGACCAAAGATTGCCCTGGAATTTTGCAATCAATTCAAACTCGCCTTCGAGTTCTTCGTAAGCGGCTACTGGGGTCAGGAAATCGCGTGAATTGGCCAAGCCATTGGAACCAATCGGCCCTAAATCCGGCAAATTGAATGCCGCGCCAAAATTCTCGCAGATATAACCACGCGCTAATTCATCCAGCAATTCAACGCGGAAACGAATACCGCGCGGGATCACGGCAATTTCCTGTGGTTCAATTTTGACCACCCCAGATTCGGTCGCAATTTTTAAGCGGCCTTGTTGCGGAACAATCAACATTTCACCATCGGCGTTATAAAAAAAACGGCCTTGCATGGATTTGTTGGCGGCATAAAGATGGATACCGACCCCGTGCTGAGCCGTTGCACCGCCATTGCCGGCAACAGTAAACAGGCCATCGATAAAATCGGTTGGCGTGTTTGGTAACGGGCGTGGGTCCCAGCGCAACTGGTTCGGGGTCGCCGGCTGATCGTCAAAACGATTATGGAAATGCGGATGTGCGTTCAACTCAAACGGCGTGTGCATGGCAGCAGGACGAATACGATAAAACCAGCTCCGCAAATTCTGGTGACGCGGCGCAGTAAATGCCGTGCCGGAAATTTGTTCGGCATATAAACCGTGCGCGACTTTCTGCGGCGAGTTTCGGCCTTCTGGCAATGTACCCGCAACGGCTTCAGTTGCGAATTCGTTGCCGAAACCGGATTGGTATTGAGTGCCCATCATGGAGGTCCTTTTCTTTTTTACAACACACCGCGCTTGATCTGGTCACGCTCGATGCTTTCAAACAAGGCCTGGAAGTTGCCTTCGCCGAAACCTTCATTGCCTTTGCGCTGGATGATTTCGAAGAAAATCGGGCCAACGGCGTTGGTTGTAAAAATCTGCAGCAATTTGCGTTGCTTGGTTTCCGGATCGGCATCCATCAGGATTTTATTCTTTGCCAGACGCGGCACGTCTTCGCCATTGTTTGGAATGCGCTCGTCGAGCACTTCAAAATAACTGGATGGCGTATCCAGAAATTCCACGCCGGAAGCGCGCATGGTTTCAATGGTTGTATAAATATCATCGGTGAAGCAGGCAATATGCTGAATGCCTTCGCCCTGATAGGCGTTGAGGTATTCATTGATTTGCGATTTCGGATCAGAACTTTCGTTCAATGGGATGCGCACGATGCCATCCGGTGCTGTCATCGCTTTTGATACCAGACCGGTCTTCACACCCTTGATGTCGAAGTAACGAATTTCGCGGAAGTTGAACAGGCGTTCGTAATGATCCGACCACTTCTGCATATTGCCGAAGTAAAGATTGTGCGTGAGGTGATCGATGAAAGTAAGACCAAAACCTTTCGGATTTTGGTTCGCGCCTTCGATGGCGACGAAATCATCGGCATAAACATCTTTACCGTCCTGCACCAGGTACAGCATGCAATCGCCGATACCTTTCACCACCGGAGTATCAATGACTTTCGTATCGGCTTGGTCAGCAATTGCTTCGCCGCCGTTACCGAGTACGCCTTGGTAAACTTCATTGACCGGATTCTTGAAACGAATGGCAAAACCGCAGGCGCAGGGGCCGTGTGCTTTCGCGAATGTGGCGGCAAAAGAACCGGGGTCTTCATTGACCAGAAAATTGACGCCGCCCTGGCGATAAACGCTAATCGCGCGCGATCTGTGTTTCATCACTGCGCTGAACCCCATGCGCTTGAACAAGGCATGCAGCAAGCTGGCATCGGGTGCCGCAAATTCGACGAATTCGAAACCGTTGATCCCCATCGGGTTTTCAAAGGTGGTGACTTCCATACCAAGATTGGGTTGGGCGTTCATATGTAAGGATTCCTGATCGCTATTTCGTGTGCGACAATATAGTTTCATATGAAACTAATTGCAAACCGCCATGACTGCCGACCTGCTAGACCTTGAACATTTCCTGCCCTACCGGCTTTCCGTGCTGAGCAATCGCATCAGCCAGGACATCGCGGCCTTGTACGCAGAGCGCTTCAATCTGGGCATCACCGAATGGCGAATTATTGCCATTTTGGGCCGCTACCCCGACCTGTCGGCAAACGAAGTGGCCGAACGAACCGCGATGGACAAAGTGGCCGTAAGTCGTGCCGTGGCTTCCCTGCTCAAGCAGAAACGCCTGAAAAGAAAGTTCGACAAAAATGACTTACGTCGTTCTGTCCTGAGTTTGAGCGCGGAAGGAAATAAAATTTACGTTCAGGTTGCGCCGCTCGCCAAACAACTTCAGAACGCATTACTGGTCAACTTCGACGATAAGGAACGCGTGCTGTTGAATTTGTTACTGGATAAACTGGCGGCCGCAGAATTATCAGTGCATAACTAAACTAAGCACC
>JBOHYH010000324.1:0-8441 GCA_050737775.1 Arenimonas sp.
CTCTTCCGCACCCCCAAACACGTCCGATAAAAAATCATTGGTAGCGCTAAGCCTTGCCACTTCACGTTTGGCATGCGCCGCTTCGGTATCGGCACGCTTTGCTTCGGCCACCGCTTTTTTTGCTTCAAGCCTAGCTTGCTTGGTTTGGATAAGAACACCGCCAACACCGGCCAGAAGAAAAATACTAGCGGCGCTTGCCATGACGACAGCCCAGCGATTACGACCAAAAAATTTTCCGAACCGATAACGCAGCGTATCACCGGAAACAGACACCGGATTGCCGTCGAGAAAACGTCGCAAATCAGTGGACATGGCAGCCACAGTAGCGTAACGGCGCCCGGGTTCCTTTGCCAACATGGTCTGCAACATGCGGTTGATATCGCCCCGTACAAAATTTCCGAATGCCGACAGACTGGTTTTCCGGCAATTCAATCGTGCTGAAACGTCGGCATCATTGCCTTCCTGCACAATGATTTCCGGTTTCGGCAAAGGAACACTGGTGATGGTCTTGCTGATGGCGACAACATCATGCAGATCAAAACGAAATGGCAGCTTTCCGGTCAGCAATTCGAAGAAAAGAACGCCGAGTGCATAAACATCGGTAGCCGCTGTAATCAAGCCATCGCGCATTTGTTCCGGTGCCGCGTATTCCGGCGTGTAACCGGCCGCACCATGTTGGGTTGCACCGCTAGAAATAGCTTCCAATAATTTTGCGACGCCGAAATCCAGCACTTTGGGATAGCCATCGGAATCAATCAGCACATTGCTGGGTTTCAAATCCCGATGCACGACAAAACGTTCATGAGCGTGTTGTACGGCATCGCAAAGCCGAATCATCAACTGGGTGCGTTCCCGCAAACTCAATTGTTGCACATCGGCAAATTCGGTGACCGGCAGGCCATCAATTCGCTCCAGTGCAAACCAGGGCAAGCCTTCATGCATGCCCCCATCGAACAAACGGGCAATGTAGGGATGCGAAAGTGAGGCAAGAATGCGGCGCTCCTGCAAAAAACGATCCGATTGCGTGCTATCACTCCAGAGTTTGTGCAGCCGTTTCAGTGCGGCATTCTGCGTGATGCCATCGACCACGCGATGCACCGACCATACCGTGGCCATACCACCATGGCCGAGTACACCGTCGAGCGTCCAATCCCCGATTTGTGTGCCGACTAGCTCGATGGCTTCCATATTCAACGTAGGATTGCCGGATTGAATATTAGCGATCATTTCGGCTTTTTGATCCAGCAAGCCCACGGCAGCATCAGCTACCAGCATGGCATCAAGCTGTTGTCGCATGGCTTCATCATCGCCGCAGGCTTCATCGAGAAATAGTTTGCGCTGCTCGGGTTCCAAGTCACTGGCCTGCTCAAACAGGGCAGATATTTTCTGCCAGCGTTCCGGGTCTGGAGTGATGGTTTTCACTGCTGGATCCGTGCCTGTAAAAAAGCACGGGCACGGCGCCAGTCACGCTGCACCGTGCGTTCGGTCAACTTCAGATGGCGGGCAATTTCCAGAAATTCCATGCCGGCGAAAAAATGGCATTCGACAACGGTGACCAAGCGCGGATCGAGTTTCTCCAAAGCCTTCAAGCCGTTTTCAATTTCCAGCAAATCGATTTGCTGATGGCTTTCATCGCCGATGTCGTGCGAAGTCAGCGTAACGTGCATTTGACCACCGCCGCGTTTGTCGGCCAGATTGCTTCGTACATGATCGATCAAGACGCAGCGCATGGCTTTGGCGGCAAGCGCCAGGAAACTGTCGCGCTCTTCAACGGCATTCTTGCTACCGTAGATTTTCAGATAGGCTTCGTTTACCAACGCGGTGGTATCGAGCAATGTGCGTGGACGACCGCCGAGTTCGCGCCGCGCGATTTTACGCAGCTGCAAATACAGACTTTCGAAAGCGGGCTTTTGTACGGAGCTCAGCTCGGCAGGCAAGCTGATGTCGATTAAGGAATCTTCTTGATCATCGCGAGTCATGGCAATGCTTCACAAAGACTCGTGGGAAATCGGGGAGCGGCAAGAATGGTTAATGACCAGCATGCAACGCTCCCGATATTTTATTTCTTCTTCGGCGCAACCATCATGATCATCTGGCGGCCTTCAAGACGGGCGCGTTGTTCAATCACAACTTCATCGGCCAAATCAGCTTCGATCTTTTTCGCCATCGCAAGACCGAGTTCCTGATGGCTCATTTCGCGGCCCTTGAAGCGGATATTGATTTTGACCTTGTCGCCTTCATCGAGAAAGCGGCGCAGGTTACGCATCTTGATATCGTAATCGCCAACATCGGTGGTGGGGCGGAATTTGAGTTCCTTGATTTCGACGACCTTCTGCTTTTTCTTCGCAGCGGCGGCTTTCTTCTGGAGTTCAAATTTGAATTTGCCGTAATCCATGATGCGACACACCGGCGGATCAGCCTGCGGCTGAATTTCCACCAAATCCATTCCGGATTCTTCGGCCAAAGCCAGTGCTTCATCTCGTGAGAGTACACCGACCATTTCCCCATCCGCACCAATCACACGTACCTTGGGTACACGGATTTCCTGGTTTTTGCGGTTACCTTTTTCTGTTGCTGGCGTATTGATGCGTAAATCCTCAAACGTTTATCGGAAGCCGGTAGTTTACCCTACCGGCGGAATTTCACTACGTAGTTTCTCAATAAAGGCATCCAAGGTCATGGTGCCCAGATCTTCCCCGCTACGCGTACGCACTGCTACCAGGCCTTGTTCCCGCTCGCGATCCCCTGCGACAAGCTGGTAAGGCACCTTCTGCATGGCGTGCTCGCGGATTTTATAGCCGATTTTTTCATTGCGCAAATCGGCCGCGACCCGGAAGCCTTGATTCAAGAGGGTTTTCCGGACTTCATCGACATAATCTGCCTGTGCATCGGTGATATTCATCGCCACCACCTGCACCGGCGCCAGCCAGCTCGGGAGTGCGCCGGCATGGTTTTCAATCAAAATACCGATGAAACGCTCCATCGAGCCGACTATCGCCCGGTGCAGCATCACAGGGTGCTGGCGGGTCGAATGCTCGTCGACATACTCGGCACCGAGGCGCTCGGTCATCATAAAATCGACCTGCATGGTGCCGACTTGCCATCCACGGCCAATGGAATCGCGCATGTGATATTCGATTTTCGGGCCATAGAAGGCGCCCTCGCCCGGTAATTCTTCCCACTGGACGCTACAGGCAGACAAAGCGGCACGCAATGCGTTCTCGGCTCTGTCCCAGGTAGCGTCGTCGCCCAGACGTTTTTCAGGGCGCAGCGCGATTTTCAGAGAAATCTCACTGAAGCCGAAATCGGAATACACCTTCATGGCCTGGCGATGGAATGCGGTGACTTCGGATTCAATCTGATCCGGCGTACAGAAAATATGGCCATCGTCCTGCGTAAACGAACGAACGCGCATAATGCCGTGCAGCGCGCCGGACGGTTCATTGCGATGGCAGCTGCCGAACTCACCGTAACGAATCGGCAAATCGCGGTAACTGTGCAGCCCGTGGTTATAAACCTGGATATGGCCCGGGCAATTCATCGGCTTCACGGCATAGGTCCGTTTTTCCGATTCCGTGAAAAACATATTTTCCTTGTAGTTGTCCCAGTGACCGGACTTTTTCCACAAGCTCACATCAAGAATTTGCGGGCAGCGTACTTCCTGGTAACCCGACTGCACGTAAACGCGGCGCATGTATTGCTCGACCACTTGCCACAGCGCCCAGCCTTTCGGATGCCAGAACACCATGCCCGGTGCTTCTTCCTGTTGGTGGAACAGGTTCAGGGTCTTGCCGATTTTGCGGTGGTCGCGTTTTTCGGCTTCTTCCAATTGCAGCAAATACGCCTTCAAGTCCTTGTCGTTCAACCAGGAAGTACCGTAAATGCGGGTCAGCATTTGATTGTTGGAATCACCGCGCCAATAGGCACCGGCGACTTTCATCAATTTGAATGCGCGCAGTTTGTCGGTCGCAGGCACATGCGGGCCACGGCACAGATCGGTGAATTCGCCTTGTGAATACAGTGACAGATCTTCATTGGCCGGAATCGATTCGATGATTTCGGCTTTGTAGTGCTCGCCCATGTTCTTGAAAAACGCGACGGCTTCATCGCGCGATTTCACCGAGCGCGAAACGGCATGCGCTTCTTTGACGATCTTCAGCATTTCGGCTTCGATCTTCGGCAGATCGTCGGGAGTAAAGGCACGCTCGTAGGCAAAATCGTAGAAGAAACCGTTTTCGATCACCGGGCCGATCGTGACCTGAGCGCCTGGATACAAACGTTGCACGGCTTGCGCCAATAAGTGAGCTGTCGAATGGCGAAGCACTTCGAGGGCATCGGCATGTTTTTCGGTGACGATTTCCAGCGTGGAATCTTTGTCGATAAGGAAACTGGTGTCGACCAGCTTGCCGTCTACTTTGCCGGCCAGAGCAGCCTTGGCAAGACCGGCGCCAATACTGGCGGCCACGTCGAATACGGTGGGTGCAGATTCAAAAGGTCGAATGCTGCCGTCGGGAAGAGTGATATTGATCATGTCGGTTCTCCGTTTCCTTGCTTGCGCTGGGAAAGTCGCTATGGATTTTTGAAAAATTCGGGGCAATAAAAAAGGACGTCAGGCGTCCTTTGCAAATCTAGGCAACCTGGAAAGTTTAGCGGTGGCAGTGGGTAGTACTCATGTCGCACGCTCAGCTTTATAAGATTGTTTTGATGATGTCTGCGATTCATCCACTCATTAAGATGAGTGGTGGGCGGTACAGGGTTCGAACCTGTGACCCCTACCATGTCAAGGTAGTGCTCTACCGCTGAGCTAACCGCCCGAATCGAGCTGAGCATTTTAGCCCAGGACCGGCATCTCAGGCAAATAAGATGCTGCACGCCCCTATTAAATGGCTTTCATGCTTATCGCAGAAGGGTTTCATCACTCACATCCGCGCGCCCAGGGTCATCACAGGCCAGCCCTTTTGTCATGATTTTCTGCAACATCGGCAATTGTGGGGTGTCGGATGGCGAGAGTAATCCGTTCTTTTCCAGCCCCTGCCATAGTGTCAAGGCTTCCGCGGCCCAGTCGCATCGAAGCTTCAACTTTCCGGTCGTTAATGTTCGATCACCCAATGCCACCGCAAGATCACGCCTAATGCTAGGTGCTTCGGGATTCTCGTCATATTTCTTGCGAGCATATTTCAAGGCTTCGTCAAGATGTAGTGCAGCCCGCACACCCTCGCCTGCCTGGTGGTAAGCCATACCCAAGCGCTTGTTGGAAAAAGCAACATCACGTTGATACTCCGATTGTGTCGGCGCTCGTTTCTGCAAGGCAATATTTGCCTGCAACCCGGCTTTGTAATCTGCAATCGCGTCATCGGTTCTATTCATCGCCAGCAATACATCGCCACGTTTGCTATGCATCAAGGCAACATTGCGTGCCGAGCGAACATCGCTTGGATCCTTGATTGCCATTTTCTCTGCGACCGCCAGCCCCTGTGTCATGGCATCGAGTGCTTCCTCTTTTTTGCCCGACCAGTCCAGAATTTCGCCGCGTTTGCTCTGGGTGACGATGTATCCGTGTGCATAATGATTGTCGTTGGGCAATTTTTTCATCTGGGCAAGATCAATCGCGATGGCCAAATCGATTTCTCGATTTGCTTCTGGATAACGCTCCAGCCAGGCTAACGTGTCGGCTCGGTGGGTATGGCAGATACCGGCCGAATCCATCAATGCCGGATCTTTGGCTGCCGCCAGTACGCGGGCATTGCAAACACTATCGTAAGTCGCGAGAGCTTCTTTCAATTGGCCATTCCAGTGCTGCACATCGCCAAGACCGATGACGGCGGAATCGTGTTGAAGCGAAATTTCTTTTGCCGGGTTGCGTTTCAATTCGGCAGCGAACAAGGGTATCGAATCACGGTAGGCGCGCTCCGAAAGTTTTAAATCATCATCCCAAAAGGCAAACTGTCCGCGGGCATACAGGGTTCTCGCAAGCTCCAGCGACAATCGCAGATCTTTGGGTCTCAATGATACCGCCCGTCGCGACAATTTCTCGGCACGTTCGTAGTGCAAGCGAGCAGATGGCGTATCGCCGATATTGGGATGTTGTGGATTCCCGGTAATGTCGCCAAGCCTGCGTTCCACCAAGGCCATGTCGGCGAGTAAATCAGGATCATCCTGGGCATCGGCACCCAATTCCTGTAAATATTTTTTGGTGCGCGCCACCAATTGCCGTCGTGCCTCGATGGTCCCCGGAACACTCGCCAATTTATCCTGAAATTCAAACAACACATCTTTTACGAGTGCCCGGGATAAATCAAAACGCTTCTGTGCAAGCACACGCTGCCGTTCGGCAACACGTGCCTGCCATACCGTTGCCAACATACCGCCAGCCAACGTCAGCAATAAGGCTGATGCAGCACCAACCGCAAGCCAGTTTCTTCTCAACCATCTTGTTGTTCGATAGCTGAAACTGCCTCGACGGGCAAGCACCGGTTCATGCGATTTGTAACGCTGGATGTCTTCAATCAACTCACGTACCGAGCCGTAACGAGCACCCGGTTCGCTACGAAGACATTTCATCACAATGTCATCAAGATCGCCCTGAAGTTTGCGCGCACGTTTCTTGCGATCCGACTCTTCAAATTTAAGCTGTGCCAGCAAGACACGACTGGGCTTTTCAAGACTAGTGGCTTCTATCGCCTGAAGTTGCGAATGCAAGTTGGTAGCCTGGGCATGTATCACCTGCCCACTCAGCAAACGGTACAACAATGCACCGAGTGAATAAATGTCACTGGCGACGGTAATGGATTGCCCGGTCATTTGCTCCGGACTGGCATAATGCAAAGTGAAAGCCTGGGTTTTTGTAAGGGCATCATCACCCGCATTGAGCTCAATTTCTTTCGCAATTCCGAAATCGAGCAGTTTGCATTGACCTTCGCCAGTTACCAGTACATTAGCCGGCTTGATATCACGGTGAACTATCAGGGCGCGGTGTGCGTGATCAACGGCAGCACAAACTTGCAGAAACAATTCGAGAACCTTTTCCAGGCTTAAGCCATCGGAATAAAGATCAATCGCAACGCCGTTTACATACTCCATCACCAGATAAGGACGGCCATCATCAGTTTCACCGCCATCCAGCAAACGGGCAATATGCGGATGTTCAAGACTGGCCAGCGCCTGTCGTTCACGCCTGAACCATGCCACTGCGTCTCTATTTCCCAAAAAAGTGGCAATGAATTTAATCGCAACTTGTTTTGAATAGGCGGCATCGGCGCGTTCGGCCAGCCACACTTCGCCCATGCCGCCCTGCCCGAGCATACGCAATAATCGATAGGGTCCGATTCGTGCGGTATCGTGGAGTTGTCGTTCGCTTGTATCAGCTGACACATCCATCTGCATGACTTGTGTAGATGGCATTGAATTTTGATTGAGCAAGGCGCGTACTTGCTTCGCTAGTTCAGGCGAGCGGTCTTCAAGCTCACGTAACCACTGCTGTCGCGCAGGCTCGGCCAGCTGCAACGCTTCCCGCAATAAGGCACTGATTTGCTGATTGGCCGGCTCGGTCATTGCATTCCCCCGTCACCGGATTATGCACTGTAGGAGACCACATGGGCCCGACCACTCAAAAAATCATCGCTTTTTTACCAGTCCCGAGATACCCCACGTCGCCCGCAAGCGGCCTCTTACGGTTAGTATTTCAGGCCAGTCATAATTACCCCGTAGGGGCGCCTGCTTGCTACGCCCTGCATCAGCATTATCGCAAAGTGTGGGCGCAGCAAGCAGCGCCCCTACGCGTTCGCAATCATCAAGACTTTGAGTCTTTGTATTTCATCACGTATGTGTGCCGCTTTCTCGAACTCCAGATCCTGAGCATGCTTGTACATCTGGTTTTCGAGTTGCTTGAGTTGGCCGGCAATTTTTGCCGGAGTCATGGTTCGATACTGGGCCACGTCATCAGCTACTTTCTGGCCCTGTTTGTTTTTGATGATGGCAAGTTCCGGTCTTGCCCCTTCCATCACATCGGTAATTTCCCTGACGATAGTGGTCGGCACAATGCCGTGCTCAAGATTGTATTCCACCTGTTTCTTGCGGCGTCGGTCGGTTTCTTCAATGGCGGCTTTCATGGAGTTGGTCATTTTGTCGGCATACAAAATGGCATGACCACGGACGTTCCGGGCAGCACGTCCTATGGTTTGAATCAAAGAGCCTTTCGAACGCAGAAACCCTTCTTTATCGGCATCCAGTATTGCCACGAGAGACACCTCGGGCATATCCAGACCTTCCCGCAACAGGTTGATGCCTACTACCACATCGAAAACACCGAGTCTCAAGTCGCGAATGATTTCAACACGCTCGACGGTTTCTATATCCGAATGCAGATAGCGAACCTTGACCTGATGCTCTGACAAATAATCGGTCAGATTTTCTGCCATACGCTTGGTGAGGGTCGTCACCAG
>JBOHYH010000325.1:0-11145 GCA_050737775.1 Arenimonas sp.
GACCCAGTGGATGGTGCCTTTGACCTTGCGTTCGGAACCCGGCAGGCCTGGGCGTGAATCAAGATCCAATTCACCCTGGAGTTCGACAATCTCGTCTCCATTTTTGATGACGTCGATACATTTTACGATGCCGACACCACGCAGTCGCACTTCTCCGCCAGGCACCAGGCGATGAAAACCTTTTGGTGGTACTTCCATGAAATCATCACGTTCTATCCAGACTTCGCGAGATAAAGGTACTTCGCGTTTGCCGGCGCTTTCGTCTTTTGGGTGATTGGAGAAATGCAAAGTGTCGGAAAAATCTTCCGGTAAATTCTTTATCACGAGTTTGATCGGATCAATCACCGCCAGGCGGCGTTGCCCCTTGGCATCGAGATCTTCCCGCACGCATCCTTCCAGTACGGAAAAATCTATCAGCGAATTCTGTTTGCTAATACCGATGCGGTCAGCAAACAAACGCATCGAGGCTGGCGTGTAGCCGCGACGGCGCAGTCCGCACAGGGTCGGCATGCGCGGATCATCCCAGCCATTGACCAATTGGTCTGTCACCAGAGCCATTAACTTGCGTTTGCTCATGACGGTGAAATTGATATTCAGACGCGAGAATTCAATTTGACGGGGTTTGCTGACATTGGTTTTAAAGCCGCGCTCTACAAGGTTCTGCCAGAGCGATGAATTTTTCGCCAGCTCTATATTGTCAATACACCAGTCATAAAGCGGACGGTGGTCTTCAAACTCCAGAGTACACAGGGAATGGGTAATGCCTTCCAGTGCGTCGGAAATACAATGAGCGTAGTCGTACATCGGATAAATACACCAGGCATCACCGGTATTTTGATGCGAGACATGACGAATGCGATAAATGGCCGGGTCACGCAAATTGATATTGCCGCTGCTCATGTCAATTTTTGCGCGCAGTGTGCGGGCACCATCTTCAAACTCGCCGGCACGCATGCGGCGGAACAAATCGAGACTCTCTTCAACGCTTCTGTCACGGTAAGGCGAATTTTTTCCGGGCTCATTCAGATTGCCGCGATATTCACGGACTTGTTCGGCATTCAAATCACAGACAAAAGCCTTGCCGCCTTTAATCAATTTCTCGGCGCACAAATAAAAAGTCTCGAAATAATCGGAAGCATGGCGTAATTCGGTCCATTCAAAACCGAGCCATTTCACATCGGACTGGATAGATTCGACGTATTCGATATCTTCCTTGCTGGGGTTGGTGTCGTCAAAACGCAAATTGACCAGACCGTTAAATTCTGCGCCCACGCCAAAATTCAGGCAAATCGCCTTGGCATGGCCAATGTGTAGATAGCCATTGGGTTCGGGCGGGAAGCGTGTGCGAATTTGCTCGTGTTTGCCCGAAGCCAGGTCTTCACGGATGATTTGGCGAATGAAGTCGTTTTTTTCAATAGCGGTGTCGGGCAGGGGATTGACGGAGTGGTTCATGGGCTCATTAATGAATTTCGATAATCCGACTATTTTAGCCTTTGCAGCGGCTCAGGCGGGTGATTTATCGATAAAAGGCCGGCTTTGGCGCCAGGGCTTTTGATTCTGGAGGGTTTTACGGCACACTTGCCGTATTGAGGGAGACGCATCGTGCACAAAGCTCGGATTTTGATCGGCGCATTATGGCTAATGGCCTGCATCTTCAGCGCATGCGCAAATGCGCAGACGAATGAATCCGATGTGCAGATTGCTGCGCAAGCAGAGCAGATTGATTTAGGGCTGAGTCTGGGAGTTAGTCCCACGGATACGCGTCTTGAAGAAATGCTGTCGGGAATGAAGCTCGTCAGTCTCAGCCCGATTGTAAATAACGAGTTCTCGATTGTCGGTCGTCCCGGAGAAAAGCACTGGCTACGAATGAAGTTGGTATTGCCCGCAAATGCCGAACCGATGGCATTGAGTTTCGAGCGCAATGGCGTGCGATCCATCACCCTGTATCAAGTAGACAAAAGCGGCAAGAAAATATCCGTCATCCCTTTACAGTCGAGTCGAATACCACATCTCGACAATACTCGCGGCCAATGGCCGACCCGGATTGTTTTTCTGCTGTCACCGGCAGTAGGTGATGGTGCAATTCTTTATGCAGAACTTGAAACACTGGGTTATGTCCATCTGCACCCCATGCTGTTGAGTTCTGAAGAGCAGACAAGATTATCCGATTCCGACGACTCGTTTTTCATATATCTCTACCTTTCAATCCTGGGATTAATGTGTCTCGCAATTTTTCGGCAGCTCCGGGTTGCCGAATCGCAGGCAATATTAATTTCCCTCAGTTTACTGATCGGCTTGTTCGGGTTTTTCTCCTACAACACGCATTTACCATTGTTCCTGAAGACAGAATTCATCAATAAGCCGGCGCTGGCCTATGCCTTGCTCATCATGGCGGCGGCCCCGTTTTTATCGGCCAGCAATTATTTCTCGGGTTTTCATGCGCGTTGGCCTGAAGGCGCGACCTGGGTGACACGGATTGCGCTGGCGTTAATGGTTTTTTCAACCGTGCTCGCTTTTACAAACATGTTCAGTGTGACGAACTTGCAGGTCATGACTGCGATTATCTGGACAATCTGCATTGCCGTTGCGATGTGTATATACCTCTTCGATGTTCGCTCCAGTCGTTGGTCAGCGCTTATCGTGGCGTTTGGATTGCTTGCAGCTTTGTGGGCGCCGAGCCTGGTTTACACGCAAAGTCTTCCATCCAGCAGAATGAATTTATTCGGATTCCAGGTGTTGTTCCTGTTGTTGATGGCCGTCTATTTGCTACTACCCTGGTTGCGTTCTGTTCTGCAGGATCGCGGGCGTAAGCACAGACTGGTTCCGGTTGCCGAGCTTACGGCGAACCAAAAGGTGGCAAATGCCCGCGCACAGCTAATGGCCGGCCTTCAATCGGCCCTGCAAAATGCCAATGAAGGTGACGTTGAATGGATTGCCTATCGACGCTTGCTCGAAGGGCTGAAGCCCGTGTTGCCGCAGTTGGCATCGGCGGTCATTGCAAAAAATTATCATAATGCGGACTTGCTGATCGTCGAACCAAAATCAGCCACCGAGCGTTATGCGTCATTGATCAATCAACGCAGCAATATGCTTAAAAACCTGAGCCGGATGACGGCGCCGCAGCAAATTCGTCTTGATTTCGATGGCCCTGACGGTCCATTGCAGGAAGTTAGTCTGGCGGTGATTCCGCTACCCATCGCGAAACCCGGTTGGGGCGCTCTGATCATTGAACGGGCTTCCGAACGGAATTATTCCGAGCTTGAAATGGATCTAGGTGCCGAGTTTGCAGCGCTTGCCACCACTGCAGGTGATGAGGCTGCTGAAGCCATGCTGGTCAGGCATTCAAAAGAAATGGATGTCGAGACCGGTTTGTATAATCGGGAGAAATTCGACGATATTCTCAAGCGCATTATCGAAGCCAGCATCTTGCAGCAAAAGCTCTTGGCAGTCTTGCGCGTCAGTATTGACAATTTTAACGAGAATACTTCAGGCAAGCCTGCCTTGAAAACGGAAATCCTGCAGTCTCTTGTTGCCGCCATGAGTGACGAAGTTGACTACGGTGTAACAATGGCCCGATTTGATGATGAAGATATCGTCGTATTGATGCCGGACAGGAATATCGGCCAGGCGCGTGAGCAAGCACAGCGTTTATGCAATGTTGCCAATCGCGTAAAGGCGACATCAATACCCTCGATGAAATTCACCCTCAGCGTGGGCGTTAGCCATCTGCAGCCAGGCGAACGCAACGCCAAGATGATGCTCGAACGAACCGCTTCTGCTCTGGCGAAATCACGGCAGTATGGTGGCAATCAAATTCAGGCAATCAGCAGCGGTACGCTGTGACCCTGCAATTGGTCATCGGCAACAAAAATTATTCCTCTTGGTCCTTGCGCCCTTGGCTTTTGATGACGCATTTCGGTGTGCCATTCAAGGAGATCAAACTGCCACTGGATACACCGGAATTTTATCAACGGATTGCCGAATTTTCACCAACCGCAAGAGTGCCGGTGTTGCGTGATGGAGATGAAACCGTATGGGATTCCCTCGCGATTTGCGAGGTAGTGAACGAACGTTATCTTGATGGAAAGGCCTGGCCAGAAGGCCGTAGAGCCAGGGCGGCTGCACGCTGTGCCGTCTCTGAAATGCATTCCGGGTTTGCTGCTTTACGCAGTCAATTGCCGATGAATTGTCATCGGGCGATAAATGATTATCACTGGAAGGAAGATGCTGATCGTGACATCGCGCGCATCAAGACGGTCTGGCAGGACTTGCGGGCGCGTTTTGGAGCCGGCGGTGATTTTCTCTGCGGTGAATTCGGAGTGGTCGATGCCATGTTTGCTCCGGTCTGTGTACGATTCAGGGCTTATGGCGTTGCCATGGATGACGATACAAGCCGATACGTGAATGCGATTTATTCATTGTCGGCCATGCAAGCCTGGCTGGCGGAAGCAAAACTAGAGCCACCGAAGCCGAGTACTGGCGAACCCTGATCGAATGAAACGGACGCAGCAAATCTGTGCCCAGTCATTTATTTCTTTACTTTGATCGAACAGACATAAACCAGTTCACAGGCGCCATCACCACTGTCGCTTCGACTAAGCGAACTTTGCCAGTGCCAACCATCGTTTTTTTCAATGCGAATCAGCCAGCCCTCGAGTTCAATGACGTCGTTTTCCGATATTTCCTTTAATGATTTTGCCACTACAGGGTTGGCGGGAATCATGTGCATATTGGCGCTGTGGCTGATGATGTCTTCGAGCGGAATTGGCGGGCCATCGCTATCCCAGCTATAGCGATACCAACGAGTGGATTGACTGATATTTAATTTGTCCGCCATGCCCGGTTCGGACATCGGCCCCCAGCCCAGTGCAAGATCCGTGGGCGAAAATTCCGCTCCTGCATCGAAGCGGTAATCTTCACGAGCCAAGACTCTTGCTTGCAGGCTGAATCCAGCCATTGGCGTGACTTTCGATTCCCCCAGTTGCAAGACACCAATGCGATTATCGACTTCGCTTTGAAGCGGAGTATCTGCCCGCCTGAATTTATCCGGCGAAGGACAAATGTCTGCACTTGGGTTACTAGAAGAAGTGGCTTGAATTGATGATGGAGAGCGTAGTCCCAGCCATGCAGCCAGTAGTAATAAGGAGCCTAGTGTTATCCAAAGCCAACGCGGCATGACTAAATCGCTTCGTGTGTGAAATTTGATATTAACGCTTGCAGCGTTTCTTCGGTAGCGAAGAAAGCATATCCTATGCTTTCGATGTAACGAGTGACGGATCGTTAAGCACCATTTCCGCCATGCTGTGTGCCAGCTCGCGTTCGGCCAACACGGCACCGTCGGCACCATGATTGAAAAAATGTTGTGCAGCACTGTCGCTGTGGGCTCGCGCCAGAATGCTGAGATTTGGGTTGGCGGCCCTCAGGCGGGCGATAATTTCACCTGCTTCGAAAGCATTGGGAATAGCAACCAATGCATGTGTTGCCGTTTCAACCGAGAGGTCTTTCAGTATTTTCACATTCGCGGCATTACCGCGAATGGCAGGTATCCCTTTTGCGTGGGCTTGTTCCACAAGATCACCGCTGGCATCCACGATAACCAAGGCTACGCCGCGTTCCAGCAATAAATGTGCGAGATGACTGCCTACACGACCGTAGCCGATCACAATCGTGTGATTACTTGTCGGCAGTGCGGGTCCCGGGGGTGGCTCAAGCGAAGCGGAGGTCTGCGCAGCGCCATTTTTAACGCGCGTACGCCAGCGACCGAGCGCGGCGAACACCATTGGATTGATTACAATCGAGAGCAAGGCACCGGCCAGAATTAAATCGCGACCTTGTTCCGGTAACAGCTTCATGCCAACGCCAAGGCTGGCGAGGATAAAACTGAACTCGCCGATCTGCGCCAAGCTGGCGCCAATCGTAAGCAAGGTAGCTTTCGGATGTCCGAACAGGCGCACCACCAACATTGCAACTGCAGGTTTACCAATGGTAATAATTAAAAAGGTGGCCAGCACGGGGATGGGTTGTTCGATCAGAATGCTTGGATTGAAAAGCATTCCGACTGATACAAAGAAAAGCACGGCGAATGCATCGCGCATTGGAAGCGTATCGGCCGCCGCCTTGTGACTGAGCTCGGATTCGTTCAATAGCATGCCAGCAAAAAAAGCACCGAGTGCGAACGAGACACCGAACAGGTTTGCTGAACCGAATGCGACGCCGAGCGCAATCGCCAAAATCGACAGCGTGAACAGTTCGCGTGAGCCGGAGCCTGCAACACGCTCGAGCAGCCAGGGAATGGCACGGCGACCAACGATCAACATCAATGCCACGAAGACTGCGAGCTTGCCCAGAGTCTTCGCGAGTGAAACCAGTAACACGTTTACATCAACCGACCCGTCGCCACCGGCCGTTGAATGCGCCAACACAGGCAGAAAAACCAATGCGAGCACCATGACGAGATCTTCCACGATGACCCAGCCAATGGCCAGCTTGCCGCGGCTTGTACTCAATAAACGATGTTCTTCAAGACTGCGTAACAGCACAACAGTACTTGCTACCGATAATGCCAATCCGAATACGAAGCCCTGCGTCGGTGACCAACCCAGGGTCCAGGCCAGCAACCAACCAAGAATTGTTGCTGTGGCGATACCCGCCAAAGCTCCAGGAATGGCCGTTTTACGAACCTCAAGCAGATCTTCCAGTGAAAAATGCAGGCCCACGCCGAACATCAGCAGAATGACACCAATTTCGGCGAGTTGATTCGCCAGGCTTTGGTCTGCAACGAAGCCGGGTGTAAACGGCCCGATAAGCATTCCGGCCAACAGATAACCTACGAGAGGTGAAAGCCGTAGGCGCTGTGCCACAGAACCGGCAATGAAAGCCAGAACGACGCCAAGAGAAATAAGTGCAATCAGCGGGGTTGCATGGGGCATAGGCTTCCTTGATCAATCGTTAGCTTGCGATTATCGCAAAGTGACCTTTAACCAAATGTTATGCAGCTCGTTTCATGCATTGAAAATGTCTGGCTCATGCCAAGCTTATTCTTTTTTGAGCAGCAGCAATTCCTGTTCGACTAGCGACAAGCGTTCCTCCAGCTGTGCAATGCGTTCTTCCAATACATTTGATGACGGCAAGGTGGTGGCTTTTGCAGCAGGCAATTGGGAATGGTCAACCGGTCCGCAAAGTAAATGTACGTAGCGATCCTCGCGTTGGCCACTTGCGCGTGGAATGCGTTCAATCAGCGGACTTTCGCGTTGGCTTAGTCGCTCAAGCATGTGTCTTACATCATCGAGATCGTTGAAGCTTGCCAGGCGTTCGGTGCGTGTCAGTAACTCGCTCAATGTTTGCGGGCCACGCAACATCAATACGCAAATCAGTGCCTGTTGCTGTTTGGTCAAACTGAAAACGGTATTTAGCCGGTGTTCGTAACGCTCGGCACGGGCGCCGTGTTGGCTACGAACCAGATTGCGCGGGTCGAGTTGCCGCATGCAATGACCGACTTCACCCAGAGATAACTCCATGATCGGCTCGCGATTTGTTTTCTGATTGCAAGCCAGGTGGATAGCGTTGAGCGTGAGCGGATATTGCTCAGGCGTGGTGGCTTCTTTTTCAATCAAACAACCCAGAATGCGGGCTTCAATCGCGCTCAATAAGGCAATGGGTTCACTCATGATAGGGTTTCCGGTGCAGTGTCGATGTCTTACTTTAGGCTATCGAGCCTGAAATCACTAAATATGTTTTGAGCTCTATGAATCAATCACTTAGCCTGATTTGTGCCTGTTTCGATCTGGTTTTCGGAACGAATTGAAAGCGAAGACTTTGACGCTGTCGAAAAATTTAGATGTTTTACTGCCGCCAGAAAGAATAAAATAAACCCATGATTTCTTTCCGTAATTTCGCTCTGCGCCGGGGCGAACGCCTTCTTTTGTCACAAATGGACCTTACCCTGCAAGCCGGATGGCGCGTGGGCGTGGTGGGTCGCAATGGTTGTGGCAAATCCAGTTTGTTCGCGGCATTCACCCGGGAAGTGGAAGCCGACACTGGCGACCTGGATTTTTCCGGCAAAATCCGTCTTGCGAGCGTCGCGCAGGAAACCCCGTCCTTGCCCGATGCTGCCATTGAGTTCGTATTAAGTGGCGATACGGAAGTTGCCTCGGTCATCAAGGCAGAAGCCGACGCTATGCAACGCGAAGATTGGGATGCGGTAGCCGCCGCTCATCAGAAGCTTTCCGAAATCAACGGTTACGATGCCAACGCACGCGCTGGTCGTTTATTGCATGGTCTGGGTTTTCCGGCTGAAGCACACGAGCAAGCGGTGTCGGATTTTTCCGGCGGTTGGCGTGTTCGTTTAAATGTGGCACGAGCTCTTATGTGTCCCTCGGATTTATTGCTGCTCGACGAACCCACGAACCATCTGGATTTGGATGCGGTCTTGTGGATGGAACAATGGTTGTTGAAATACCAGGGCACCATGCTGGTCATTTCGCATGACCGCGAATTTCTGGATGAAGTCTGTACCCACACCCTGCATTTGAATGATGGCCGTGCAAAACTTTATGTTGGTGGCTATACCGCATTCGAGCGCCAGCGTTCTGAACATTTGCGTCTGCAACAAATTACCTTTGAAAAAGAGCAGGTAGAGCGCGCACATTTGCAGAGCTTTATCGACCGCTTCAAGGCCCAGGCGAGCAAGGCCAAGCAGGCACAGTCACGCATGAAGCGTCTGGAAAAAATGACCGGTACCGAAGCCGTGCGTGCAGAACGCAATTTCAAGATCAATTTCCCGGAACCGGTCAAGTTGCCGCATTCTCTGCTGCGCCTGAATCATGTTGATGCCGGTTACGGCAGCATTCGCATTCTCGAAAACATCGGCTTTGGATTGGAAGCGGGTGATCGCGTGGCTTTGCTGGGACCGAACGGTGCCGGTAAATCGACCTTGGTGAAAACCTTGGTGGGCGAACTGCCTTTGCTGGCTGGCGAGCGCATCGCGCATCCGGATTTGAAGATTGGTTACTTCGCTCAGCACACGGTGGAAAGCCTGGAGGAGGGCCAAAGCCCACTCTGGCATTTGAAAGAAGTAGCGCCGGATGCCGGTGACCAGATATTACGGAATTATCTGGGCACCTGGAATTTTGCCGGTGATCGGGCATTTGAATCGGTAGATGGTTTTTCCGGTGGTGAGCGTGCACGCTTGGCGCTGGCAATCATTGCCTACAACAAACCGAACGTCATGCTGCTCGATGAACCAACAAACCATCTTGATCTTGAAATGCGGGAAGCTCTCGCCGAAGCATTATCGGAATTCGAGGGTGCGATCGTGATGGTCTCGCATGATCGCCATCTGATTGGCCTGGTATGCGATACCTTCTGGCGTGTTGCTGACGGCAAGGTGGAGTCATTCGAGGGCGATCTGGATGAATATGCGGCTTGGCTAAGAGCACGCGGCAACAAAGCGAGCGATACAAAGACCGCAAAGCCCGACAAGGCCGTCAAGTCGAGCCCGCTACGTACCGACAATGAAATGCGTGGTCTTCGTAAACGTTTCCAAACCATCGAAACGGAATTGGAAAAATACAAGGCTGAAAAATTGCAGATAGAAAACCAGTTTGCCGATGAAGAATTTTGCAAGCTCCACATCAAGGAACTTGCAGCGCTTTCATCAAAGCAAGACAGCGTGATCAAGAATATCGAAACGCTGGAAGTCGAGTGGCTGGAAATTTACGAGCAGTTGGAAGCGGTTTGATTGGTTAAAAAATGCAGTGTGATTCAGGCGAACGCCGTAACCCAGATGTAGAATTCGCAGCGAGTATTACACTCTTCGGGATATGTCCCGATTGTCAGCGGGATGACGATTATTTTGTTGTACAAAGGATTTAGCAATGCCCATTTATGGTTTTGAATGCGAAGCATGCGGTCATCAATTTGATCGCTTGCAAAAATTGTCGGATGCCGATCCAACCCATTGCCCTGCCTGCCAGAAAGAGACACTGCGTCGTCAATTGACTGCACCGCAGTTTCGTTTGGCTGGCTCGGGTTGGTACGAAACCGACTTCAAGAAAGAAGGCGATAAAAAACGCAATCTTGCCGAAACAGGTGAGACAAAATCATCGTTGGGGTCCGAATTCAAAGCAGAAGCCAAAGTTGAGACAAAGTCGGAAACGAAAACCGAATCTGCCCCAGCCGCAAAGGTCGAATCAAAGCCCGCTGCAGTTCCCTCTGGTTCTGGTAGCACATAAAAAAAGCCCCGTATTATCGGGGCTTTTTTGTATTGGTGAATATGCTCAACGTGTTCCAAATACTGCTCTGCAACCATCGTTTACCCATAAGCCCCGATTGTCATAACCCCATGTACGACCCGAGATGCAGGATTTTTTAGACAGTTGTCGTACTAGGCGTGGCGATCCATTGCGGTGATCCCAATAGCAGGTCTTGAAGTCACTACCGTCGCTGGTACAGGTGACGGTGTAATTATTATTGCCCCAGCCATTTCCGTTACCATTACCGTTATAGCTATCGTAAAATTCGGCGCGGCACCCGTTGCGGACCCAGACATAGCCCGAACGTGTACCCCAGTCCTGATTCAAGTCACAACGGCTACTGGAAATCTTGCGATATAGCTGGGCCGGGCCACGGAAATTGGTACGACATTCCCGGTATTTATTGCTGACACTTTCGCAGGTCACCCGATTATTATTGCCATTGCCATAATCATCATCCCAGCCGCCACTGGCAGTTTCCGTGAAGCGCGCCCTGCAACCATTATTCACCCAGATAATGCCCCGATTTTGACCCCAGTTTTTTCCTTCGACACAGCGGGTGTCGGAAATTTGCTGGCTGACGACGACGCGTCCGTTAAACGGTGTGCGGCATTCTGCCGGGCGCTTTTTCACACTGGAGCAAATGATTCCTCTCGGGGACCAATTGTCTCCAGGAATCCAGTTACCATTGCTATTGCCACCAAGTGATGTGGAGATATCCTCTCTGATCCTGCTAAACGTCCAACCGGACTCTATCGAGTCAAGATAAAACTCGAGCTGGTCATCCGGGATGTTACGTCCGCCGGACTGGTCATAGTATTCTCGTTCGATTACCCGGACACGTTCGTTATAAGACAACTGCCTGAGGTTTTCCGGGGCATAAGCTTTGGCT
>JBOHYH010000326.1:0-7665 GCA_050737775.1 Arenimonas sp.
CTCGAAGAATTGCACGTCACCCATGTCGCAAAGCAACTCGGTGCCAGTTTGTCGGGCGGTGAACGCAGGCGTGTTGAAATTGCACGTTCATTGGCGGCAAACCCGCGTCTAATATTGCTGGATGAGCCTTTTGCAGGTGTTGATCCGATTTCGGTCGCAGAAATCCAGAAAATCGTCATGCATCTGAAACAACGTGGCATCGGCGTCTTGATTACCGACCACAATGTGCGTGAAACACTTGGCATCTGTGATCGCGCCTATATTCTCAATGCCGGCAGCGTACTCACGCAAGGCACACCGGAAGCGATTTTGGAAAACCCGGATGTGCGCCGCGTCTATCTGGGCGACACCTTCAAGTTGTAAGTCTTCCCCTGAGAGCTGGTCTACCAGCGATGAAATCTGGTCATCTGCCGCACCCCCAACATATCATCGCCACTGAAGTGGCTCCCACAAATGTCCGGCTTATGTTTAACTGTGCATGATGAAACCGAGCCTGCAAATTCGACAAACGCAATCACTGACCTTGACGCCACAACTGCGCCAGGCGATTCGTTTGCTGCAGCTTTCCAGTGTTGAACTGGAGGCCGAAATTTCCGAGGCGCTTGAAAGCAATCCTCTTCTTGAGGCACTTGATGACGATGGTGGTGATGGTGATGATGCTCCCGTCGAATCAGTTACCGAAGCTCCTGCCGAAAATACCGATAGCAACGAAAACGCCAACGATGTCGATGTCCTGGAAAACAATGAGGAATTTGACTGGTCGGATGACGAGCCAGGCAGCTCCGGTACAAAGAGCGAAGATTTTGAAAGCGAATATGGTACAGCCGCGCCGATGGACCTTTGCCAGCACCTGGCATGGCAATTGCGCTTAAGTCACTTGTCTCCGAAAGATCTCGCGATCGGCGAAGTCATCATCGAAGCCATTAATAGTGATGGCTACCTGCTTGAAACAGCCGAAGCCATACAACAGGCATTGCTGCCCGAAGTGCATGCCGATTTACAGGAAATAAATACGGTATTGCAATTGATTCACCATTTCGACCCGGTCGGTGTCGGCGCAAAAAATTTGTCGCAATGTTTGTGCATCCAGTTACATGTCTTAAGCCAGGACACACCCGGTTTATGTCTGGCGAAAAAAATCGCCCAGGAATATCTGGAAGCACTGGCAAAGGTGGGCTCGGAGAAACTTGCATCGCAACTTAAAATTGCGCCTCTTGAAATGCAGGAAGCCGTTACGCTGTTAAAAAGTCTGGACCCAAAACCCGGATTGCAGATCAGCTCGGATGCGCCTGACTACGTTGCACCCGACTGCATCGCCGTAAAGCAAAAAGGCGTCTGGCAGGTCAGTCACGCCCGCGGTAGCCAGCCGCGTATCGGCATTAACCGGCATTATGAAAATCTGATCGGCAAAGCCAGTCGTGAAGACGACTCCTATTTGCGCGGACAACTCCAGGAAGCACGCTGGTTGATAAAAAGCCTGGATTCACGGGCAGATACCCTGTTACGCGTTGCACGTTCGATTATCCGGCAGCAAAGCGGATTTCTGGAGCACGGCCCGCAGGCGATGCGACCTTTGACGCTGCGTGAAGTCGCCGAAGAGCTGGGTCTGCATGAATCCACCATTTCCCGCGCTACCACCCGCAAATATTTACGCACCCCACGCGGGACCTTCGAATTCCGTTATTTTTTCAGTTCGGGAATCAGTAATAGCGATGGCGGCGGAACTTCGGCCACTGCCATCCAGTCAATGATTCGCAAGCTGATTGACGCAGAAAACCCGCGCGCTCCGCTAAGCGATGCCCGACTGGCCGAATTGCTGAAGGCCGAGGGTGTTCCAGTAGCACGACGTACCGTTGCGAAGTATCGCGAAGCCATTCATATAGGCTCTTCCAGCGAGCGCCAGCGTTTGGGCTGAGCATTGCGGTTAAAACTTTGTGAATTCAAAAAAGTTTACAAGTTCTCACAAATACTTCTCCACAAACCACGAATTCTGGCGTAGTGTAAACATTGCAAGCTAAGTCGCTTGTCACTCGACAGGAGGAAGGAATGAAATTAGATATCAATGGTCACCAAGTTGAAGTCACCCCCGCCCTACGCGATTACGCACAAGAGAAAATAGGACGCCTGTCGAAACACTTTGATCACCACCTCGATGCACGCATGATTCTTTCGGTTGTAAAACTCGATCACAAAGCCGAAGCCACTCTCCACACCACCGGAAAAACCCTTTTTGCAGATGCCACCGCGCCAGACATGTATGCCGCGATCGATCTGCTGGCCGACAAGCTCGACCGCATTGTTTTGAAACAGAAAGAAAAAATGACCGACCATCATCGCGGTGATTCACAAGCAAGAGCCGAAACCTTTGGCTAATTCTTGATTTACAAACAAAAAACCCCGATCAAATCGGGGTTTTTTTATGGGCTCTGCTTGCTGCGCCCTAACGCTGCGACAATCTTCGTAGGGGCGCGGCTTGCTGCGCCCTAGCTCTGCGATAATCTTTGGGCGCAGCAAGCATGCGCCCCTACGGTCAATCTACGCGTATATATTTTATTATTCCTATTTCCGTTCGCTGAAGTCCTACGGAACTGCCTGCGGGCGGTGGCTCCGGGGCAATGTTTCGGGTCAGAAAGCCTTTCCTGTGCCATGCGCTGGCAATCAAGCATTGCCAGCCAGCGCGTGCGATGCCAAGCTTGGAGGGAAATCACAACAGCGCCCGCCATGCTAAACCGCATCACTACCCGCGAAGTCTTCGAACAATTGCAGGAACGTCTCAGTCTGCGCTGGATCGCTGCACAAGCCGGTGGCGAACGTGTGCTGGAGCGCAATGAAACATTGTCGCGCCGGCCCTCGCTTGCCGGCTATTTGAATGTCATTCATCCGAATAAAATACAGATTATTGGGGCCTCGGAATTACAATGGCTCGATAGTCTGGATGCACGGCTGCGCTGGGAGACACTGGAAAAAATTACCGGTTTTAATCCAATGGCGCTAGTCATCACGCAAAATCAAAGTTGTCCTACCGATTTACGTAATGCCTGCGAAGAATCGGGCACTCCATTATGGGTATCCGCCAAGCGCGGGCATGAACTTCACAACCATCTGCAATATCACCTCGCACGCTCTTTGGCGCCGCGTGTCAGTTTGCATGGTGTGTTTATCGAAATTTATTCCATTGGTGTATTGATCACTGGTGAAGCCGGTGCCGGCAAAAGTGAATTGGCTCTGGAACTGATTTCACGAGGCCATCGTCTGGTCGCGGATGACGCTCCTGAATTCACCTTGATTGCGCCGGATGTTCTCGACGGCACCTGTCCTGAAATGCTGCAAGACATGCTCGAGGTACGCGGCCTGGGCTTGATGAATATTCGGCAAATGTTTGGCGACACCGCCGTCAAGCGTAATAAATATTTGCGATTGATCGTGCATCTGTTGAAACTCAGCGATCATAATTCCGACCATATGGCACGACTGACCGGCGAGACCGATGCCCGACAAGTACTTGATCTGCGTGTGCCGGTTTTTAATCTGCCGGTAGCACCCGGCCGCAACTTGGCAGTTCTCACCGAGGCCGCGGTTCGCTTACACTTGCTGCGCAGCAAGGGCGAAGATCCCGCGGCTGCTTTTCTCGCGCGTCATACAGCTTTTCTGGAAGCCGGTGGTCACTGATGAATACCAACAAACCCGTACTCACCGTTGTCAGCGGCTTGTCCGGTTCCGGAAAAAGTATTGCGCTGCGCACGCTCGAAGATATGGATTATTACTGCGTTGATAATTTGCCCGCAGAATTATTGCCTGACTTCGTAAAAAATCTTACGCGCGACGACAAACAACGTTCACGTCTGGCGGTCAGCATTGACGTACGCAATCACAGTTCCGATCTAAGTCGTGTCGGTGAGTGGCTATCTGCCGTTGGAGCGCTTGGGTTTGATTATCGCCTGGTGTATTTCGATACTGCCGATGAAGCTTTGATCAAGCGTTATTCCGATACCCGTCGTCGACACCCGCTTTCACATGAAGGCCTGGCGCTGTCCGATGCCATCGCGCATGAGCGCGAGTTGCTGCGCCCCGTCCGTGCACTTGCCGATATCGTTATCGATACCAGCGAGATGAATGTGCATCAGTTACGCAAAGCCGTACTGGGTGAATTGGAAGCAGGAACAAAACGGCAGGTTTCCCTATTGTTTGAATCCTTCGCCTACAAGCGCGGCATTCCCGGTGACGCCGATTTTGTTTTTGATGCACGCTGCTTGCCGAACCCGCACTGGGATGCCGCACTGCGTCCCTTGTCTGGACGCGATGCTGCCGTACGCGATTTTCTCGAACAACAGACCACCGTATTGGAATTTGTCGATCAGATTTCCGTGTTTCTCGACACCTGGCTACCACGTTTCGAATCGGAGACTCGCAGTTACGTGACAGTTGCCTTTGGATGCACCGGTGGCAAACATCGTTCGGTCTATCTTGCCGAAAAACTGACCCAGCATTTTCGTCAAAGCGGTCGCGAGAATGTGCTCACCTATCATCGAGAGCTCGAATAATGACGGTCGGGGTTTTACTGATGGCACACCCCGGCTTTGCCCAGGCCCTGTTACTGGCAGCTCAACAGATCAATGGCGTGAACTCGCTTACCGTCATCGCGCATACTATCCAGACCGAACTCGAAGCTGATGCGCAATTAATTGCTGCCAGTGCCGCCTTTCGCAAAGCCGAAAATCCTGCCGGCGTATTGATTCTAGTGGATGCTCCCGGAGGCATCGCCGATAAAACAGCCGCACAATTGGCACAGTTCGGCACCCCGGTACGGCGTGTCAGCGGCCTGTCTTTGCCAATGTTGCTACGAGTAATGCATTATGCTGAACAAGACTTGGATGAACTGGCCCGCACAGCCGCAGCGGGTGGACGTAACGGAGTGGTGATCGATCATGCTTGAACACGAAGTCACAATCACAAACCCCACCGGCCTGCATGCCCAGGCTTCTGCCAAACTGGTGCAGGTGCTAGCTGTTTTCAAAAGCCAAGTAACACTGAGTGGCAAGGGTCGCGAAGTCAACGCAAAAAGCATTATGGGTGTGATGTTGCTCGCCGCAGGTCCCGGCACGGTGCTGAAAGTCAAAATCAATGGCGACGATGAAGAAGAAGCATTAAAAACCATCAAGCAATTTTTTGCCGAGATGTGATTTTTGCTTTTGCTTTTGTGTGTGGGAGCCGGTTCACCGGCGATAAAATGTCCCGCGCTTCTTAGAAATAAAACCGCAGCATGAAATTCTAATCGCTGCTAAAACAGTTCCCACAAAAGCAGCTCCTGCAAAAAAACAAAAGGCTGGGCATATCGCTCTTATCAGCCGATAATACGCGTGCCAACCAGGGAGTCACCTATGGCCGAAGCCATTCGCCACGATAAAACCGCGCGCCAGCTGCGTCTGTTATCAGACGCGCTCGATACTGGTCGCCTGGGTCCCGTGCGTCGTTTGGTGAATTCCTTGTCGCCCGCCGAAATCGGCAATTTGCTTGAGTCGCTCCCTGCCACCAAACGTGGCGTCGTGTGGGGTCTGGTCGACCCGGAAGATGATGGCGAAGTGCTCGTACATGTGGGTGAGGATGTTCGTGAGTCATTGCTCGCGGACATGGATCCCGATGAAATCGTGGCGGCTGCCGAAACACTCGATCTGGATGACTTGGCAGAAATTATCGAGGACCTGCCAGATACCGTTATCGAAGAAGTCCTGAAATCGATGGATCGCGAAAATCGCGAGCGCCTCGAACAAGCCTTGTCATATCCCTACGACAGTGCCGGCCGCTTGATGAACCCGGATGTGATCACGGTACGCACCGATGTTACGGTTGATGTGGTGCTGCGTTATCTTCGTCTGCGTGGCGAAATACCCGAGCACACCGATTACCTGTTCGTGGTGTCGCGTCGCCACCAATATCTGGGCCGCGTTGCCGTTTCGTCCCTGTTGATTCACGATCCGCTCACACCGATCAATGAATTGATCGATGACGAACAACCCGCCATTCCGGTCAACACCGATGCGAACCAAGTCGCTACCCAATTCTCGGATTACGACTGGATTACGGCGCCGGTCGTGGATGAAAACAATATTTTGCTCGGTCGCATCACCATCGATGATGTGGTGGATATCATCCGCGAACAAGCCGAGCACCAGGCCATGGGCGCGGCCGGTCTGGATGAAGACGAAGACCTGTTCTCGCCAGTACCACGTGCCGCAAAACGCCGTGCGCTATGGTTAGGCATCAATTTGCTGACAGCCTTTCTCGCCTCCTGGGTTATCGGACGCTTTGAAGCGACACTGCAACAAGTCGTCGCACTTGCCGTGTTGATGCCTATTGTCGCCAGCATGGGTGGTGTCGCCGGCACACAAGTGTTGACACTGATGGTGCGCGGCATTGCCCTCGGCCAGGTCGGCGTCGGTAACTTGCGGGCACTGATAGCAAAAGAAGCGCTGGTCGGCGTGCTTAATGGCGTGGTCTGGGCGCTCGTGGTTGGCGTGGTCTGCTCGCTCTGGTTCCAGGATGCAAAACTGGGCCTGGTAATTGCTGGAGCAATGACGATCAATTTAGTAGCAGCGGCGCTGGCTGGCGTTCTGGTGCCTATTACACTGAAACGCATGAACATCGATCCCGCATTGGCAGGCGGTGTTGTATTGACGACATTTACCGATGTGATTGGCTTCCTGTCATTCCTGAGTCTGGGCACTCTGATTCTTTTGAAGTGAATGGCGCCCGGCTGATCGGAAACGAAACCCACGTTACCTTCACCCTTACTCTGCGAACCTTTTGTCTTGTTGGATGCCTCTAACAGGCAATACACAGGAGACACGCATGAACCGTCGAAATTTATTAATTGGTCTCGCCACTGCTGCGGTAGCAGCTTCATGGTTGGGCCTTAGCTCTGCAGCAAGCACAGCGGTTGAAACCATCGTCAAGCCGCTGAAAAAAAACAAGGCCGACTGGAAGAAATTATTGCCTGCTGTAACCTACGCCGTGTTGTTTGAAGAAAACACCGAAAGACCCAACAGCAGCGAATTGAACAAGGAACATCGCAGCGGCACCTTTATTTGTGCTGCCTGCTACCTGCCATTATTCAGCAGCAATGCAAAATTCGACAGTGGCACCGGCTGGCCAAGCTTTACGTATCCGATTGAAGGCCACATCGGCAAGAAAACCGATTACAAATTGGTATTGCCTCGTACCGAGTATCACTGCGCACGCTGCGGTGGTCATCAAGGCCATGTGTTTGACGATGGTCCAAAACCCACGGGGCAGCGCTGGTGCAACAACGGGGTTGCTTTGAAATTTATCTTGCAGGGCACGACGTTGCCGACCCTGAGAAGCTAAACCCGTAGGGGCGCATGCTTGCTGCGCCTATTGTCTGCTGCAGCGGTTTGGACGCAGCAAGCATGCGTCCCTACGATTTGCCTTGTTCTTTCAATGTCAGGGCAACCTTGTTGCGCAGATAGGCCGGCTCCAGATGATCCGGCGCAAGCATTTTTCCCAATGCGTAGTCACGCAAGGCAAGACGTGCGACATCCGACGCATGCGGCAATGCCTCGGCCCTGCAGGCAATTAATTGCGATGCAAGATTATTTTGCAACACCTTGTTATTCGCGCCGAAGCCTGTGCCTACACCCAGCATCGAAC
>JBOHYH010000327.1:0-11164 GCA_050737775.1 Arenimonas sp.
GTGCAGGGTACCTATTTCGGGACCGTTGGTGCGGTAGCCTTGGATCAAAACGGCCATATCGCGGCAGGTACTTCCACCGGTGGCATGACGAACAAAAAATGGAGCCGTGTGGGAGATTCGCCGATTATTGGTGCCGGTACTTTTGCTACGGAAAATTGCGGTGTCTCAGGCACGGGTTGGGGCGAGTTCTATATTCGCGCGGTAGCTGCGCATGACATCTGTTCGCGCGTGGAATATCGCGGCGATTCCATTGCATTGGCCGCTGATGATGTCATCAACAAAATCATTCCTGCCATGGGTGGCGACGGTGGTGCGATTGCGCTGGATAAAGAAGGCAATATCGCCATGCCATTCAATACGGCGGGCATGTCGCGGGGTTGGATCAATCCCGACGGCACGCGCGGTACCGCAATTTTCAAAGACTGAAAATACAGTTTGAATGTGGGAGCAACTTTAGTAGCGATCAGATAATTCAGTTACATCAAAACACCGTCATCCCCGAATGCTCTTGTCGGGGGCCCAGCGACTCCAAACACCACAGCAACGACGCTGGATCCTCGCCTGCGCGGGGACGAGGTTTTTATGAGCTTTCGCCATTCCGCAGTTTTTATCCGGTTATCCGAAAAAACACCGTCATCCCCGAATGCTTTTGTCGGGGACCCAGTGACTCCAGCATCACAGCAACGACACTGGATCCCCGCCTGCGCGGGGACGACTTTCATTTTGATGCAGACAGTTGCTTCCACAAAAGCATCGGGATTAGAAACCGCGATCGCCGGAAATAATTCCGCCCAGACCTCCCAGGATGGAACCTTCATCGCGGCTTCCACCTTGTCGAGGCATCGCACTGTACATACGGCCTGCCAAACGTGAAAACGGAAGCGATTGAATCCAGATTTTACCGGGTCCGGTTAGCGTTGCCAGGAACACGCCTTCACCGCCGAACAATGCAGACTTCACGCTACCGACGGATTTGATGTCGAAATTCACGGTGCTTGTCATCGCCACTACGCAACCGGTATCCACATCAAGACGTTCGCCGGGTTTCAGTTCGCGTTCGACAATCGTGCCGCCAGCATGAATGAAGACCATGCCGTCACCTTCCAGCTTCTGCATGATGAAGCCTTCGCCGCCGAACAGGGCCGTCATTACTTTTTTCTGGAAGAATATTCCGATGGAAACACCGCGTGCGGCACACAGGAAAGAATCTTTCTGACAGATAATTTTTCCGCCGTAATTACTTAAGGTCATCGGCACAATCGTGCCCGGATAAGGCGCCGCGAAAGCCACTTTCGCCTTGCCCTGGCCGGTATGCGAGAACATGGTGGTAAATAAACTTTCACCAGTGATCAGACGCTTGCCGGCGCCGACCAGTTTGTCCATGAAACCGCCGCTGCTCGAAGACGCCGAACCATCACCAAAAACGGTTTCCATCGAAATGGCGGAATCCTTGTACATCAGAGAACCTGCTTCGGCGACCGTGCTCTCGCCGGGATCAAGTTCAATTTCCACGAACTGCATGTCTTCGCCATAAATTTTGTAATCAATGACGTCGCTTTGTTGCTGGTGCGGGCTCGGTGGTGTGGGTGCTGTCATGCTTCCGGCCGCAGTTTCGGGACGCAATTCCATGCAACTCGAAATTGCTTGCCATTCGGCAAAACCCTGTCTCCAACAATGCCCATTCGGGTTCTTTGCTGCCTGCGCTACAGCAGCGGCTTGATTAAGCGGTCCGATTTGTTGACCGTTATAACTGAAATGCCATTGATGCATTGCTGTTCTCCAAATTTGTCCAAAATTAATAAATTTTATGGCGTAGTCCGGGGGATGGTTCCGTCTGTCCCGCGATCTTTGCGCAGAGAAAAAATCACAAGCCCAGCTGTTGATGAATTTCCTGGCGAGCATTGCCATCGAGCTTTAATCCGGTCGCCAATTGATCTAAGAAATCGCGTTCTTCCGGGGTGTCTGTCGTGATGGCAATCAATGCAGCTGCATAAGTTTCATCGCGCAGATTTTCTGGCGTGCGGACCATCAGTTGTTTCAAATTCATGGGTGCATTGATTTCAACTTCCAGTGCCCGCAGGCTGTCTGTGTCCAGACCAGCCTCACGTGCGCGTGCCAGAATGCTTTCGCGCTCTTCCGCATCGATCAAGCCATCGGCATCGGCAGCCGTAATCATGGCGCGGATCAAATGCAGTGCATGTTCATTTGCGACGCTAGGCGAGGTGGTGGGTGGCGCCGGCGGCATACTTTGCAGCTTGGCTGGTGGTGGCGGCGGTGTGCTGCCAGACGCGGTAGTTGCAGGTTGCTTGTAGTGTTCGTAAGCCGCATACGCCAGACCCAGCAAGCCAACGCCGATTTTCGCCTTGGTGCCGGTAGACATGCCGCCCATCAGGCCTGAGAGGCCGGAAGAACTCCGTTTATGCTTGCGTTTTTTACCGCCCAAAGCCCCGGAGAAGGCATCTCCCATCATTTGTCCCAGCAATTTTTCCGCATCAAACATCGTTTATCTCCAGAAAACTAGGGCCACTTTCACACAATGGGGCCTAAATGGCCCCTGCTCAAGGTCATGTTCAGGGGGCGGTTGTGGCAAAATACGCGGCTTGTTCGCCTTACATGGGATGACAGATGGCCGATAGTACCGAAAGCCAAAATAAGCCACGAAACGTTTTTCAAATCATCAATGCTTTTAAATGGTCCATGAAAGGCCTGAAAGCTGCCTGGGATTTTGAATCTTCATTTCGGCTTGAAGTTTATCTGTTCATTGTATTGGCGCCGGTCGGCTTTCTTATGGGAGCTAACGGAGTAGAAAAAGCCTTGCTGGTTTCCTGTTTGATACTCGTCCTGATTGTTGAAGTGATCAATTCGGCGATTGAAGCAGTGGTAGATCGCTTCGGCGGCGAACGCCACGAACTCTCGGGTCGTGCAAAAGATCTGGGTTCAGCCTCGGTATTTCTGGCAGACCTCATAGTGTTGCTTTGCTGGGCCTGCATTCTTGGCCCGCGTATTATGGCGTGGATAAATAGCTGAAATGGATTTTTTATTTAATACAGAAATGTGGGTGGCCCTGTTCACTCTGGCCATGCTGGAAATCGTATTGGGTGTCGATAACCTCGTTTTTATTTCCATTGCCGTTAGCAAATTGCCTCCCGAGCAGCGCCCCAAGGCCAGGAAATTTGGTCTGGCATTGGCCTGTCTGACACGAATCGGCTTGCTGCTATCACTGGCCTTCCTGGCCAGTATGAAAAACGATTTGTTCAGCCTGTTTGGCCAGAATTTTTCCGTGCGTGATATCGTGCTGATTGCCGGTGGTTTGTTTCTGCTCGTAAAAGGCACCATGGAAATCCATGATGCGGTCGAAGGCCGTGGGGAAGACGAGGATATCGATACCAAGCCTTCTGCCGTATTTGGCTATGTCATCGCCCAGATTGCGATTATCGATATCGTATTTTCACTGGACTCGGTGATTACTGCAGTGGGTATGGTGGACAACCGCTGGATCATGGTGGCTGCCATCATGATTGCAGTAGCGGTGATGATTTTCGCGGCGAATCCGATTGGTGATTTTATCGATCGCCACCCCACTGTGAAAATGCTCGCGCTGGCTTTCATTATTCTGGTCGGTGTTGCCCTGATTGCCGAAGGATTCGAGATTCATATCGACAGAAAACTACTGTATTTCGCGATGGCATTCTCGGCCGGTGTCGAAGCCTTGAATATCTGGTCCAGAAAGAAGTCTCGCCGAAATATGTAGATTTGATGCTGTGCTTTTTTGTGCGTCAATGCAGCCATCAGTGGTTCCGGTAAAAGGCTTCTTGTCGAATATTTGACAGCCGTTGAACAAGCTCGTCGCGCGTTCACGGTGGGCGTGAAATTTGTGATGTGGTTAAGAGTTTCATGTGCTTAATATCATGCTAAATTGGGTTCATCTGAACGGGACCTGTTATGACGACTGAGAATTCAGTTCATCCTGAAGGTGATGCCTTTCTTTCCGGGGAAACCTGGCTGCGTTTACGCGATGCCCTTCTGGATATTTCGCGGCATCCGTTCGTCAATGATGAAACCAGCCTCGAACGAATTCTGGCCTCCAGTTCCACTGCCTTGTCATGCCGTCGTGTCGGACTCTGGTTATTCGAGGCAGACAATACCGAATTGCGTTGCGCAGCCCTGTTTCAAGACGGGAAGATGCAACTGAATCTTCCGATGGTGTTATATCGCGATAAGTCGCCGCGCTATTTCGAGGCATTGAATAATCTGCTGACCCTGGCAGCACATGATGCCGCCAATGATTCGCGGACGTCGGAATTCAGTGACAATTATCTGGCGCAGAATAATATTGCCGCCATGCTGGACGTACCCGTGACCGTGTTCGGTCAAATGATTGGCGTGTTGTGCCATGAGCATATCGGTTCGACCAGGCACTGGACTGACGAAGAACGGGTTTTCTGCTGTGCGATTTCCGCACTGGCATCGCAATCACTCGAACACCGACGTTTGCACCAGATGGAAAACGAACGCAATCGCGCGCTATTTTTTGATCATCTAACCGGCGTGGCAAACCGCGGCCTGATGCTTGATCGTTTAAGCCAGTTGATACATGCCGGTGAAAGTGCAGCTCTGTTGTTGATTGACATTGATCGTTTCAGCAATGTTTTGCAGGCGATTGGCGATGAGGATGCCGATGCAGCTTTGGTTGAAATTGTCGATCGACTGGCGAGCTTGACCAGCATGGATCGTATTGGTCGCATGGGAAATGACGAATTTGCCGTTGTGGTGATATCCAACACCCCGATGATCGAAGCCATGAAAATTACTTCGAAAATACAGTCGGCGATAGCACGGCCCATTTTTCTAGGACATCGCGAAATAGTCTTGACGGCCAGTGTCGGCATTGTTGCGGATATCAGGCTTTATAATGATGCCTCCGATTGTCTGCGCGATGCCACCATTGCGCTGAGTGCCGCGATACAAACCGGACGTGGCGGCCAGGAGTTATTTACATCGGGCATGAATGAGCTTGCCAAACAGCGAATGACGATAGAACAGGATATTCGTCGCGGCATGCAGCAAAACGAATTCCTGTTTTTCTATCAACCGATTCTTGATGCCGACACCCAGCTTTTGCTCGGAGCCGAGGCGTTGTTGCGTTGGCAGCATCCGGAAAAAGGCTTGCTTGCACCTGCTGCGTTTATCGAGGTCGCGGAAGAGTCGGGTGCCTTGCTGGCGATTCAACCCAGACTTATCCGCGAAGCTTTCAAGTCTTTGGCGGCTTGGAGAAGATTACCCGGTTATGAAGGTTTTCGACTGAGTTTTAATTTTTCCCCGGAACAATTGACTTATCCGGGTTTTGCTTACGATCTGCAACTTATGCTGGATGAAGCCGGTCTTGGCTTTGAGGCACTTCAGGGTGAAATTACCGAAAATACCTTGTTGCATGACAAGGAAAACTTGCTGCCGATATTGCTGAAATTTTCCCAGAGCGGCCTTGCGTTGGCATTGGATGATTTTGGTACTGGCTATGCCTCGGTGACGCATCTGGCGCAGTTGCCCCTGCAAATGGTCAAGCTGGATCGTAGTTATGTCTCCAGTGCTTGCGATGATGCCCGCATGGCCAATATTGTGCAGCACCTGATTGCGCTGGCACAGTCGCTGAATCTGCGAGTGATAGCCGAAGGGGTGGAAACCCAGGCCCAATATGATTTGCTGCGCAAGTCGGGCTGTGACGAGGTTCAGGGCTATTTCTTCAGCCGACCATTGGCGTTGGCTGATTTTGAAGCTCGTTATCTTTCAGGTGCTTCGCTGAGCAAGGTTTAATGCTTGGGCTGAGCTGTCAAATCGGGCAGAATACAGGCTGACAAAGTGAGTGACGCCTGATGTATTTGCACAATCTTGATCCAATCGCGCTGCATCTTCCATTTTGGCCGCACGGAATTCACTGGTACGGCATCATGTATCTGGCGGGTTTTGCCATTGCCTATTTTTTGGGTATGCGGCGAGTGCGGGCAGGGCGATTGCCGGGCGTGAACGAAGAGGGACTGAGTGATTTGCTGTTTTACGCCATGGTAGGTGTCGTGCTTGGCGGTCGCATCGGTTATATCGCGTTTTATAATTTTTCCGAATTCATGGCAGATCCTTCGATGCTGTTTCGCATCAATGAAGGCGGCATGAGTTTTCATGGCGGTTTGCTGGGCGTGATGGCAGCAGTGGCCTGGTGGTCCTGGAAACACAAACTGCATGTGTTCGATACGATTGATTTCGTCGCACCATTGGTACCGCCTGGCCTGGGTCTCGGACGTTTGGGCAACTTCATCAACGGCGAATTGTGGGGCAAGTTTACCCAAGGCGATTGGGGCGTGATTTTTCCGCAAAGCCTGTCCGGCAACTATGCGAACTTGAGCGCCGAACAATTGCAAACCCTGCATGCCAGTGGAGCGCTGAATGCATTTACGCGCCATCCGACCCAGCTTTACCAAATGTTTCTCGAAGGCGTGTTGATGCTGGGCTTTTTGCTGTGGTTTAGCAGAAAACCCCGAGCACGTTATGCGACATCGGGTTGGTTCGCATTGCTTTATGGCGTATTCCGTTTCCTGGTCGAATTTGTTCGCGAGCCCGATCAGCAACTTGGTTATTACGCTGGAGATTGGCTGACGATGGGACAGATTTTAAGCTTCCCGCTGATTGCGCTCGGTCTGATATTCCTGTTTATGTCCAGAACTTCGCCGGTCTTGCAACCACAGCCATTGAAGGACCTCGAGGCTAAAAAATAATGCAGGCTTATCTCGATGTGCTGACGCATGTGATGAAAAATGGTGCGGAAAAATCGGACCGCACCGGTACTGGTACGCGTTCGGTTTTCGGCGCCCAGATGCGGTTTGATTTGAATGCCGGCTTTCCTTTAGTCACCACAAAAAAACTGCATTTACGTTCGATCATTCACGAACTGCTGTGGTTCCTGAAAGGCGAAACCAATATTGCCTATCTGAAAGAACACAAGGTCAGCATCTGGAATGAATGGGCCGATGCCAATGGCGAACTCGGCCCGGTTTACGGCAAGCAATGGCGTTCGTGGGAATGTCCGGATGGCAGCACGATTGACCAGATTCAATGGCTGGTCGAGGAGATAAAACGCAATCCCGATTCGCGTCGTTTAATCGTGAACGCGTGGAATGTGGCGGATCTTCCAAAAATGGCTTTGATGCCCTGCCATGCGATTTTTCAATTTTATGTAGCGAATGGAAAATTGAGTTGCCAGCTGTATCAACGTTCGGCAGATTTGTTTTTGGGTGTTCCCTTCAATATCGCCAGCTACGCTTTGCTGACGCACATGATTGCGCAGGTATGTGGTTTGGGTGTCGGGGATTTCGTCCACACGCTGGGTGACGCGCATATTTATTCCAATCATTTTGATCAGGTCAAGGAACAACTCGCGCGCGCTCCACGCGCTTTGCCGAGCCTGCATTTGAATCCTGACATCAAGGATTTATTTGCATTTACTTTCGATGACATTCGCATAGATCATTACGATCCATTGCCTGCCATCAAAGCACCGGTTGCGGTTTGATTTCCATGCAAAAGGTTTCGCTTATTGCTGCGCTGGATAATGAATTCGCCATTGGACGCGGCAATGCCTTGCCCTGGCATTTACCGGCGGATTTGCAGCGTTTCAAGACACTGACATTGAACAAGCCAATTCTGATGGGACGTAAAACGGCAGAATCGCTTGGCCGCGCATTGCCCAAACGCCGGAATATTGTGTTGTCACGTTCGGGCTCTTTGCCTTTTGGTGGCATGGAAGCCGCCAGTTCGCTGGAGGAAGTGTTTTCAATGTGTTCTGATGAACCCGAGCTTTGCATTATTGGCGGCGGCGAGATTTATCGCTTGGCATTTCCGCATGCAACGCATTTATATCTAACCCATGTCGATACCCAGGTTGAAGACGCCGATGCATTTTTCCCGCATTTTGATATGAAGCAATGGCAGGTCCAGCCGCGTGAAAGACATGCCGCTGACGAGAAACATGCCTTTGCATTCGAGTTTGTCGACTACGAATCAAAACACACATAGTTCTGGTGGGCATGTGACTCGAGCATGGTCGGGTCGAGCATTGTCCAATGCCGACCATTGTGGACGCTGCAATTTAATGCTTCGCGGAATCCCGGATTGTGTGAACTCAGTCCGGGGCAACCCCCATGCTAAACTTGCCAATTCCAATAAAGCGTAGGTATTTCGTCATGTCTCAGCACTTTTCAATGCGCTTCACAGCGAGGCTTCTAGCAATCAGCACCTTGTTGTTGAGTTTTTCAGCCCTGGCCACTGAGCAAGTTACTATTGCGGAAACTATCCCGTACGCTAGCGATGATGTTGGGACAGCAGAAATTCGCACTCAATGCGACTGGAATAAACGTCTTTCTGCTGAAATTGTTCGGCAATCACATAAAAATGTGATTAGTACAAAACTGGCTTTGAATAGTGTGACTGGCCCGACCTTACAAATTAAGATCGTAAATGTGCATGCTGCAGGTGGAGGTAATTTCTCAGGACCTAAATGGGCACTTCTGCGTGGTGAATTGTTGGGTGCTGGGGGTGAAGTCCGCAGTTTTGAACTCAGGCGTGCAACGACAGGTCCAATGCAATTTACAGCATGTGCAGCCTTGAACAAGATTGCAAAGGCGCTGGGTAGTGATGTTGCAGTCTGGCTAAAAAAGCAAAATGGCGAAGTTTCCGTCGCTAAGTAATAGAAATGCTTTTCATTGAAGAATTGAATTTCCTTCTGTTAGCTATGTAGGCAATATTGATTGAAAACACCAATGGTAAGTGGGTGTTTTCAATCTCGAAAATTGCTTTCTACATAGGTTGAAGCCCGTTTTGTGTGCTTTGTGCCCTGGGACACTGGGGTCGCAATAGCTTAGGAAACCAGCTCCACCACAGTAGTCAAGTTTCGGTATTGTGATAGTTGGTTTTCCATCAAATGGAAATAAAGTCCGGCCTGTTGCTGGATGAGTTCTACATGTGGGCCTTGCTGCACGATGCGGCCGGCGTCAAGAACCATGATGCGATCAGCTTTGACAACAGTCGAGTATCGGTGAGCGATGATGATGGTGGTACGCCCCTGCATCAATTGGTCCAGCGCTTTTTGTACCTGCAATTCACTGGCCGAATCCAGGGCGCTGGTTGCTTCATCCAGAATCAGTATTTTTGGGTTACGCAATAAGGCTCGCGCGATGGCAATTCGTTGCTTTTGACCGCCGGACAACTGCACGCCGCGGTCACCCACAATCGTATTGTAGCCATCTTGAAAGTTCTTGATAAATTCATCCGCATAGGCAAGCTTTGCTGCCTCAATCACTTCGGACAAGCCGACATTTCTTTCCGAAACGGCAAAAGCAATGTTTTCAAGAATGCTTCCTGAAAACAATGAAGGCTCCTGTTCGACGATGGCAATGTTGTTGCGAATTTCGCCAATGTCCATTCGGGTAGAATGAATATCGTCGAATATCACGTTGCCCTGATCAGGCAGATAGAAACCAAGCACCAGATTGGCAATAGTTGATTTGCCAGCGCCGGAAATACCGACCAGGGCCACTTTCTCGCCTGCTGAAACCTTGAAACTGATGCCATTCAATGCGGTTTCCCCCGGGCGCTCCGGATAGGAAAAAACAACATTGTCAAAACGGAGGTTTCCCTGCAAATTCTTTTTTGCGTAGCCATGCTCAGAACTTGTCGGTACGGTCGAGATTATCTTGAATATTTTCTCTGTGGCGCCAATAGTGCGCATCCATTCGGTCCAGAAATCGCTGATCGCGGAAGCGGAATCCGTCACCATGCTGGCATACAGAATAAAGCCGGTTAATTCGCCGATGGTGAGTGTACCTTCATTAATCTGACGAGCACCAAGCCATAGGGTAACAAGCAATGCCAGATATACCAGGAATGATGATCCGCCGCGAACAGTGGCAAATAAACGGGTGCTGGAGACCGAGATTGAAAGGGCATTCTGGGTGGCAACAAAATATTTCAGCAAGGCTGTCTTGTACTGGTTGAATGCATGTACCAACCTGATATTGGTGAAATGCTCGTGTGCCACCTTGCCGCATTCGGCCTGGGAATCTTGAATATCCTTGGCACGAATCCTGATTTTTTCTCCAGCCCAGGTACCCAGCAGCAAGCTGGCCGGGACGAAGAAAGCCAGCATCAGGCTCAAGACCGGCGATATCAACAGCAACATGACAACACCGCCGATGAAAATGCATAGGCATCTCACTGCAATGGCCAGACCCATGGTCAGAGTCTCGTGCAGAACTTCAACATCCGCTGAAAGCCGATTGGTTAATTCGCCAACATTGATCCCGTCGTAATATCCGATCGATTTATTGATCAGTGCATCATAAAGGTGACGCCGGATTTTGGTTACCACCATATAGCCGGTAGATTCAAAGTAGTAGTAACGCAGCGTCGTGGAAACGGCCTGAACAATGATGACTCCAAGCATGACCAAGGCCAGCGTGGTGTACCAATCATCGCTTTTTCGGGTGCCGACATTATCGATAAAATACGAAAGCGCTTTCGGATAAGCCAGCTGGATAACGACCGCCAGTACCATGAATAACAATCCGACAAGTAATCGGCCAATAAATGGCTGTAGCAGCTTCAAGCGTTGAAAATGCGGGTTCAAATCGCGCTTCATGCAGCGGCACCCACGGCGATTTCCATTTCATCCATTTGGGCGCAGAAACTCAGCCAGTTGTCATCACCGATCAGGCCGCCTGCTTCCAGGCAGCCAGTGTGGTCAATAAACAAGTAGTAAGGTGAAGTCTGGGTCGGGTTGAGAACTTTGTAATCGTGCTTATGCACACGTGTCGCTATGGCCGACAAGGATGTTTCTTTCAAAAAATGTTTTAGCCGCCATTTCGACTCCTGACTTACCAGCCACATATTCACGCCAGCAACTTGCAGCAACGGAAGCAGTCTTTCCATTTCTGGAAGTTTTTCGCGGCACTTGGGGCAGGTACTTGATAAAAAAACTAGCACAATGGCCTGGCCGGTACCGGAAACAGTGACAGTCTCGCCAGTTGCTAAAAGCTTGCAATCGATTACCGGGACTTTCTCGCCGACCGGCAATGTGAATGGCAATTCATTGGCCATCAACATATTTCTTACCGACTTGAGC
>JBOHYH010000328.1:0-1922 GCA_050737775.1 Arenimonas sp.
CACAGAATATGGCTTTGCTTGAAAATGACGTCGTACCGCTGATGCAAAGCGTACCCTAAACTGGCCTGAGAACGATACATGGCGCTACGGAGATTGGCGGTTAAGCCTGTGCCGCGACTGCCCAACGAAGCTTGCGGCCTTGCTTGATGTGATTGTTGCCCTGACCTGAAGGCCGCCGACCCAACAAACGCGGACTCATTGATGGAACCTTAAACGCCGGATGATAAACCGGCACAGGCAGCGAACTGCTGACTAAAGATGCAAAACGGCAAATCGTTAAAAAAATTTGCGAAAAGCCAATTCTCTTTTTTGCTTTTTTCTTCCGCCGCCTAACGCCTGAAATAAGGGGCCGACGCGCCCGATGTGAATTTTGAATCTGATTTACGCACGGAGGTCCCGCTTGATTGATTAGTTAGGCCGTGAAGCCCGGGATTAAACAAAACCACAAGGTTACGAAGATGACCAAAGAAAACCTGCGGTGCTGGTGCAAAGCGTAACCTAAACTGGCTTGAGAACGAAACCTGGAACTACGGAGATTGGCGGCTGTGCCTTTGCCGCGACTGCCTAACGAAGCTTGCGGCCTTGCATGATGCGATTGTTGCCCTGACCTAAAGGCCGCGGACACGACAAGCGCGAACTCATTGATGCAAACCTTGAACGCCGGATGACAAACCGGCACAGGCAGCGAACTGCTGACTGAAGATGAAAAACGCAGAACCGAAAAAAAATTTCGCGAAAAGCCAGTTCTCTTTTGCTTTTGCTTCCGCCGCCTAACAACCAAAATAAGGGACTGCCGCACTAGGTGTAAAACTTGAATCTAATGTACGCACGGCAGTCCCCTTGATTGCGTAGTTAGGCTGTTGCTAGTTTAAGTTTGCTGACACTTTGCAGATTGACGCTTTTACGGGCAAGCCAAAGGTCGTGTTGGTCTTGCATGGAAAGCCAGCTTTCTGGAGTACGTCCAATAGCCTTTGATAGACGCAGTGCCATTTCAGGGGTGACGCGACTCGTGCCCTTGAGAATGCGGCTAAGCGTGGAAGCAGCCACATCGAGTTTTACGGCAAGTTCGCGGCCACTGATGCCATTAGGCTCAAGGTAGATTTCAGAGATGAATTCACCTGGGTGCGGAGGGTTGTACATAGCCATTAGTGATAATCCTCATAGTCGAGTATGAATACATTGCCGTCTTTGAACTCAAAGGTTAAGCGCCAGTTACCGTTCACGGAAATGGCCCAGCGACCTTTCATTTCGCCTTTGAGTGGATGGAGCCTGAAGCCAGGGATATCCATGTCGTCAATGGTCATGGCGGTGTTGAGTGCAGCTAACTGCATTCGGAGCCGGGTTTTATGTGCCGCCAAGACACCGGAAGCGTTTCCAGTCTCGAACAATTTGCGTAGGCCTTTGTGCCGGAAAGACATAATCATGACTTAAGATACCATGTTGCGCAACACGCTACAACAGCCAATCTGAACAGACCTCGAGAGCAGCCTAACGCCTGAAATAAGGGGCCGACGCGCCCGATGTGAATTTTGAATCTGATTTACGCACGGAGGTCCCGCTTGATTGATTAGTTATGAGTCAGTTGCGGGGCTTTTTGACAACTCTTGCTCGATTAGTTGCCAATCCAAAACACGATCGAGTGTAGGCCAATGCCGTCGAAAACTTAATATCCAGCCGATGTCTCGCACAAACGCCCCCACCACAGCACCTAGAATAGCCAAAGAATACATATCACGTGTGAAGTAACAATAGCATCCTGCAATTGTTATTAAGAAAAAAATCCCAAGCCAGTACGAAAGAGGCTGACGAGCAAATGCCTGTAAGGCAGTTGGTCTTTTGCCATGAAATCTTCTGTAGAACGAAAGTAGTGTTTCGGATCTGCTTTTCATTTTGATTCTGACTCATAACGCCTGAAATAAGGG
>JBOHYH010000329.1:0-4685 GCA_050737775.1 Arenimonas sp.
CAATACATCCAAGCCACCCCGAGGGGAAATCTCATCGTTCACTGTCGCCAATTTTGCAAATACTTCACTCATCTTCTCTGTTCTCTTATCGTCTTCTTTAGTTGAACGAATACTCTAGCATCTTGTCCGCCTTTTGTTACCAGTTGCCTGCGCGGGCTATCTGGCGCATAAAAAAAACGGCCGGGTTGCCCCGGCCGTTTTAAAATTAACGCAACGAGTATTGCTTAGAACTCGTACTTCACGGTCAATTGTGCCGCCCAGGATGACTCGCCTTTGAGCTGGCGATTGGTCAGATCTTCAACATTGCCGGTTACGCCATAAACATAGCGACCATTCGCATCGAGACCCAGATAATCGACAAAGCTACGTGCCAAACCGCCGGCAGGTTGGAAGCCAACTTCGTCGATTTGACCCCATTTCTTGTTGATCAGATTGCCAACGTTGAGAATATCCAGCGTCAAAGAAACTTTATTACCTTCAAAGAAGCCAGGCATCTCTTGACTCAAGCGTACGTCAAAGTTGTTGGTCCAAGGTGCATATGAACTGTTCCGGTCCACAACGCCACCGGCATATTCGGCAAGACCATTTTGATTCACGAGATTCCAGAACAATTGCTCTGTCGCAACGTTATTGACGCAAGTAGCCACGCCTGCGGCTGCAGCAGTACCGGTAGCACGGAAACAGACTTCACCCGAGCCTTGGCTGGTTGGGATGTACATCAAGTCGTTGGTGACGTTATCGCCGTTCAAGTCATTGTTGTAAATCCAGCTGTAAGGCTTGCCTTTGCGGCCTTCGTAGAACAGACCAAAACGCGTCGCGTAATTACCAAAGAAATTATGCTTCCAGTTCAGTGCACCGGTGAAACGATCCTTAACCAGGTACGCCGAATTTGCAGCGACTTCTTCATTGGCGTTAAACACAGAAACCGACTGCCAGCTCGAGTTGGAAACCGAGGAGGACAAGCTGCTGACTTCTTCGGAAGTGGTATAGGCATAACCTACTTGCCAGTTCCACTCTTTAAAGAATGCACCGCTCAGGCTGATGCTGAGATTGTCGCCACCACCCTTGCCAGTACGCTCAGCCAGCAATACGCTATTGAATGCGCTATTACTCAAGGCGCGTGTACGTGAAGATCCTGCTGGAAGTGCGCAAGCACCTGTCGTGGTGAGTGAGATGGTGCCAGTGGCGCTATAGCCAAAACAGCCGGTGTTGTAACCGACCGGATGGAAGAACAAATCACGGCCATCATTACCCTTGCGAGTAGGCGCACCAAGATTCAGGTTCTTGTAATAGATCGCGTCCTGAACTTCAGTGTGAATGTATTCAATCGCCAGCGTGGCGCCATTGAAGAATGGCAGTTCATGTTCGAAAGCAAGATTGGCTTTCCAGACCGAAGGCTGTTCCAGATCTTTCGACAGGAAATCCACGTTTGGTGATGGCGGCGTGCCTGCAATCGATGGCTGTGTGTTCGGGTTTGGACTGAATAGTCCGCCTGCACGCGAACATGCACTGCCTGCAGTACCCGAGCAACTCACGATACCCGTGGTAATGCCGGTGTTGGAGTATACGTTGGACAACCAGACGTTGGCTGCCGCACCTTCGAACAGACCGAAGCCACCACGCAACTGCATTGGGCGCTCGCTGTCAAAGGTGTAGTTGAAACCAACACGCGGCTGGAACAAGGTATTGCCATCGAGCGTCAGATTGTTAGGAATGCCAAAGCCACCGGTGGCGCGAACGGCAGTACCGTTTTGCGGTGTGGTTGAACCATTCAGAACGCCTGTGCCTGCATTTTGATTGGCAAGAGCATTGGTATTCAGCACCGGACTGACATCCATTTGCTTCTGGTCAAAACGCAGACCCAGATTCAAGGTCAGATTCTCATTCACCGTCCAGGTATCTTGCAGGAAGATACCGATGTTTTGATAGCTCCAATCTGCCGCGCCGTCGTTCAGGCTGTAGCCATTGATTGGCACCTGTACTGCGTAGCTTAACGGACGACCACGCTGGAAGTTCTCCAGTGTTGCTGCGTCGTATTGTGCACGAGTTGCTGTGGAACAACTGAAAGTTGGACTGTTGATCAATGCATTATTGTAGGTGAAAGCTGGATTAGGACCTGCAGCAGGAGCGGCATTTATACAGTCGAAGGTGTAGTTGCCCTTGGTATCTTGCAAAAAGGCGTTGAACACTTCGTTGTCATCATAATCAAGACCGAATTTCAGCTCATGATCACCGAGGAACAAGTTGCCGGCCAAATAGTAGTTCCAGGTCTTGGTGGACAAATCATTGAAGTGACGGCTGCGTTCGGTACCAAAGATCAAACCCGACGAAGTATTGGCAACCGCCGGCGATCCCACTGGCAATGCGCCTGCGAAGTTCAAACGGATCGAAGGCAAATTGGAATTGTTGACCGGCGCACTCACATAGTCGCGGTAGGAAATTTTGACTTCGGTCGAGAAACTATCTGACCAGTCTGCAAACCACTGACCTACGTAGCTTTCAATCGATTTGTCCTGGCTGTACCACTGCGAGCTGAGCGACAACAGATTATTGAAGTTGTTCGGGAAGATAGGATCACTTTGCTCTGTTTTGCTCCAACGCAAGCTGGCGCGATGACGCTCACCCAGATTGGCGTCGATTTTGATCAGTGCATCTTTCACTGACAATTCGGCAGCATCGGCAGTCGTATCACCGATATTCATGCCATAGCCTGTCGCAACGGTTTGAGCGCCGCTGATTTCAGCCGGGGTAATCGCTACGTTGGTTTGAGCACTGCCCAAAGGACCGAAGGTTGGCGTTGCGCGCGTGCTCTTCAGCTCTTCATAGCTAACAAAGAAGAATAAATTATCTTCCATGATCGGACCACCAAAGGTAAGACCTTTCGTGTCTTCATTGAATTTTTCCGGTGAAAAAAACGTGCTAGCGGTACGATTGAATTTGTCACCGGCGAGCTCATCGTTGCGGTAAACATAATAAACGCTGCCCTTGAAATCGTTGGTACCCGATTTCGTTACAGCATTGATGTTTGCGCCCGTGTAGCCTTTCTGTGTGACATCGAAATTGGAGATGTTGATTTGTACCGACTGGATAGCGTCGATCGAAATCGGCTGCTTGGCAGTAGGCAGATTGTTGGCTTCCAAACCAAAGGTGTCGTTGGTGGACACACCATCGATCGTGACGGAATTGAAACGCGAGTTCTGGCCGCCGGCGGAAATTTCGCCACGGTCTTTATCGGTTTGCGAAATGCGTGGATCAAGACGAGCATAGTCTTGCAAGTTGCGTTGAATCGAAGCAAAGGTCGTCAATTTTTCACGATTAATGCTCGTGCCTGCGCCCATTTTCTTGGAATCGAATACATCGGCAGCACGTGCTGCAGTCACTTGGACGGCAGCCAGTGTGGTCGCATCGGCAAACTTGATATCGACATTACCGGTTTCTGCGAGCTCCAAATAAACACCTTCGCGAGTTTCCGTCTTGCCATCTTTTGTGGTGGTGACCGTGTAAGGACCGCCGACGCGCAAACCACGGGCGACATAGCGGCCCTCGGAATCGGTAGTCGCTCGGCTGACCGAACCGGATTCGGTATGAACGATGGTGACTTCAGCACCTGAAACTGGCTGGCCAGTTGTGCTTGAAATGCGGCCGCCAAGAGCAGACGTGGTGTTTTGTGCGAAAGCTGGAGCAGCGGCGAGCGCGATGGCTAAACCGATGGCAAGTTTCGAGATACGTACCCGATTATGGTTGGTCATATTTTTAAACCCTAGATGTAAACAAATGAGAGACATTGCGTTATGAAGCATCCTTCCGACCTCAACGTCACCGATGTGAAGTGAAGTCTTGCCAGGAACCATTCCCCGAGTCCTAGCAATAACAAGATGTTAACATGCTAACGCTACCGTATGGCAGCTTTATGACAGTAAAAAAACGTGCGCGAGCAATCGTTTTAGAACAACGACTTACCAGCCAAATGATTCATAAAGTTGACGCCCATTCTTAATGCCCGACTTTAAGATAGGCGACCACGCCATCCAGTAGCATTTGCACCGAAATCGCGACAAGCAGCATGCCCATCAGGCGTTCTACCGCTATCAGTACGGGCTTACCCAGTAATTTGTAAAGGCTGGTGGCTGAAAACAGGATGACGGCCGTACCCAGCCAGGCAACAAACAAGGCCAAGCTCCAATCCAGCATGCGATCAGGGTATTGGGTACTGAACAGCATTACTGCAGCCATACCCGATGGGCCCGCCACCAAGGGAATTGCCATCGGCACGATAAATGGTTCGCCTTCTTCGGTCTCACCAAACATACCTTCCGGACTTGGGAAGATCATTTTCAGGCCGATCAGGAACAAAACGATTCCACCAGCAATGCTTACTGACTCTTGCCGTAGATGCATTGCCGCCAACACGTAGCGCCCCGCCCATAGAAATACGAACAGCACCCCGAGTGCAATCAAGAGTTCGCGTATCAAGACCCAACGCCGACGTTTCGATGGCAAGGGCTTAAGCAAACTCAGGAATACCGGAATATTTCCCAAGGGGTCCAGGATCAGAAACAACAATAAGGCGGCGGAGAGTGTGGTCATGGGTGTGAGCTTAACTTGCGGGTGTCGTTGGTGTCATGCAATACATCCGTTCCAAAATACACGTCTCGTAGGAGGCCGCTTGCGGGCGACGGATATTC
>JBOHYH010000330.1:0-2991 GCA_050737775.1 Arenimonas sp.
TTTGCCGGCATCGAAAATGCCCTGTTCTATCAGGACAACACCCGCATGTTGTATGGCGATGGCGGCGCCGCGATTGCACAATTGATATCGGAGTTGAAAGCAATCGATGGCGGACATTGATTGCCGACGAGATTTGCAAATAAAACATCGCGCCTGGAGCGCGATGTTTTATTTCGGGAGCCGTAGCCCCATTAACACGGCCAGAAAAAAAGATGCTGGCAGGTAAATCAATGTCATTGAGTCCAGTCTCAATCGCGTAAATTCCCATACGAGTACCGGGCCAATCTGCCGGGCTGCTTCCACCGGCCATAGGCCCAGCGCCAAGCCGAATGCATTCGCCGCGATAAACCATTGGCTGGCCGCCGTGATGATGCAAGCACTCAGAAAGACCCCCAAAAAACGGGGCCAGCCCGGTTTTACTCCGGTGAAGTGCAGCATCAAGGCTATATCGATGACGGCGAATATCGACATCCAGAAGCAGGGAGTATTCAGCCAGACGCTGATGCTTAACCAGATGGCGGTCATGCCGAGTATCCCTAAACACCAGGCCAGAACAGGCCAAAACCAGGACTTGCGAGATTTTTCGTACAAAACGCCGCCCCAGCTTCAACAAACGCTAAAATAGCGCATCCATACATATAGCGATAGGAACACCGTGAGTTACTCCAGAACCAGCGAGCCGATAAAATTCGAACGTGATTGTGCGGCGGTGCTCGTGCCACAAGGCGACAAGGTGACATTGCCTGCGGGTAGCGTTGGCTATATCACGCAGGCGCTCGGCGGCTCATTTACCGTCTTTGTCGAAGGCAATCTGTTTCGTATTGCCGGCGAAGATGCCGATGCCATAGGTAAAGAGCCACCAGCCGCTCTCGAGCTGGAAGACGAGGCCGATGACGACGCGGTTGAAGTATTGGTTTGGAAACAGCTGCGTACCTGTTTTGATCCGGAAATTCCTGTGAATATCGTTGAGCTTGGTCTTGTTTACGACTGCGATATAGAGCGCTCCGATGACGGCATGCGCAAAGTAAATATAAAAATGACACTGACGGCGCCGGCTTGTGGCATGGGCGATATTCTTGTGGATGACGTCAGGACAAAAGTGGAACGTGTGCCAACGGTTTCCGAAGCCGACGTGGACTTGGTGTTTGATCCACCTTGGAACCAGAGCATGATGTCGGATGCTGCACGTCTGGAAACCGGTATGTTATAAAGCCCAGACGCGGAATTAGGAGGATGCTATGAAACGACTTTGGGTGCCACTCTGTCTGATCCTTGGGTTTTGCATGCTGGCTTACAGCCTGTATTTATGGGGCGGTATTGCAAACACGGCCGAAGTAGGAGCAATAGTCCGGGAGCGAGTATCTACCTTCAGTTTTATCACCTGGTCGTATGTCAGTGCAGGTTATGGAATTCTGAATTTGTTTGGTTTGCAGGAAGGCGCGAGCCAATTCGCTCATGCCCAGGTCGGTGCATCCTTCGCGTCAATGCAGGCCAGTCCATTGACGGCACTGGATGAACTATTCCGGTCGCTGCCCTGGTACAGCAAGATGGCCTACTACGGCGGTCCATTCCTGGTTTTGATTGGCGCCTTTGCGCAGTCCCGGAAACCAAAGGGTTTCAAGACCTTCGGCTCGCAGTGATTTGTTGAGCCAGGCAAGACAATACAAGTTTTGCGTAAAGTAAATTCAACGAAAAACACCCCATATTCTTATTGTTGCAATGCAGCGTGACCTGTGAACTGGGTCACGTTAGGTTCTGTCCCATGTGATGTATTTGTGATTTGCATCACATCGTCCGGGCGCGAAAGCTCATGTGCAAACTCAATATCGAAGTCCGTCTTTGGTTGAAAGTTTATGCATCGGGGGGTGGGGGTGTCCGGGCGAAGTTTAGATAAAAACATTTCCGCGCAAGCGGTTTTTTACTTTTCTACCGGGGACATCGCAAAATGAAATTGAATCGCCATCGGGTGACGAGCGTTATTGCTCTTTCGCCATTAATGTTTGCCTTTGCTGCCATTTCTGCAAATGCCGCAACACGCGTTGATCTGCAAAAACAAAGCGTTGTACAACTTAACACCCAATATCAAACCGCAAGTGCGAAAGCCGGTGGTGTTGCAAAAATAGCAAAGGAACGTCATGCAGAGTTGTTAAGCATGAATGCTGATTCGAAGCTCGAAGTATTGACCAGCAATATCGACAAAGACGGTACTCGTCACTATCGCTATCAGCAAACCTTCCGTGGTGTGCCGGTGTGGGGCGAACAAGTTATCGTCAGCGAAACCAAAGCCGGTGCAGTGAAGAGTATGTTCGGCAATATGGTCGGTGGTCTGGAAGCCGATCTGGCTGGCAACACCAATATCATTGCGAAGGGCCGCGCCCTTCAAGTAGCCAAAAATGCTCGCCTGGGTAATCGCGTTTCCTCCATGATTGTGGAACGTGAAGACGCACGCCAGATGATTTTCGTTGGCGATGACGGCAAAGCCCGTATGGCTTACGTCGTTTCATTTTTTGCAGATCGTCCGGGTGGCGGCGCTCCTACGCGTCCTACCGTTATTGTCGATGCAAAAACCGGCGCTATCCTGAAGCAAATCGAAGGTCTGACGCATGCATTGGTCGGTACCGGTCCTGGCGGTAACGCCAAAACAGGCCAGTACGAATACGGCACCAACTACGGCTATCTCGATGTCACGCAAAGCGGCACGACATGCACAATGAACAACACCAATGTTAAAACCGTCAACTTGAACGGTGCAACATCGGGTTCAACAGCATTTTCGTATACCTGCCCACGCAATACCGTTAAGGCGATCAATGGTGCCTATTCGCCATTGAACGACGCACATTATTTCGGCGGCGTGATTTACAACATGTACCAATCTTATATTGGCAAAGCGCCGTTGACATTCCAGCTTTCGATGAAAGTGCATTACAGCAGCAATTATGAAAATGCTTTCTGGGATGGTTCGGCAATGAGCTTCGGCGATGGTGGTTC
>JBOHYH010000331.1:0-1504 GCA_050737775.1 Arenimonas sp.
GTAGTACATTGCTTGGCACAATGTTTTCAGCAACCGGTTCGGTTGGCTTGAAAACGCTGTACAAGCCCCAAGCGCCGCCAACGAAAAGCAGACCCAAAATGGCAGCAACAGCTAACCATTTCCCTACTCCGGAATCCGACGGTGTCCGCTGTGCCGCATGTGTCACACCTGGCCGTGTACTGCCTTGAGCCGTCGTCACCGGGGCATTTGCCGCCGCCGTAGGTGCATTGCCGACATTGGGCGGTGGTGTTGGTGCACGCATAACACCGGGTGTCACCGGTGTTGCCATGCCAATAAGGGTTGCAGCCGGACCTGATGGCGGCAGCGTTTTTAATTTGAGCGGACCACCTTGCTTGATCAAGGCATGTTTTTCCAGATCCTCAATCAGGGCTTCGGTACTTTGATAGCGATCATTAGGGTCTTTCTCGAGCATGCGAGACAAAATCGTGGCGACATCTAGATCGACATCCGTATTCAATTCACGCACATCCGGAATTTGCGACTGCACGACATCCAGCATGAGTTTCAGCGGGCTTTCGTCGGAAAACGGTGTGCGCCCGGTCAGCATTTCAAACAGCACAATGCCGAGCGCAAAAATATCCGATCGCTGATCCACCATTTTACCCAGACATACTTCTGGCGACAGGTAGCCAGGTGTGCCGACAAACTCGCCGGTGCCAGTCAGCTTGCTGTTGAAATCGTGATTGGCCAGTGCGATGCCAAAATCGGCGATCTTGATTTGACCGCGCTGGCTGAGCATTAAGTTACCGGGTTTGATATCACGATGGATAACACCGCGCTCATGCGCCACCGACAGGCCCTTGGCAGATTGATGCAATATTTTCAGTGCATCGCCAACTTGCAAACGACCTTCGCGTTTGATGACGGCAGACAGCGATTCGCCATCGACAAATTCCATTACGAAAAACGGCTGATTGTTGTCCTGGCCGATCAAGTAAATCTGGATGATATGCGGGTCATTCAACGATGCCATCGAGCGGGCTTCACGAAGGAAGCGTTCGACCAGCGTTTGATCGTGCGCTAGCGCAGGAGATAGCTCCTTAATTGCCACGTAGCGGGTAAGTGCCGGTTCGTAACCCTTGTAGACCACGCCCATACCGCCGCGGCCCAACTCAGAGACAATTTCGTAATGACCAATATGTGTGCGCATGATTACTCCTAATAACGGCATGGTAGACCGGCAGAGGCCAATTCGGAAGCCAAAAGCGCCAATTTTCCCGCAATACCGGGTATTGGTTTCGCCTGGAATCCCGTCTCCAGAGGTTCGCTATTCAAGGTTTTAGCGTGCCTGGCACACTTCTGCTTCACAAACGCCACATGCCAGCTACATCCGTCTGCATTACCATGTCCGCTACAAAATCCAAGGACACCTCGTGATTCATATTGAAAACCTGTCATTTGAATACCGTAAGACCAAGCTTTATCAGCAATTTAATCTGAAGTTGAGCGAGCCCGGGGTTTATGGCGTGTTTGGTCGCAACGG
>JBOHYH010000332.1:0-13637 GCA_050737775.1 Arenimonas sp.
GCCCGGGTCTGTCGCAGCGTTAGGGCGCAGCAAGCAGCGCCCCTACGGTTCAATTGCAATCCTTGCTCAAATTCCGTAATTGCCGGATTTCAAAGCGCCGCTCCTGATTTTTTTCCGCAACTTCCGCCAGCAATTTTACTTTCAGGGCTTCGCCATCGAACGAGCGCTGGTTACGGCAATAATAATTGGCACGCAGTGCGTTGCTGGCGCGCAATAAGTCCAGTTGTGGCGGTACCTGTTCGTTTAATGTTGCCTGCACGCGATCAAAGACGGCGTCATCGAGCGCAAAACTTTTCTGCAAATCCTGTAATCGCAACCAGGCGAGCACAAGTCCTGCCGAGCTGGTTTTGCTGGCGGCAGTGGCAATTTTCAAACGCTGGTCAGCCTGAGCAATATCGCCGCGATCCATGGAGAGATTTGCCATCGCAATGGCATGTGCCTGTAACTGAACTACCTTTTGCCGGGTTGCAAGCAACATGCAAAGCTCGGCACTTTGCAATGCGGCGGGGCTTTGCAATTCCTGTGCAGTCTGCGCTTGTGCCAGCAAGCAAGTGGCTGCAATGTAGGCGGCGGTTTGTTGTGATTTGCCGAAAAGGCGTTGTGCCTCGCTGGCAAACGCTACTGCGTCCTGGGCATTGTCTCTTTGCAACGCGACCTGTGCTTGTAGAATGGCAATATCGGCGAGTTTCGGACTATCTTCGCCCCATTGGCGTTGGTAATGTTCCTTGCCCGCGCTGAGTAAACGGGCGGCTTCGTCGAGTTCGTTTTTGGTGATTAAAATTTCTGCCAATGCTTGCTGGCTCGGACCATTGAGCGGATGGTTCGCACCGAAGCGGTTCTGGCTGATATCGAGCGCCTGTCTGAAACCTGCTTCGGCTTCGCGTAGATTTCCGGCACCGCGATAATAACGACCCAGGTCATACCAAATACCAACGCCGAGGGCATTCCGCTCGCCGCTGGCCTGTCGCAGCATCGACAAGGCTTCACGCGCCTGGGTAATGGCTTGCGAATACTTCTTCTCTTCGCCTAGTAGTTGCGCCAAATCTGCCAGGCTTTCGGCTTGCAGGGCTTTTTCATCAGGGATGTTTTTACGAAGTTGCAAAGCCTTGCCGAATAAATCCCGTGCAACGCTAGTGCCGCCTTGTGCACTATGGCAGCGCCCCAACTCCGAAAAATAAGCCGAGCTTGCCTTCGGTATTTTGTCGGAAATATCCTCGGCCACTTGCAGATAAGGAGCCAGATCACGCACACAGGCACCGAATTGTCCGAGTTGGCGCAGGCTATGGCCGCGAACGGTAAGCGATTCAAGCCGCAGTTCTGGCGGAGTATTGATGTCAAGTTGCATAAAGGCCATTGCCTGTTTGTCCAGCAGGCGAAGCGCCTCGCGATCATCACCGAGACCGGAACGTAATCTTGCAATCAAACCCAGCAACTCGGCACGTGCCTGGGGTTGATTGGCCAGTTCGGTATCGGCACGCCTGACGCCGGCATCGAGCAGTTCGCGAACATTGATATCTTCGGGATTCGCTTTGTCACCGGTGTTTTCAAATAAAGCGACGACAAAGCCCTGCATCGCTTCCGCACGATTGGCTTCCTTGAAGGCTTGATTGGCTTGCCAGCTGGTAATCGCCAGTGCGATCGCCAGAACGGTACTGACACCGACACCGGCAAGGACGGCGAAAGCATGACGTTGAATATACTTCTGGGTGCGATAACCAATGTTGTCGGCGCGCGCATGTACCGGCTGTCCGTCGAGATAACGCAGCAAATCCTGTTTGAAGGATTCGACCGAGGCGTAGCGCGATTCTGGATCTTTTGCCAAAGCTTTCAGTACCACATTATCCAGATCATTCGCCAGTTGTTTTGCAACGCGTTTGTTGTGGCTTTGTGCAATGGCGGAAGTGTTTTTCAACAAGGCTTGCGATGGCCGGATGGGCTCATCTTTCAGAATGGCTTCTTCCCAGGCCGCATCGGTTTTGCGTTCCGGCGCGTAGGGTTTGCAACCGGCAAGAATTTCGTACAACACGACGCCCAAGGCATAGACATCGGTCAGCGTGCTGATGATTTCGCCACGTAGCTGCTCCGGTGCCGCGTAATGCAAAGTGAAAGTGCGATGGCCGGTCTGGGTAATTTCGGTATGTTCGCCGGTTTTGTGATCCAGCAATTTCGCGATACCGAAATCCAGCAACATCACTTCGCCGTTTGGCGTCACCATGATGTTCGACGGTTTCAAATCACGATGTACGACAAGATTGGCGTGGGCATGACTGACCGCATCACAGACTTGCCGGAACAGCAGCAGGCGTGCGCGTAAATCCAGATTGAGTCGTTTGACGTAATCGGTAATCGGTTCGCCATTGACATAATCCAGTGCCAGATAGGGCTGGCCATCGGCCATGATGCCGGCGTCGAGCAGTCTCGCGATGTTTGCATGTGCAAGACGTGCAAGTATTTGCCGTTCGCGGGTAAATCTTTGTCGTAGTCCGGCGTCTCCCAGGCCGGGACGCAATAATTTCAGGGCAACGCGGCGCTCATACAAACCATCGGAGCGCACAGCGAGCCAGACCTGACCCATGCCGCCTTCACCGAGCAGGCTTACCAGCCGGTACGGTCCGATTTCGTCATTCATTCGGGGACTGAGATTATCGAGATTCGCCAAGGGCTCGGCCATGAAGTCGGGATGGCTTCGCTCCAGATCCATCATCTTCAACAATTCCTGGGCGAGCTCGGGATATTGTTCCTGCATTTGGTACAGACGCATTTCACGTGCGTCACCGCTGAGTTCGAGCAACTCATCCAGTAAGGGTGACAGAGTGGCCCAGCGCTCGGTATGCATGATTACCGTTTAATCTTGTAGTGATGCCAGCAAGTATAGGCGAGCTTTTTGCCAGTCGCGTCTAACGCTGCGTTCCGAGCGTTTCAGCAGTTCGGCGATTTCGGTTTCGGACAAGCCTGCGAAATAACGCAGCTCGACAACCTGCGCCAATTTCTTGTCGACATCGGCCAGGCGATTCAATGCGGTATCCAAACCAAGCAGATCTTCGTCAAGACGCAAACCACCGATGGCATCTTCAGGCAATTCGGTGACGCGATGCAGATCGCCGCCGCGTTTTACCGCGAGGCGCTGACGGGCGTAATCGACCACGACGCTTCGCATCGCGGAGGCGGCGTAGGCGAAGAAGTGGGCGCGATCTTCAAACTCGGCTGTGCCACGACCGATCAGCTTGATATAAGCCTCATGCACCAGTCCGGTAGCGTCGAGGGTATGGCCTTGATTGCCGCCCAAGTGACGGCGCGCCATGGTATGCAGCTCGGCATACAGCGTGGATAGCACGCGGTCCAGTGCGGTTTTATCGCCACTGCGTGCTGCGTTAAGCCATAAGGTAATGTCAGCTGCTTCCGCCATGCGTTCCCCGTTCCCGTCTAAGCGGGTTGAAGCCTTAGTGTATGCCGAATGGGCTTGCTGTTACGAGTTGTCACGAAAAAAGGGCTATTTCTGGCACTTTTTACACCAGGCGCTGGCTCGGTTGCTCATTCTCAAGTCTTGCACCGGCTTGCCGCAGACCTTGCAAGGCTCGCCTTCGCGACCGTACACGAACAATTCCTGTTCGAAATAGCCGGGAGCTCCATCGACATTCAGGAAATCCCTCAAAGTCGTACCACCACGGGCAATGGCATAGCTCAGAATGCTTTTAGCCGCCTCTGCAAGCGCCCGGTAACGCGTGCGTGAAATACTGCCGGCATTGCGCTGTGGAGCAATACCGGCTTTGAACAGGCTCTCGGCGGCATAGATATTTCCAACCCCGACCACAACCGTCTGGTCCATCAGAAAATACTTGACCGCCGTGCGCCGACCCCGGCTGCGCTCGAATAAAAAATCGCCATCGAACTCGTCGGATAAAGGTTCTGGTCCCAAATGCTGCAACAGGGAATGAACTTCGCCGGCGGGTTGCCATAACAAACAGCCAAAACGACGCGGATCGGTAAATCGAATCACGGTGTCGTTTTCCAGCACGATATCGACATGATCGTGTTTTTCGACTTTGCTGTTTTTGGGCAGAACGCGTAAACAACCCGACATGCCAAGATGCAACAACGCACTGCCGGGTTCGGTCTCCAGCAGTAAATATTTCGCGCGCCGGCGGATTTTGACGATGGTTTGCGACGGCAGGTTTTTTTTAATTTCTTTCGGGATTGGCCAGCGTAAATCCGGTCGACGCAAGGTCACACTGCGAATGATTCGACCTTCGCAATGCGGTGCCAGACCGGCCCGGGTAGTTTCCACTTCGGGTAATTCAGGCATGGGGTTTCACAGGTGTTTCAGTTGTTCACGCAAACCTGGTACGCAGCGGCGGCTGACTTCCAGCGCCTGTTTGCCGTGTCGCAGAATTGCATGCACGCTGCCATCGGTATCACGCCGAAGCTCGAGAAACTCATTCTGCGATACCAGGCAATTGCGATGAATGCGTAAAAACGTATCGACAAATTCCACTTCGAGCGATTTCAACGACTCTTCGATTAAATCCTCGCCGCGTGCATGATATACCACGACATATTTTTCATCGGCCTGCAGGTAATAAATATCGTCAATGGCAATCAGGCGCAAACTGCCGCGCAGGCTGGCACTTAAATGGGTTCTGCGTTTGACCACCGCTATTTTCCGGATGCTTGAAGCCACACCGGCGCGCTGCGCACGTGCTCTGTCGATCGCCTGCTGCAAACGCTCCTTGCGAACCGGTTTCACCAGATAGTCAATGGCGGAGGCATCGAATGCGGCGAGTGCGTGCTCGTCGAAAGCCGTACAGAAAATAATGCTGGGCGGGTCTGCGACTTCCTGCAAATGGCGAGCTGCTTCCAGGCCGTCCATGATCGGCATTGCGATGTCCAGCAGGACGATATCGGCTTTTAATGCAACCGCCTGTTCGACAGCATCACGGCCATGTACTGCCTGGCCAATCACTTCGCAGTCGGGAATGTCGCGCAGCAGTTCAATCATGCGTTCGCGCGCTAATGCTTCATCATCGGCGATCAGAATTCTCATGTTTGAATCATGCAAGGCCGGAAGCTGGCTTGCAAGTCTTGTCACGCTGGGCGCTACACACCCAACTGCTGTTCCAGCCATACGGCCATATCCGAAATTTCTTCGGCACACACGGCATGTTGCATCGGATATTCCTGCCAACGTGTTTCAACGCCCATCCTGGCAAGCGAAAAATAACTGGCTTTTCCGATCGCTACCGGTATTACCGGATCACTGCTGCCATGGGCAAAAAATATCGGTGTATTTTTTCCGGTTTCGGTCATTTCATTCGCTGTCGCTTCCGGCATTGGCAAATAAGTCGACAAGGCGACAATGCCTGCCAATCGTGATTCACGGCGCAATCCGGTCGCGAGTGCAATGGCTCCGCCTTGTGAAAAACCGACCAGAAAAATACGGGAGCTCGGAATACCACGCTCATTCTCGCGCGCAATCAAGGCTTCAACCTGGGCCATGCTCTCACGCACGCCGCTTTCATCGGCGCGCTGGTTGAAATCAAAACTCTTGATGTCATACCAGGCTCGCATACGAGCCCCGTTGTTGATGGTGACTGCGCGAACCGGCGCGTGCGGAAATACAAAACGAATCGCCGGCCAATGCTTGCTTATGAGTTCCGGGACGATGGGAGCAAAATCAAAACCATCGGCACCCAGACCATGCAGCCAGATAACACTGAAAGAAGGATGGGAGCCGGTTTCTATTTCGTGGGTTTCGAGAATATTGTTCAAGTTCATGTGCCGATGTTGGTTGCGATATTTTACCTGCTGAAACACCGGTTGGTTGAAATGACCTTGCAGACGGATGTTAGTGAAGCTCATTTCGTCTTTTGGCCATAATGATCAGTGCTATTCCACCCAGAATGGCCGCCGAAGCAAAAATCAGGAGAAGGCTTACCGGCTCGTCTAGCAACACAATGCCGCCGATAGCGGTTATTACGGGAACGGCAAGTTGCACGGTGGCTGCCGTCGTCGCTTTTAGTGCGGGCAGTGCGGCATACCAGATGACATACCCCATTCCGGAAGTGAGCGCTCCGGAACAGAAGGCGAATGCGATTCCTGAGTAATCAAGTTGCATTCCATCCATCATCCAGAGGCTGCAGACGAGTGCCATTGGGGCCGCCCGCAAAAAATTTCCGGAAGTCGTTTGCAAGGGATTGCCATGTGTCTTGCCGCGCAGCGAATAAATACCCCATGCAATACCTGCTAGCAGCATTAACAAGCTGCCTTCTAGCGGTGGTGTCGCAAGACCAGGAAGCAGCAAACCAATAAAACCGGCGATGGCAATCGATAGGCCAAGCCATTGTAATTTTTGGAAACGTTCGCCATTGCTGAAGCCATAGGAAATCATGGTCGCCTGCACGGCGCCAAACAACAGTAAGGCACCGGTCGCAGCGGACACGTAGCGATAGGCGAATGAAAAACCCGCAGCATAAACGAACAAGGCAAAGGCAGAGAGCCACGAAGCTTTGCCGGGCTGCCCCTTGCCTTTGACTTGCACTATCAAGCACAGAACAACTGCGCCGGAAATCAGACGTATTGTCGTAAAGCTCGCGGCATCAATGCTGGTAGTTTTCAATGCAAGACGGCATAGCAATGAATTGCCTGCAAAGGCGATCATCGCAAGCGAAGTCAGAATAAAAGTCTTGGCGGGCTGCATGTGAATACCTGAAGACCTATAACAATGTGCAGCAGCATACCGTGCATGGCCCTGATTGCGGCAAGGTCGCGGCCAACAAAAAAGCCCGGCAATGCCGGGCTTTTGTTTTTGTGTTGTTGAAAAATTACAGTCCGCACATGCAGTGCACGACGCCCTGATAAGGCGTGCGGCCATTTTTTTCCAGCCAGCTCATTTCCTTTTGCAAACGCGAGGTGGTCTCACGACCCAGCACACCGTTGATCGGGCTCAAATTGCGAAGAATGGCATTGCCAGCCGTATTACCACCAAGTCCTGCAATGAATTGTTCAAACGGCGTGGAAGCACGTTCGACATAATTCAAACGGAAGTCATCCTTGCCCAGTTTGGCCAGCTTCACCGCTTCATCAATGGCCATTTGAAAGCCACCGAGCTGATCGACCAGACCGCGTTCCTTGGCCTGAGCACCACTCCAGACACGGCCACGTGCAACAGTGTCGATGGTTTCGGATTTACTGCCGCGAGCGGTCGCGACCTTGCCGATAAATTGCTGATAGCCACGATCAATGATCGATTGAATCAATTCGCCGGTTTCCGGTTTCAAGGGCAGGGTTGGATCGAACTGGCCGGCCAGTGGCGTAGTGCCGGAACCATCGGCGTGGACGCCGATTTTTTCCAGTGCACGCGGTGCGGTCAGCCACAAACCGAAGATGCCAATCGAACCGGTAATGGTGGATTCATCGGCGATGATCTTGTCGGCATTCATCGAAATCCAGTAACCGCCCGAAGCCGCCACATTGCCCATCGACACCACGACCGGAATACCGGCTTTTTTGGTGAGCTCGATTTCACGACGGATTTGTTCGGAAGGAAAAACACTACCACCAGGAGAATCAACACGAAGCACCAAAGCTTTGGTGTGCTCATCTTCGCGCGCCTGGCGAATCAGGGCCGAAGTCGTTTCACCGCCAACGGTACCGGGAGCTGCTTCGCCGTCGACGATTTCACCTTGTGCCACCACGATCGCAACTTGCGATTGATCGTCGAATGGCGAGGCTGGAATATTCAATGGTTTGAGGTACTGGGCAAACTCGACTTGACGGAAACTGTGAATGTCTTCGTCAACCGCACCCATTTCACTCAGCATGGTTTCAATTTCATGCGAGGTTTTCAGGCCATCGACCAATTTTTGTTGCATGGCCAATTTGCCTAGGTCGCCATTGGCTGCTTTCACTTCAGTCGACAGATTATTGATCGAGGCATTCAGTTGTTCGGCAGTAATTTTGCGAGCCTTGGCCACGTCTGCAACATAACGCTGCCAGAGATCGTTCATCCAGAACATATCGGCTTCGCGGGATTCCGCCGATGCCGCATCGAGAATATAGGGCTCCATCGCGGACTTGTATTCGCCGACACGGAACAGATGCACGTCCATGCCGAGTTTTTCCTGCAAGCCTTCGCGGTAGTACAAGCGATAACGACCCAGACCTTCTAGCAGAATGCCGCCTTCGGGATCGATATAAATCTTGTCTGCCTGTGCGGCCAGATAATACTGCTTCTGATCCATGTTGACGCCATAGGCAATGATTTGTTTGCCACTGGCTTTGAAATCACGCAGGGCAGCCGCCACGTCACGCAAAGCCGCAAAGCCGCTGACACTCAAGCCGTCGGTTTTCAATAGAATGCGGTCGATACTCTTGTCGGCTTTTGCCGCGTTGAGTACTTTTACGATATCGCGTAATTGAATTTCGCTTTGGCCATCGCCGGTGGCTTCTGCCAATGCCCGCGATATCGGGTCGCTGCTGAATTGCTCGACCAGGTTGCCTTCAAGATTCAGCACCAGGGCCGTTTTTTCCTGAATGGCTTTACCGCCGCCCTTATTGCCGGCGCTTGCGGCCAGGCCAATAATGAAAAACAGGAACAGAAAGGCGACGATGGCAAGAAATGCCAAATGATTCGTCACGCGTATCAGGGTCCAGATGCCGTAGAAGAAAGCTGCTACGGGACCACGTTTAACTTCGCTCATTTAAAAACTCCGAAAGATTACTGCCAGCATACTGGTCTGACGCTATTTTACATGCGTCAAAGGTCACTAGTCCTGAACGCTAATGCCTTGATATTCATGACTCAGTCGCCAAAAACGCCATGTGAGCAAAATAGACGCGACCAGCAGACCGAAGATAAGTCCCAGCCAGAGCCCTGGCGCGCCTGCTCCACGCACGATGCCCAGGTAATAGCCGAGCGGCATGCCCACCGCCCAATAGGCGGTTACTGTGATGATCATTGGCCACTGAGTGTCTTTCAAGCCGCGCAATGCGCCATTCGACATGGCCTGCATGCCATCGGGATACTGAAATATGGCGGCGTACATCATCAAACTGGCGGCGAGCGAAATGACGGCGGCATCGCCGGTCACCAATCCGGCCAACCAGCTACCCGCGAATATCAATAATCCGGCGGATAGAGTTTGTGAAATCATGGCAATGGCATAACCGGCATTGGCGGCACGGCGAATGGCAAAATAATCTTCGGCACCTACGGCGTGTCCGACTCGCACCGTCGTGGCCATTGCAACGCCGAGTGGAATCATGAAGCTCAGGCTCGCAATCAGAATCGCGGTCTGGTGCGCCGCCAGCGGCACTACCCCGAGTTGTCCTACCAACATGGCCGTGGCGATAAATAAACCACCTTCCATAAAAATGGCGAATCCCATCGGTAAACCAATACGCAACAATTCTGCAATCGGTGGCCACTGCGGCAGATCAAAGCGATCAAACAAACCAAGATCGGCGTAATGCGGCTCTTTTCTCAGATAGATGAAAAAGCCCAGGCTTTGCAACCATAGTACGGTTGCCACGGCGATACCCAAACCACGAGCACCGAAATTCATCGTGTACATCAGCACATAGCCCAAAGGCGCAAGTACCACCAGGCCCAGTAATCCGAAAATCAGCGTTGGCCTGGTCCAGGCAATCCCTTCGCTGACATTGCGAAAACAAAAATACAGGGCCAGCGCCGGCGCACCCCAGGAAATGGCGTTGATAAAACTGCGTGCCTCGGGAATAACTTCCGGCGTGATGTGCATCAATGTGAAGCCAAACGGAATTGCGCGCACAACGAAAAATAAAATCGTTCCAAGCAACAAGGCAAGCCAGATTGCCTGGCGAAACAACACGCCGATTTCATCGCGTCGTTGTGCGCCGTTGAGTTGTGCCACCGAAGGCGACACCGCCATCAATACGCCTATGCAAACCAGAATGACGACCGACCACGCGGCACCGCCGACAGCCACCGCCGCCAGTGTGGTTGGATGATAATGACCTGCCAAAACGGTATCGATAATATTCATCGCCATCGACGACAATTGCCCCACCACGATGGGCAGGGCAAGCACGAAAGTGATACGCATTTCGCGCCAAAGTCGGGCGAAAAAAGATTCCTGTTGCGGCATGAAACATCAAACTTCGTTGGCAATTCGTTATATTACCGCTATCAAGCCGAGATAACGTTATGAATACACCGATCGAGCCACCTGCCAATGAGCCCAATCCACCCGAGGCCAAGCTGGCAGCGCCGATAGAACCCAAGGTCGAACAAGTTGTCGAACAGGCAACACTGGATTCCGATTCGGTAACTACCGTATCCGACAAACAAAAGACCGGCAGTGTTTATACGAAGGGCTTGCTCAAATGCGGTAATTGCGGCACCGAGTTACTGGGCGAGACATGTTATCAGTGCGGTCAGCCGACCAAGGGTCTGGTGCGACAATTTTCCAGCATCATGGGTGATTTTCTCGATACGGTTTTGAATATCGATTCACGCGTGTTTCGCACCATCGGGCCATTGCTTTTCAAACCGGGTTATCTCACTCAGGAATATTTTTCCGGTCGACGCATTCGTTTCGTCAGTCCGGTGCGACTTTTTTTCTTTCTGGCGGTGCTGACCTTCCTGCTGGCGCAGTTTTCCTTGCCGGACGATATCGGCTCCGGCGAAAACAATGACGCCATTCAAGTGAACAACGGAGGCGGTGACAGGATCGACAAGGCAAAAACGATTGAAGAAGTCGAGAAGGTTCGCAAGGACGCACTTGAGGATCTTTCCGAGGCAAAAAAGGAAACCGGCGCAATACCGATGGTGGGCGCGGCGCTTGAAAAAGCCAGAGTGGATGTCAATCGTAAAGCCGACAAAAAAATTGCCGAGTTGAAAAAAGAAAAGATACCGGCAACGGGCTCTACTAAAACAACGGCGAAAACAATACCGGCAGAAGCTGCGCCGGCATTAGATCCGGTGGATCCTGATATTGACGACGGAGGCAATATTTCTTTCAACGGTGAAACCTGGCATCCGGAAAAAAATCCGATCAAGGTGGGCTGGGCGCCGGATTCGATCAATAAATGGTTTAACTCATTGGCACAACGAGCGACAGATAACGGCAAGCGCATCAGCAAGGACCCCAAGGTTATTATCGAAGCGGTACTGAGCTCTTTGCCGATGACCTTGTTCATCATGCTGCCTATTTTTGCCTTGCTGCTCAAGCTCATGTTTATTTTCAAGCGACGTCTCTACATGGAGCATTTAATCGTTGCCCTGCATAGCCATGCGTTCCTGATGGTCGCGATTTTAATCCTGATTTTGTTTAATGATGTCTCGGCCTGGGTAGGCTCGTCATCCTGGTTGATAACGCCCATCAATATACTGACCACCTTGTTGTGGATATGGATGCCAATCTATTTGTTCCTGATGCAGAAGCGTGTCTATCAGCAGGGCTGGATTCTTACGTTCATCAAGTACGCCATCATTGGAAATCTCCATATGATTTTATTAAGTATGGCGATTGTCTGCACGCTAGTCGTCAAGATGATTTGGCTGTAATGGCATGAGTATCATCTACGAGGTAAATGTCTTCGTGCAGCGCGATATCGAAAACGCATATCGCGAATGGCTGGCCAAGCATATTGCCGAAATACTCGCATTGCCGGGGTTCATCGATGCGCAAAGTTTCGATGTGCAGCAGGATAATCAAGCCGATGATATTGCCATCTGCGTGCACTACAGGCTTGAATCACAGGCCGCGCTCGATAATTATTTCGAAAACCACGCTGTACGCCTGCGGGCCGATGGCGTCGCCAGATTTGGTGATCGTTTCCGGGCCACGCGGCGGGTGTTGAGCAATATAAAGATCTTTTAGGCTCAACGAATCTGGTTGGATCTGTCGCGCCTAGAGTTGCTCTTCAAGGGCATGTGCAATCATGCCTGCGCGTGCGGTCACCGGTGCGCTAAGCAGACGCGTACGGAAAGTATCGCGTCGCTGTTGATTCATGTGTTTGCCGAGTTTTACCAGCATGCTCCGATCTTCCGGTGTCAACTCACGCAGCAGCATTAACCAGGGTTTGATTTGTTCCTGCGGAATAAACAATAACCAGTCTTCCAGTACCTGCGCTTCCTTGCCCAGGGTCGGACCGAGAATCCAGGCCTGCTGATATTCCGGCAGCTGTTGTGAAAACTTTGCTTTCAAGGCCTGTTGTTTGTCGACCGAAAGCAGTCGCCATTGTCGATAGGCCGCGCTGATTTTTACCTGGTCAAGCGTGCCCAAAGATTGCCAGGCAGCGTAGCGTGAGCGTTCCTTGGATTTGTCGCTAAACGACAAACTGTCCCATTGCCTTTGTTTCAACAGCAGTGTTTGCTGTTCGGGGGGCGAGAGTTTCAGCCAGTGCTGCGCCTGCATGCGCAGTTGCAACTGCGCTTTTGGATCGAGTTTCGACCACATCGGCATGGCGGCTTTTAACAGATTCTGTTCCTGCGCAGGCAATTGTATGAATTCCAGAGTTCTGCCGGATTCTTGCTGTGCAAACACCAGGCCGGACGGCAGCATGAAGATGGCAAGCAGTAAAAAACGCCGCAGTTTAATTTTCATCATCAGCCTCGACATTTTCTTCATCCAGCACGGAGGAGTCCTGCGGCTTGCTGATTTCCCCGGACTTCAATACTTCAAAATTCTCTTCCGGTGCACCTGCGGCAATCCAGCTCAGAAAAGCCAGGTCTTCGGTCTGGGTCTGAATATCCGGGTTGGCGATGACATCATAATCCGGATGAATTACGGCGGTTTGCACATCGGTCAAGGTGACGGGTTTGGTGCTGGCTACTTCGATGGTTTGCTGGTTCCACCACCACCAGCTCAGGCCTGCAACGATCAGAGCCATGAATAAAAGCAACCAGGGCCAGTAAGATTTTTTTTCAATCACCGGTTCCGGTTCTACTACTGGCGTTGCCGGAGTAAAGATAACCGCCGGTCTTTCGCGGGTTTGAATAAGTTCGGTCGGCAATTGTTTTACTTCTTCAAAAAAACTGTCGCGCAGGCGTTCCAGTTCCTGGAAATTGAATCCGGCAGTGTGCAATTGTTCGAGCCCACGTTCGAGCGCGAAGCGATAAGTCGTTTCACTGATATTGAGCACTTGCGCCGCATGCGAAAAATCCAGACCGGCGACCAGCCGCAATAATAATGCCGCGCGTGGTCCGTGACTGATTGATGCCAGTGCAGGCCAGGGGCTTTGTCCCTGCGCCAATTCTTTTCGTGACAACAACAAAGTCCAGAAGCGAATCGGCCATTGCGAGATGGGCAGTTCGGCATATTCCGCGTTAAAGGCCGCATCTACGCCACTCAGTGCCGATTGCAGTAAATCATTGTCGCCACATTGGGCGCGTGCCAGCACATAAGCGCGGCGATCAATGCCGCGGCGAAAGGCTTGCATCGCACTGGAATTGGCAGCAGGTGTAATTTGATTGGAATTCACGCGTTATTTGATTCCTAGGCGGCGTGGAACAATGATGTTGACAGATAAAAAAATCTTGCTCAGCCACGATTCTTCTCGCTTGCCGCGTGAATCGTTGTACACAGCTGTTGCGATGTTCTTCACGGATTTCCTTTTCATGACAAGGAGTACGGGTAGGACCTGGAAAGTGACAGTAA
>JBOHYH010000333.1:0-4021 GCA_050737775.1 Arenimonas sp.
GTATGGGCCAGCTTTCATTGGCTTGTCCGCGAAACATGGTACTGAATGTGTGCTGCTGTACCAGGCTAAGTAGCTCAATGGCAGAGGTTGCTAATAATTTTGTCATAAGCCTAAAAGGCCAAAATAAAGCGCCGACGCATCGGGCGCGGAATGTGAAGTCAAAATATACATTTTTACACCTTAATTACGTGGCTATACACCTTGTGCGTATTCCGGCTGACTTGACACATCATTCCGGTCAACTTTGACCTAACGTAAAGTTTTTGTTGGTGATGCAATCTTTACTAGTGATGACATATTTGCTGGTTCTAATGACCGCTTTCGACCCGAAGCGGTCACTGAAAAGCTAACTTCAAGATTCACCCATAGGCACGCGATCTAAGTAGTATCGCGATGACGAGTCATGTGATCCAATTAACTAGAGATCGAGCTCGGCAAATTTGTGGGGCGATAGCTTTCTAAATTCCGCATCCTATCGGACACACTCGAATGCAAAATGGCGCCTTCCGGAATAAAGCGCCTACGACCAAGATTGAATCGTATTGATCGTCGATATCCGTATCGAGGATGGCGAACGATCTTTGGAAAAAACTCTGCGGGCCACCAGAGTTTTGTCAATGATTCATGCATCGGTGCAATAGAAGCAAGATCGATATTTGACCGGGCAAGTAAATCGACTGGTACGCCTTGAGTTGTCGCATCTGGAACTAGTCGCAATCCTGCCAATTGGGCTTGCTCCAGCATCCAAGCTAAGGCAGTTTGTGCGAGTGTTGATTCAGCGACCGGATATCCGCCGCCGATGTCCGAATGAACACCTGGGAACCAGACTTCTTGCACATTCTGCCCAGGAACCGGACGCCAGAGATTGGATCGAAAAAAAGCACGTCGCTCATCCAAGGCAACGGCATGACGCACATATCGCACGCTCGGGTTTTGTTGCGTGAATGGTAAGGTTTGTGGGCTCCATATCCAACCAACGGTACTTACGGTATCCCACAGCCCTAGAAAGTGTGTCTGGCACGGACGCGCAAAGCTCTCAAGGAAACCGGAAATAATCTCTGAACGATGTTCTTTTCGATATAGGTCATAGCTATAATCAATCAAATTGGGGAGCTGAGCGCGCAACAATCCGCATTTGTGAAGCCAGCCTGCTAGAGCACGCGCGGTGTAGGCGCCACGGCTGAAGCCAAAGACGAAAATATGGTCACCTTCGACATAGTTATCCATTAAGAAGCGATAGGCTTCTGATAAATTATGTTTAAGGCCGTAGCCAAATGCGAGTCCCATTAGGCGAGTGATCTTTTTACTCAATGTGGTCAGCGCTGCCTGAGCACTAAATGTGCCTACACCAGGATCATAGTAGGCAAGCGTCTCATGCTCATTTAAGCGTTGGTAAAGTCTTATGACATTGGTGAGGTCTCTACCGAACACGTTATTAGTGCCGTCGAGGCAGACCACTAAATTTTTCATTGCACGCTCACAAAATAGTTTCGACGTAAAGATCGCCTAACGCAGTGAATTGATCGCTTGGCGCATTTTTGGCAGAGTCGCTGCGTGCGATTGCACATTGGTGGTCGCCGAGCGCATCGAGCAAAGGCTTTCGCGGAATATCTGGCCATTTGCTCATAGGCCGAGTAGAGACCATCGAGGGTGTCTTCTCAGGCAGGTGCAGGTTTACAAAATCCATGGGCGTTGCATTGTGACTCCCATGATGTCCCACCTTAAACAATGATGTTTTCTTCAGGAGCGAAACCGCCGTCTTGTTCTTCAGCATCGCATTCCATGTGCCCCATTGAGCATCGCCCGGGAAGAATAAGTACTTGCCATCTATTTCAATCATGAGTACTAGGCTTGTGCCGTTAATGGCTTGGTCCAACGAGGCTGCCAACAAGTCTTCCCCCAACATTGAGGCTGATCGAACTGATTTTGCAACCAATGCTGGAAGGGGGGGCATTTTGAATCTTTCGTGATACTGGCTTGCGCTCAAAGCCCAACGCTCTGCAAAAAGAACATGCTCTAGTTTTCCAGGTAACCCTTGCGTCGCCATGCTTAGAAAAGTTTTTCCAATTGGAGGGTCCAAAGTTCGAATTACGTCTTCATCGCGAGAGGGTCCAAGAACATGAATTGCTGCTCCGGGAAGCTCGTGACTGGTAAACGTATCCACGCCAGCGACAGTAGGGAGGAATCGCCGAATTGGTCGGTGCGAAGCTTTAAATCCATGCAACAACATTTGCATGGCTTGCTCGTTACCGCTGGCATTCAATATTGCGTCTTTGTACTCAGCCAACCGCGGTGCCATCGTCGGATTGGCTAACCAGTCGTTTAAGATGAGCGCCATACGCTGTTGGCGGTCACGAATTCCAAACGCAAGTTCATTGTCTGGGTCTTCGGTCCAAGGCAACCACACTTCGCCAACCTCGACATCCTGCCACCTAGTTTGGCCAAAGCCACTGATGTGATCTCGATGCCGGTGCGTAGCAACCACAACGTCAATGCGAACAACCCCGTCTTTATCCGTGCAACGCTGATGAAGATCGGTCACGATTGCTTGCATGGCATGACCATTGGCTGCGATCGAGCCGCAGTCAATCAAAATCCGGCGTTCTCGTTCCTCGACATTGTAAGTAACAAGGAATGCGTCGCCGAAACCAACGTTGTACATGCGTATCGTAATTCCAGATGTTTCTTTCGCTGCTTTGCTTGTCTTTCTAGCCTTGGGTGCTTTAGTTGCTTTGACCGTTTTAGTAGCTTTTGCGGTTTTAATAGCTTTGGTTGCTTTGGTTGCTTTGGTTGCTTTGGTTGCTTTGGATGTTTTGGTTGTCCGCGTGCGTGCAGCACTGGCAGGGGCGACGCGCTTCTTTGCTACACGAGCGGCACTCACGAGCGGTATCCCTGATGAATAGCGGACAGTCGAGTTCGCAATTTCATTCGTTGACTGCGATCTGCCTTGCTGTAATAAGGCGCGCAGGGGTCAAGAGAGTCGAGCAAGCCCAAATGTCGCTCTTGTGCTAGCAGTCTAGTCTCTGCCGCTTTGGCTTCTTGTGTGGAGAGTCCACGTGCTTTAGGCAAGGGTTTAGAAATTACATAACGGACTTCACCTACGGCCGAGAGAATCATCGTACTGCCGCCGCGTAAGGGGATACCGCCAAAATCCTTCTCACTTCCTTTGACCAGTTGCGTGAATTGAACGACGTGCTCAATACGAGGCCGTCCATTTGGCAAAATTCGGAATACCGAGTAAAAACTGTTGACCTCGATGGGGCTGTTCGGGTTTGGATCCAACCGCAACCCTTCATAATTTCGGCGAGCGAATCCGTGTAAATAACTAAAGGTTTCGGAGTCTAGGTCATTCTCGTGCGTCGAGGTCACGGCACTCGGCGAGCCTCTAGACCGATCCTGCGCTTCGATAGCTTGATCTCGTTCAAACGAACTTGCTCTAACTAGCTGCTGAAGCGTGTTGATGTTCATTAGCTCCACCGCCATTTCCGCTTTTGGGTGCAAGTGTTTCTGCACGCTCCATTGCTCCCAAAGCAACGACTCCTCCGCAAACGACGATATGCCTGCCGGATAAATACTCCGACGACGAAATGCCTCAATCAAAGCGGCCCGAAGACCCTGCTCGTCTTCGGGAGTAAGTTCGAAATCTGCAGTAACAAGAGCGCGAAGGTAGTCACCGAACGTGATGTCCACAGGTGGTAGGTAGTCGAATGCTCGGATACAACGATCCATCAATGACTGAGCGACACGAGATGCCTCATCAGCTAATCGATTGAGAAGGTCAGGATGTAGTTCTGCCGATGCCCCTGTAGGGAGTTGTCCACCGGATAGGCGAACGAGATCTCGTGTACGACGTTCGAACACAGAGAAAAATGCATCAAACACTGCCGATAGAAAAATCATTCCACGCATGTGTGGCTCGTATTCTCCACGAATTTTTTCAGGCGATGGATTGTCAATTGCGGTTCGCAATGAATTTCCACTACCCGTCGCGTATCCGAACTGCCTACCGAGCGTGCTAAGC
>JBOHYH010000334.1:0-11945 GCA_050737775.1 Arenimonas sp.
ATCAGGCAATCAGCAATTCTTTCGCAGCCTTCGTCATCTTCCCACGACTGAAAAAGAAATCCCAATAGCTGCCGCCCATTTGACGCCACAAAACAGCGGCGCGAATAGCTGCCAGCAAAGTGGCACGAATCTCAGCAACCACGATGGGCTGGCTCAAATACGCCGGGCTTCCCTGCACAATGACTTTCGGTCCGAGTGGACTAATGTGATTGGCATAGATTTCACCACATTTCCCAAGCACATCGGCATCGGTGCTTCCGCGCTCGCTGCGTAAAGGCCCGAGGTGTTTCAACTGATGCTGCACGGCACGCATGGCTTCTGGGCTGCGACTGAATTGGCGCTCGAGCTGCAACACGCTCATGGCCATTTTGATCAGTGCACCATCGCGGGTCTGGCCTTCCAGTTGTTTCGAGAACTGCTGCAATCCGGCTTTCAGATTTGCCGCAGAGCCAAAAATTTCTTCAGGGGTTTCTGCATCGAAACGGAACAGACTATCCATGCAAACTGATAATGGCTGTGTTTCAAAGTGACCGTTGTTAGCCATGCCTTGCACTTGGTGAAGTGCCTGCATTAAACCGGCGAGGGCTATTACGCGATCTTTCATTTGACTCTCATTTATCTTGGATTTCCATTTTTGAATTAGTAGAAGCGATTACCGCGCCACCGAGGCATTCATCGTTCTGATAGAACACAACCGATTGCCCAGGCGTTACCGCGCGTTGCGGTTTATCAAATATGACGCTCAATTCGCCATTTTCAAGCTGCCTGACTAAACAAGCCTCATCGGATTGCCGATATCGGGTCTTGGCGGCACAGCGGAATTCTCGGGGTTTTGGCTTTTCGGAGATCCAATGCACCGGTTCGCCATGCAATTCGGTCGATTGCAGCCAAAGGCTATCAATGCCTTGGTCAACATAGAGAATATTCTTCTCGACATCTTTGCCCACCACAAACCATGGCGCGGCAGGGCGACCCTTGATACCGCCTATATGCAAGCCTTCGCGCTGGCCGAGCGTGTAATAAAACACGCCACTATGCTGGCCGACTTTCAGGCCATCTACACTGCGAATTTCACCGGCTTTTGCAGGAATGTATTGGCCAAGAAATTCACGAAAATCACGCTCACCGATAAAACAGATGCCGGTAGAGTCTTTTTTTTGGGCAGTAGGCAGTTTGGCTTCGCTCGCCAGTTTCCTGACTTCCGATTTAGGCAGGTGGCCAATCGGAAATAGGGTGGCAGCCAATTGTGCTTGTCCCAATTGATGCAGGAAGTAGGTTTGATCCTTGTCCTGATCGGCACCACGCAATAATTTCCATTCGCCATCGCGATGTTCGACTTGAGCGTAGTGACCGGTCGCAATTTTATCAGCGCCCAGTTCTTGTGCTTCATGCAGAAAAGTCTTGAATTTGATTTCACGATTACACAAAACATCGGGGTTAGGCGTACGGCCACGGCGATATTCATCCAGAAAATATTCAAACACGCCTTTCCAGTATTCCTTGGCGAAATTGCGGGAATAAAAGGGGATGTCGAGTCGCCCACAGACGCCAAGTGCATCGCGACGGTCATCCTCGGCCCGGCACTCGCCGCTGTCGTCTTCGTCCCAGTTCTGCATGAATAGGCCGGTCACATCGTAGCCTTGCTGTTTCAGCAAAAGAGCGGCTACCGATGAATCAACGCCGCCTGAGACACCCAACATCACTTTGCTCATAACTGATTCAACAAACTCAAAGGGTGTCGTTGTCCGGCCAAATAGTCCTCAAGAACACGCCATACCAGAGGACTGCGATGACGGGCCTGCTCGGACGCCAATTCTTCCGGTGTTAGCCAGATGGCTTGTACGATGCCCTCATCCAAAGCACGTTCCGGGTAATGAGCGACAGGATCAGCGGCGAATGCCATACGCAGATAGTGGCGTCCAGTTTCGGGCGCTTTCCATTGATAGGCACCAATAAAGCCTGTCAGTTTCACTTCCCAGGCGGTTTCTTCCATGGTTTCGCGAACGGCGGCAGCCAGAACCGATTCATCAGGCTCCAAGTGTCCTGCTGGCTGATTGAGCACCAAGCGGCCATTGGCAGTTTCTTCGACCATCAAAAAGCGTCCGTCACGCACAACAACCGTCGCAACGGTGACGTCAGGTTGCCAAAATTGGTCTTTCTTGTAATTCAACGAGTTTGCATCCTGTTTTTTGCGCTAATTCAGCAGATCAAGCTGCCCATTGTGTCGGAAACGCCCAGCTTCCGTCCATGCACTTGTTAATTTTCATTTAAGACACACCTTAGAACACCAAGCAAAGCTTTATAATGAACTCATGGCAAAACGTAACGAACCTGAAGAATTACACGAGCGTGGCCTGGCCCTTGAAACGGCCAAGCCCGAAGTACTGCGTCCACCTTTGTACCAGGTCATGATTTTGAATGACGATTTTACGCCAATGGATTTCGTGGTCGAAGTTTTGGAGTTTTTCTTCGCCATGAACCGTGAAAAAGCGACGCAGGTCATGCTTCACGTGCATACGCGCGGGCGGGGCGTCTGCGGTGTCTTCACGCGCGATGTGGCTGAATCCAAGGTAACGCAGGTAAACGAATTTTCAAGAAGTCACCAACACCCCTTGTTATGCGTTATGGAAAAAGCATAGGCTGCTGATGTAATGGTTGTGGCGCGGCATTTGAATTACGCAGGAAGCACCCCATATTGATGTCATCGTAAGGAGACATTATGTTTAGTAAAGACTTGGAGTTTTCGATCGGCCAGTGCTACAAGCAGGCACGTGAGTCGCGGCATGAATTCATGACCGTGGAACACCTGCTGCTAGCCTTGCTGGAAAATCCGTCCGCGATGACCGTGCTGAATGCCTGTGGTGTTGACCAAAACAAACTGCTCGAAGGCCTGAAGCAAGTCATTGTCGACAGCGTGCCGGTACTGCCGGTTGAAGACGCACGCGACACTCAACCGACCTTGGGTTTTCAGCGTGTTCTGCAACGTGCCGTTTACCATGTGCAATCGTCGGGCAAGAAAGAAGTGACCGGAGCGAATGTACTGGTCGCCATTTTTGGCGAAAAAGATTCGCATGCTGTTTATTTGTTGCAACAACAGGACATCACACGTCTGGATATCGTGAATTTCCTGTCGCATGGCATTTCCAAAATTCAGGATTCCAGCGAAGACAAGAGTTCCTCCGAGGCCAAAAATGATGGCGAGCCAAGTGACGAGCCGAAAGGTAATCCGCTGCAGGAATTCGCCAGCAATCTGAATGATCTGGCCCGCGAAGGCAAAATTGACCCCTTGATTGGTCGTGAGGACGAAGTCGAACGCACCATTCAGGTGCTTTGCCGTCGCCGCAAAAACAATCCGCTTTATGTCGGTGAATCCGGCGTGGGTAAAACCGCATTGGCCGAAGGTCTGGCCTGGCGCATTGTCGAAGGCAATGTTCCGGAGGTGCTGCACGATGCAGTTATCTATTCGCTGGATCTTGGCGCCCTGGTTGCCGGCACAAAATATCGCGGCGATTTCGAGAAACGCTTGAAAGGCGTTTTGGCCCAGTTGAAGAAAGAACCGCGTGCGATTTTGTTCATTGATGAAATCCATACCATTATCGGTGCCGGTTCGGCTTCGGGCGGCACCATGGATGCATCGAATCTGATCAAACCGGTACTGCAAAACGGCGAGCTGCGTTGTATTGGTTCGACCACGTTCCAGGAATATCGCGGCGTATTCGAAAAAGACCGGGCGCTTGCACGTCGCTTCCAGAAAATCGATGTGGTCGAACCTTCGGTCGCGGAATCGGTAGCGATTCTGCACGGTCTGAAATCCCGCTTCGAGAAGCATCACGAAGTGGAATACACCTCGGAAGCGATCCAGGCGGCGGTGGATTTGTCGGTGAAACATATTGCCGATCGCTTGCTGCCGGATAAAGCCATCGACGTGATCGATGAAGCCGGTGCACGTCAGCGTTTGCGGACACCCGATCAACGCAAAAACATCATCGATGTCGAAGAAGTGGAAATCATCGTTGCCAAGATGGCACGTATTCCTGCCAAGCAAGTGTCGGCTTCGGACAAAGATGTTTTGCGTAATCTCGAACGCAACCTGAAGATGGTCATCTTTGGCCAGGACCCTGCGATTGAAACCTTGGTGTCCGCGATCAAGATGGCACGTTCCGGCTTGGCGAATCCCGACAAGCCCATCGGTAATTTCCTGTTTGCAGGACCGACGGGGGTCGGTAAAACCGAAGTCACCAAGCAATTGGCGATGCAGCTCGGTATCGAGTTGGTGCGTTTCGACATGTCCGAATATATGGAAGCCCATTCGGTTAGCCGCTTGATGGGTGCGCCTCCGGGTTATGTCGGTTTCGATCAGGGTGGTTTGCTGACCGAAAAAATCGTGAAGACACCACATTGTGTTCTGTTGCTGGATGAAATTGAAAAAGCGCATCCGGATGTCTACAACGTGCTCTTGCAGATTATGGATCGCGGTGTGCTGACCGATACCAATGGTCGTGAAGCGAACTTCAAGAATGTGATCGTGGTGATGACAACCAATGCCGGTGCGGCTTTGGCGGCACGACGCACGATGGGTTTCGTCGAACAAAATCATGCGACCGATGCTATGGAAACCATCCGTAAGGCTTTCACTCCGGAATTCCGTAACCGCCTCGATGCCATCGTGCAATTCCAGGGCCTCGGCTTTGATCATGTGTTGCGTGTGGTAGACAAGTTCCTGATCGAACTCGAAGCGCAATTGCACGACAAGCACGTCACGATCTCGGCAACGCCGGAAGCCCGCCAGTGGTTGGCGGAAAACGGTTTCGATGCACAGATGGGGGCACGTCCAATGGCCCGTTTGTTGCAAGACAAGATCAAGCGTCCATTGGCTGACGAGCTGCTATTCGGGAAATTGTCGAATGGCGGCCGTGTGACCGTGATGGTGGAGAATGGCGAATTGAAAATCGATACGCAGGCTGAGCCGGAAAAATTGTTGCCGGCCACAGTTGATTAATTTCCAGATACTGTGAACAATCAGGGTCGCTCTTAGCGGCCCTTTTTTTAACCAGCAGACAGGTAATGAAAAAAACTTTAATCGTCGTTGCGGCAATGGTGGTGTTTATTGCGGCTTATTTTCTTGGCAGGCATGACAATTCCGTAGCATCGGCACAGCAGGAGATCGCCAAAACACCTGAAACGAATCTTGATGACAATAAGACTACCAAAGGCACGCCCGTACTGAAGTTTGGCGTGTTCAATCCGAAAACATCGGCAAAATTCGGCCAGCCTCTGCCACCTGGCAACTTGCCGCTAGCAAAAATCTACGGCGAATTGCGGCAGCGAGCCGATGATGGTAATGGGCAGGCAGCATGCCGTCTCGCCATCGAGCTGATTCGATGCAGACATTTTAATGCTCGTGCCAAAAATTTGATAACGGATCCGTCCGATCATAAGCAGGAAGGAGCTAACTCGCTAAATGGTCAGTTGTTGAGCGAAAACAGCCAAGACGAGGAGCGCTTGATGATTCTGGAAAAAAACAAAAACTGTGAAAATATTTCCGAGAACCATTACAAACAGATTTTCAAATACCTTCGGCAAGGTGCCTATGCGGCAGAGCCGGACGCTCTGATTCCCTATATTTCCGGCGATGGCCTGCCAATGGATTTCTCGCGTATCCGCAGTCATGAATTTGATGTGTGGCGTTCCGACGCTTTGCCGCTGGCGCAGTCCGCAATGCGTACGGGAGACCCTGCATCAGTTCTTCTGCTTGCCAGTGCCTACCAGGGAGATGATGATTTTTTTTCCGGCATGGTGAGCAATGACCCTTTCCAGGCCGAGGTAATGAACCAGCTTTACTCCAGGCTATTCGCAATTCCTTCGTCCGTACGCGCGAACCAGCTAACCGCCGAACAAAACAGGATGGCGATAAATGAGGCCGAGCAATTATTTCAGCAGCGCTTTCGAGGACAAACTGTCCCTCGAGCTCTTTCGGTCAATCCGGCAATACGCTTTACTTCACCCAAGAAAGACGACAGAGCTCCGTGCGAACATCAATAGCCGGAAACCGCAAACAAAAAAGGCAGCCTCGGCTGCCGTTTCTTTTTATGGTGCTCTCAAGAACTTACTTCATACGATAAGTAATTCGACCCTTGGTCAAATCGTATGGCGTCATCTCCACTTTCACTTTGTCGCCGGTAAGAATACGGATGTAATTCTTGCGCATGCGGCCGGAAATATGGGCGGTGATGGTATGGCCATTCTCGAGCTTCACTCGGAAGGTGGTATTAGGCAAGGTATCCATCACCGTGCCTTCAAATTCTATGGAATCGTCTTTTGACATGCTTTAAATATCAGGGGCAGGAGTGCCACGAAGTCGCGAATAATGCCACGGATAGCGGTTTCTTGCAAAGAAACCGTTAAGCAAGGCATTCAGACGCGGCAAATGGCGCTATCCGGCCACTCCAAAGCCCCGGCATCTCGGCCATGGTACATAAACGCGCAACTTCCGGAATGAATTCGGAGCGCGGCATAAACTCTGCGCCCATCGACTGGAGATGGGGGTTTTCGACTTGAGCGTCAAGTAATGGCCAGCCCCAGCCCTGCAATATTTTGCCCAGAGCAGCCAGTGCAATTTTGGAAGCGCCGCTTTCGACGCTGAACATGCTTTCCCCGAAAAACATGCGGCCAATGGCAACGCCGTAAATACCGCCGATCAGTTTTTCACCCGAAAATACTTCCACGCTATGGGCATGCCCACGATTATGCAGATGGACATAGGCATCCATCATTTCCGGGTGAATCCAGGTGCCGTGCTGGCCTTTGCGTGGCGCAACCGCGCACTGATGGATGACTTGGCTGAATGATGTATCGACCCGGATTTGCCAGCATGATTTTTTCAGCTGGCGTTTGAATTTTTGCGAAAGGTGAATCGCGCCGGTTTTAAACACCATGCGCGGATCCGGGCTCCACCACAAAATAGGTTGCCCGTCTGAAAACCATGGAAAGATTCCACTGCGATAGGCATTTAATAATCGTGTTTCCGATAGATCGCCGCCTGCTGCCAGCAAGCCATTGGGTTCGTGCAAGGCTAGACGCACATCCGGGAACGCTGCATTTTCATCCTTGCCTAGCCAGTTCAATTCAATCGACATGACGGTAGGGGCTGTGCTCGAGTATTTGATCGCGGTAATTCAGGGTGTGTCCCCGCTCTTCATCACACCAGGGTCTCAGTGCATCGGCAAATGCTTTCTCGACCATGAAATGGCGGCTATAAGTCAGCACCGGCATAAAGCCGCGAGCGATTTTATGTTCGCCCTGGGCGCCTGGTTCAAAGCAAGTCAGACCTTCGCGCAGGCAATATTCGATGCCCTGGTAATAACAGGTTTCAAAGTGAAGTCCAGGCACAGTTTCGGATGCGCCCCAGTAACGTCCATAAAGCGTGGTATCGCTGCGAAGGCAAAAGGCACCGGCAATTGTTTCGCCATTTTTAACCGCCAGAAAAATCACCACGCTTTCCGGCATCTCGCGGCTCAGGTATCTGAAAAATTCCAGCGTCAGGGCAGGGTGATTACCTTTCTCAAGCTGGGTCGAACAATAAAAACCGTACATCGCGAAAATATCATCGTCGCTGACTTCCTGTCCGGAAACACAACGAAGCGTGACTCCGGCTTTGGCAACCTGATTTCTTTCCTGTTGGATATTCTTGCGTTTCTTACGGTTCAATGCTGCAAGAAAATCATCAAAATGTTCCCAGCCCATATTGTTTTGCCAATGAAACTGTACATCACACCGCTTCAGCCAGTAATCAGGTAAGGAGAAGGCTTCTGATTCCGGCAGGAAATTGATGTGCACGGAAGAGAGATTTTCTTCGAGCGCTTTTTTTTCCAGGCCAAGAATCAGTTTTTCTTGGGCATCTGCATTTATCGCCATAAGACGTTGGCCGGTTACCGGAGTGTAAGGAACCGCAACAACCAGTTTCGGGTAGTAGTCATGCCCGGTTCTTGCATACGCATGCGCCCAGGCATGATCGAATACGAACTCGCCATGTGAATTGTTTTTGATATAGGCCGGAGCCGCGGCGATTAAATCATCACCATCGAACAAAGTGACCGGCGATGACTCCCAGCCCCATCGTTCGCGCAGGCATTGGTGTTTTTCCAGTCCCGATAAAAACGCATGCGATAAGAATGGATGTTGACTACCGTGCAGGGCGTTCCAGCTTGCAGGTGAAATAGCGGAAACTGTTTGCCGATTTGGGGAATATGGCATCGCTTGAGTGTAGCCTAGGTCATGGCTTTATCTGACCTAGGAATCGTTTTCCACAGAAAATTATTTCGCGTTATTTTGTGAATTTATAGGGCTTGGAAACCCCGGGTCAGATAAAACCATGACCCGGGCTACGTTAATGCTCTTTATCGAGAAACTTCTCGGCATCAAGTGCTGCCATGCAGCCAAAGCCAGCCGAAGTAATGGCTTGGCGATAAACCTGATCGGCAACATCGCCTGCGGCAAACACACCCGGTACGCTGGTAGCGGTAGAGCCGCCTTCCAAACCCGATTTGATGGTGATATAGCCGTTACGCATAGCCAGTTGCTGTTCGAACAGACTGGTGTTTGGCGTATGACCAATAGCGACAAAGAAACCCTGAACATCAATTTCGCGGGTGCTGTCATCGTTCACGCTGCGGATACGCATGCCAGTTACACCGGAATCATCACCCAATACTTCATCGACACTGTGATCCCAAATGATTTCGATTTTGCCGGCTTGTGCCTTCGCGAATAATTTATCCTGCAGGATTTTTTCCGAACGCAGTTTGTCGCGGCGATGCACTAAATAGACTTTGCGGGCGATATTCGATAGGTAGAGTGCTTCTTCAACGGCGGTATTGCCGCCGCCAATCACGGCAACATCCTGGTCACGGAAGAAGAAACCGTCGCAGGTGGCGCAGGCGGAAACCCCTTTGCCCATGAATTTTTGTTCGGATTCAATGCCCAGATATTTGGCGCTTGCACCGGTCGTGATGATGAGCGCATCGGCAGTGTATTCGCCATTGTCGCCTTTCAAACGAAAAGGGCGATTCGACAAGTCTGCGCTATGGATATGATCGAAAATGACTTCGGTTTCAAAACGTTCGGCATGCGCCTGCATGCGTTCCATCAGGGCTGGGCCCATCAGGCCATGGGCATCGCCGGGCCAGTTGTCGACTTCGGTAGTGGTCATTAATTGACCACCTTGCTGCAAGCCGGTGATTAAAACGGGCTTTAGATTCGCGCGGGCGGCATAAACGGCTGCGGTCCAGCCGGCGGGGCCTGAGCCGAGAATCAACAAGGGGCAGTGCTTGGTGGTGGTCATAGAAAGTATTCGATTGGCGTAGGAGTGAGATAAGGACGATGAAGCTGAATTTCAATCAATGAATTATCCCTTATTTGACGATGATTCGTCGCCAGTCTGGGCGAGAGAGGGTGATTTGAGGTATAAATCACATCTGAAATACTGGAATTCAGGAAGTCTTAGACGGTGGCACGAAGCTCGGAATCACAAAAGGCAAGCAAGGATCAGCGCCTGTCCACCATGAAGCGGGAAATCGCTTTAATCATTCTGGCCCCGGTATTGTTTTATTTGCTGGTCAGTCTGCTCAGTTATTCGACAAATGATCCGGGTTGGTCGCGCACTGCCAGTGTTACAGGCGTCATGCACAATTACGGTGGACTGCTCGGTGCTTATCTTGCCGACCTGGCATTCATGCTGCTCGGTTATATCGCGTATTTTTTGCCGGTGGTTTTAGGCGGCATAGCCTGGATTGCCTTGTTTGGTTTAGATAGCGACGGTGATGGCCGCGTTGATTTCGGTCCGGCACTACGGTTAATCGGCATTGTCGGATTTTTGATTGCAGCGACCGGTTTGTTCCACTCGCTTGGCGGTGCAGCACCTGATTTACCGGAAGGTTCCGGCGGTGTGCTCGGAAAACTGGTCGGCAATAGTAGCTACAGTATTTTCGGCAGTATGGGCGGCAATTTATTGCTGACGGTCATGCTGTTGTTATCGGTAACTTTGGCAACTGGCCTGAGCTGGTTCGCTTTGATGGACTGGATTGGCGGTTTGGTCTTGAAATTGGTTGATCGTCTCGGAAAGAAAAAAGACGAAGCCGCCGAATGGCAACGCACAAAGGCATTACGCGAAGAGCGCGAAGAAGTTCGCAAGCTCGACACCGAGAAACGTGCCAAGCGCGAACCGGTAAAAATCGAACCGCCTGCCAAAACCATTATCGAAAAAAGCGAACGTGCCCAGCGCGAGCAGCAAATTCCCTTGTTCAATGCCGGTGGCGATAACAGCTTGCCGCCGCTTTCATTGTTGGATGATCCGAAACCACAACCGAATGGCTATTCGGAAGAAACACTGGAAACCTTGTCACGGCAAATTGAATTCAAACTGAAAGATTTCCGGATTGAGGCTCAGGTAGTGGGAGCTTATCCGGGGCCGGTGATTACGCGATTTGAAATGGAACCAGCACCGGGCGTGAAGGGTAGTCAGATTTCATCGCTCGATAAGGATATTGCTCGCGGCCTCTCAGTAAAATCGGTTCGCGTGGTCGATGTGATTCCCGGCAAATCTGTGGTCGGTCTTGAAATCCCGAACACGCAGCGCGAAATGATTTACCTGAGCGAATTACTGCGCTCAAAAGAATATGACAAATCCACCAGTCCCCTGACAATTGCACTGGGTAAAGATATTGGCGGTCGCCCGATTGTGGCTGATCTGGCACGCATGCCGCATTTGCTGGTCGCAGGCACTACTGGTTCTGGTAAATCCGTCGGTGTGAATGCGATGGTGCTGAGCTTGCTTTACAAAGCGAGTGCGAAAGAAGTCAGGATGCTGATGATCGATCCGAAAATGCTGGAGTTGTCTGTGTATCAAGGCATTCCGCATTTGCTCGCTCCGGTCGTTACCGACATGAAAGAAGCCGCCAACGGCCTTCGTTGGTGTGTGGCAGAAATGGAACGCCGCTACAAATTGATGTCGGCGGTTGGCGTAAGAAATCTCGCTGGTTTCAATCGCAAAGTTCTGGACGCACAGGCTGCCGGTCAGCCATTGATGGACCCGTTGTTCAAACCAAATCCGGAATTGAACGAAGCGCCACGTCCATTGGAAACCCTGCCGTTCATCGTCGTATTTATTGACGAATTCGCCGACATGATGATGATTGTCGGCAAGAAAGTAGAAGAGCTGATTGCGCGTCTTGCTCAGAAAGCCCGTGCAGCCGGTATCCATTTGATTCTGGCGACGCAACGTCCATCGGTCGATGTGATTACCGGGTTGATCAAGGCCAATATTCCGACCCGAATTGCATTCCAGGTGTCGAGCAAAATCGATTCACGCACGATTCTTGACCAAAGTGGCGCGGAAACTTTACTGGGTCATGGTGACATGCTGTATTTACCACCCGGCACTGCAATGCCGGAACGTATTCACGGTGCATTTGTCAGTGATGAAGAAGTGCACCGCGTTGTCGAACATCTCAAGCAACACGGTGGCGGCGTAGATTATGTTTCCGGTGTGCTGGATGAACTGCAGATGATGGGTGATGGCGTTGTTGTCGGAGCTGGCGGTTTGCCGGAATCTGGCGGTGGTGGTGGCGATGAAAGCGATCCGCTGTATGACGAAGCGGTAAAAATTGTTACCGAATCACGCCGTGCATCCATTTCCGGCGTACAGCGCAGATTGAAAATCGGCTATAACCGCGCCGCACGTTTGGTGGAAGCCATGGAAGCTGCCGGTATCGTCTCGCGTCCTGAGCATAATGGTGATCGCACAGTGTTGGCGCCACCGCCGCCTCGAAACTAACGTAGCCCGTGTCATGGCTCCATCTGACCCGGGTAAGTCAGCGTAAATAGATAATTCCAGAATTTTGTGGGCCTCAGAATTGAAAATTCTCGGGCTTCATTGAGAATGTGGCAGG
>JBOHYH010000335.1:0-18352 GCA_050737775.1 Arenimonas sp.
TCAGAATTCCCTTGTCGAAAACCTCGGCCCGCAATTGTTCTGACAATGCTACCACCCCCGCTTTTGCGACACCGTAAGTCATGATGCCCGGCGCACTGGCCAATCCTGCAAAACTGGCGGTACTTAAAATTTGTCCTTTGCCGACTTGCAGCATGCCGGGCAAAAACAAACGACAACCGCGAACCACACTGAACAAATCCACTTCGATTAATTTGCGCCATTCTTCCATCGTGGTTTCCACCATCGGACCACCGGAAGCGATGCCTGCATTGTTGATCAACACATCCACGCCGCCCCATTCTTTTTGAATCTGGTCAAACAAGGCTTGCATGGAATCATCATCGCCAACATCGGCAATCAAACCAATATGTCCCTGTCCCGGCAAACTGGCACGTGCGGCTTCAACACGCTCGGGGATCAAATCAACACAGGCTACACGGGCGCCACTACGGGCATAACGCAATGCCAATGCCAAACCCAAACCGCTACCGGCACCGGTAATCAAGACGCGACGTTGACTCATTCATTACTCTCCAAAACAGCTGCTGTGATAGTCTCGCCAGCATAGCAAGCTGCCGTCATTCCTTCGTCATTATTTGGTGATTTCATGCAAAATATCGATCCATTATTTGATTTGTCCGGCAAAACCGCCTTGGTCAGTGGAGCATCGCGCGGCATTGGCGAAGCCATCGCACATCTGCTCGCTGCCCACGGTGCCCATGTGATTTGCACCTCGCGGAAAGTCGAGTCCTGCCAAACCGTTGCCGATGCCATCAAAGCGGCAGGCGGCAGCGCCGAAGCACGTGCCTTGCATGTGGGCGATGTGGCTGCCATCGAAGGTTTATTCAATGATCTGGATGCTGCAAATATTGCTCCCGATATTCTGGTGAATAACGCCGCCGCGAATCCGTATTTCGGGCCCATGCTCGATATGGATTTAAGCAGTTACGAAAAAACCGTCGAAGTGAATCTGCGCGGCTATTTCTGGACCAGCGTGCAAGCAGCCAAACGCATGAAAGGCAAGGGCGGCAGCATCGTCAATATCGCTTCCGTCAATGCCAAACGTGCCGCACCGGGCCAGGGTATTTATTCGATGACCAAGGCCGGCATCGTCAATATGACCGAAGGTTTTGCAAAAGAATTGGCGGCGCATAAAATTCGCGTCAATGCCGTCTTGCCGGGCTTGACCGAGACGAAATTCGCCTCGGCGATCACCTCAAACCCGAAAATCATGGGCATGATGATGCAGCTGATTCCCTTGAATCGCAGCGCACAACCAGATGAAATTGCACCGGCGGTTTTGTTTTTATCCTCGCCTGCCGCCAGCTATGTCACCGGCACCTGTCTCACGGTTGATGGCGGTTATTTGTCATGATCGATTTGTATTATTGGCCCACACCGAATGGCCATAAAATTAGCATCTTCCTTGAAGAAGCCGGCATGGCCTATCAAATAAAACCGGTGGACATCGGTGCCGGTGATCAATTCAAACCCGAGTTTCTGGCGTTCTCGCCGAATAACCGGATGCCGGCAATCATTGACCATGCACCGAATGATGGCGGTGAAAATATTTCCCTTTTTGAATCCGGTGCCATCCTGCTTTATCTGGCTGAGAAATACGGTCATTTTTTATCAACGGATATTCGCCAGAAAAAAATCGTCATGGAATGGTTGTTCTGGCAAATGGGCGGCTTTGGTCCGATGCTGGGACAGAATCATCACTTCACGCGCTATGCGCCGGAAAAAATACCGTATGCCATTGAGCGTTACCAACGTGAAACGGATCGATTGTACGGCGTGCTGAACACACATCTCCAAAACCGCGAATTCATTGCCGATGACTACAGTATTGCCGACATGGCTTGCTACCCCTGGGCAGTGGCGCATGATTGGCATCATGTTGCGCTCGAAAATTATCCGAATGTGCAGCGCTGGCATGATGCGATCAAAATGCGACCCGCCGTAATCAAAGCCTACGAGCTCGGCGAGCAATACAAACGTAAAACCGAAATGACACCTGAAATGAAAAAAATTCTCTTCGGCACACCGAACGCAAACAATCCATGAAAACTTTATTTTTAAGTCTGGCAATACTTATGACCACGTCTGCACACGCGGAAAAACTCACCCTCGAAGCCATCACCGGCAGCGCTTCGCTGTCAGGCCCCAGCCTGAACAATGCAAAAATTTCGCCGGATGGAAAACGCGTGACCTTCCTGCGCGGCAAGGCAGAAGCCGTGAACCAGCTTGACCTGTGGGAATACAATATCGCCAATGGCAGGACTCAAGTGCTGGTTGACTCAAAAAAACTGATTTCCGGCGAAGAAGTTTTGTCGGATGAAGAAAAAGCCCGTCGTGAGCGCCAACGTATTGCCGGATTCTCCGGCATTGTCGATTACCAATGGGGCAGCGACGGCAACACCTTGCTGTTTCCACTGGGCGGCGAACTGTATTTGTACGATCTGCAAAAAGCCAGTGCCAGAAAAATTACCTCGAGTAAAGGCTTTGCCACCGACCCTAAAATCTCACCGAAAGGCGGCTTCGTGAGTTTCATTCGTGAACGCAATCTTTGGGTCATCGACCTGAAAAGTGCGAAGGAAATTCAACTCACCAATGATGCCTCCGATGTGATCGCCAACGGAATTGCCGAATTCGTCGCCGACGAGGAAATGGATCGGCACACCGGTTACTGGTGGGCACCGGACGATTCCGTAATTGCCTTTACCCGCATTGATGAAAGCCCGGTACCGGTACAAAAACGCTTCGAGATTTATCCCGACCGTACCGATATCGTCGAACAGCGTTATCCCGCTTCGGGCGATGCCAACGTACTGATTGAATTGAAAGTAGTGAATCTGTCTTCCGACAAAATATCAATTTCCGATGTTGACCTCGGCAAGGAAAAAGATATTTACCTCGCTCGCGTGCAATGGCGCGATGCAAAGCACCTCACATTCCAGCGCCAGAATCGCGAACAACGCTTGCTGGATTTGATCGAAACAGATCTGTCGAATAACAAGCAAACCACGTTGCTGCAGGAAAGTAGCAAGAGCTGGATCAATCTGCACAACAACCTGCACTTCCTGAAAGATGGCCGCTTTATCTGGTCGTCCGAGCAAAGCGGTTTTATGCATTTGAGTTTGCATGCGCATGACGGTAAAAAACTGAAAGTGCTTACTTCCGGTGATTGGCAAGTCGATGACTTGCTAGCCGTTGATGAAAAAGCACAGAAAATTTATTTCAGCGGCACTAAAACCACAGCGCGCGAGCGGCATGTGTACTGGACCGATTTCAATGGCAACGCGCCTGTGCAATTGACGAAAAATGATGGTATGCATCTGGCGACTTTTTCCGACGATGCCAGCGTTTATGTCGATGTCTGGTCGAATACCCAAACACCGCCACAAGCCGAGCTATATCGCGCCGATGGCAACAAGCTGGCGAGTCTGGTCGACAACACGATCGATGCCGAACATCCGTATCAGAAATATTGGTCGGCGCAGCGACAAACCGAGTTCGGTGAATTGAAAGCTGCCGATGGCGAAACCCTGCATTACAGTGTCATCAAGCCACTGGATTTTGATCCTGCGAAAAAATATCCGGTCGTGGTATTTGTATATGGCGGGCCAGCCGCACAAACTGTGCTCAATAGCTGGCCTGGTCGTGCCGACGCTTTTTTCAATCAATACCTGTCACAGAATGGCTATATTGTTTTCTCGATAGACAATCGCGGCACACCGCGACGCGGCGTGAAATTCGGCAGCGCCCTGTTTCGTCACCAAGGCAATGTTGAAGTCATCGATCAATTGCGCGGCGTGGAATATCTGAAAACATTACCTTATGTTCAAGCCGATAAAATTGGCGTTTACGGCTGGTCGAATGGCGGCTACATGACATTGATGATGCTGGCGAAAGCATCCAGCACCTATGCTTGCGGTGTCGCCGGTGCGCCGGTGACGGACTGGGGTTTGTATGACACCCATTACACCGAGCGCTATATGGATTTACCGAAAAACAATCCCGAGGGTTACGCGGTAAGCACGGTATTCGCGCATCTGGACGGCCTGAAATCAAAATTATTATTGATCCATGGCATGGCCGACGACAATGTCTTGTTTACCAACTCGACCAAACTGATGTCGGAATTACAGAAGCGCGGCACGCCGTTTGAATTGATGACATATCCCGGCGCCAAGCACGGCTTACGCGGGAGCGATGCACTGCATCGTTACCGTTTGACCGAAGATTTTTTTGCGCGCTGTTTGAAGTAAGAGGCCGCATGCGACCGCCATGGATGGCGTGAGTGCAGAACATGCAGGAGCACTTTCTGCCGGGCGGCGTCTGGCCCAGGCGACGTCGGGCCCAAGGGCCTTCCTACGTTTAAATATGGATACCGCATTCCCGCATCAAACCGGCGAAACGAGTATCTTCATCGCGCATTCCCGGCTCCCATTTCGATGTCGTGTGGGTGTCGCCAATCGAGACATAACCGTTATGCCAAAGCGGGTTGTACGGCAAATCGTGTGATTGGAGGTAGGTCCAGATATCACGATCGGTCCAGTCGGCAAGTGGATGCACTTTCCAGCGGCCATCCTTCAGTTCGAGAAAGTCGATATTGGCTCGCGTTGTTGCCTGTGAACGGCGCAAACCGGCAAACCAGGTGCGCACATTCAGTTCTTTCAATGCACGCTGCATCGGTTCGACTTTATGCAATTGATTGTAGCGACGAACGCCTTCGGCACCGCGTTCCCACAAAGCTCCGTTACGCGCTTGGTTCCAGGCACTGCTGACTTGTGGTGTGTACACTTTCAAATTCAAACTCAAACGTGTTTGCAGTTCATCAACAAAGCGATAGGTTTCCGGAAACAGATAACCGGTATCTACCAGAATTATTGGTAAGTTCGCACGCTGACTGGTTAGCATATGCAATGAAACGGCCGCCTGTGCGCCAAAGCTGGAGGAAAGCGCATGCTCGCCTGCCAAAGATTCCAAAGCCCAGGCCACGCGTTGTTCGGCGCTGCGCGTAGCCAACCAGCTATTCAAATCTGCGAGCGCGCGCGAATCTTCGGCGGCAGTTACAAGATCGGGCAAGGTCATGACACTAACTCCATATCAATGGTTTTCGGTTCCGGCAAAACGCCGGAACGAAATAGATAATCACCAAACGCTTCGTTAGCTAAACGCTGTAAAGCGTAATCGCGTAGCAGTGGCTCCAGTGTTTCCAGAATGCCGGCCTCGTCGATATTTTCTTTGTAAAGACGATTCAAGCGACGGCCTAGGAAATCGGCCCCCAGATGCAGGTTGTAACGACCGAGTGCTTTTCCGACGAGTGCAATCTCGCCCAGATAAGGACGCGAGCAACCATTCGGGCAACCGGAGATTCTGAGCAGAATCGGGGCTTGTTCCAGTGAATATTTTTTCAATATCACTTCAACGCTATCCAGAAAACTCGGCAAGTAGCGTTCGGCTTCTGCCATCGCCAAGGTGCAGGTCGGGAAAGCCACACAAGCCAGTGCATACAAACGCATCGCGCTGCTGTGCTGATAATTATCCAGACCGTATTTTTTTACTAAAACATCAATCGCATCGCGTTGGTCGGCAGCAACACCGGCGATGATGAGATTCTGATTGGGTGTCAGACGAAAATCACCCTGATGAATTTTTGCAATTTCGCGCAGACCGGTCAGACCTTGTTGTTTTTCGGTATCGACAATGCGGCCGCTTTCAATACGCAAGCTCAAATGCCAATGAGCATCGAAACCTTCGATCCAGCCAAAGCGATCACCGCTATGGGCGAAAGCATATTCACGTGCAGACGGTAATTTTTCACCGAGACGACGTTCAATTTCTTCGATAAACCATGGCAACCCGTGTTTATCAATCGTGTACTTCAATCGCGATAATTTTCTGTCGCTGCGATTGCCGAAATCGCGTTGCGTAGTGAGCACGGCTTCGGCAGCCGGAATCAATTGTTCCGGACGGATAAAACCGAGTACATCGGCAAGCCGCGGATAAGTGCGGGCATCGCCATGCGTACTACCCATACCACCGCCAGCGAGCAAGTTGTAACCGATCAATTCACCATTTTCGATAATCGCGATAAAGCCAAGATCCTGACTGAAGACATCGACGTCGTTAATTGGTGGAACTGCAATACCAATTTTGAATTTACGCGGCAAATAAGTCGGGCCATACACCGGCTCGGATTCATCGGCACCGACGATTTGTTTTTCGTCGAGCCAAATTTCGTGATAAGCACGTGTGTGCGGCAGCAAATATTCCGACAGCGCAATCGATGCCGCATGCACCGCTGCGTGAGCGCGTGATTCGATTGGATTGGCGCTGGCCATGACATTACGATTCACGTCGCCGCAAGCAGCCACGGTGTCCATCAAGGTTTGATTGATCGCGGCAATGGTCGGCTTCAAATTGCGTTTGATAATGCCGTGAATCTGGAAAGCCTGGCGCGTGGTCAAACGCAAACTGCCATTGCCATATTGGGTGGCGAGTGCATCCAGATCCAGCCATTGTTTTGCCGTGGCAACACCGCCTGGCAAACGCGTGCGAATCATGAAGCTGTAGGCCGGCTCCAGTTTTTGCTTGCGACGTTCTTCGCGAACATCGCGATCATCCTGCTGATAGCTACCGTGGAATTTCAGCAGTTGCGCATCGCCTTCACGCAGGGCGCCGGTGATCGGATCGGCCAAACTTTCAATCAGCGTGCCACGCAAGCCGTGGCTATTGGCTTTCAGGGTTTCGACCGGAGATAAAGGGATGCTCATGAATATTTTCCAGCAATAAATTTATTCGTCGTCCCCGCGCAGGCGGGGATCCAGTGACCTTGCTCTGATACTGAAGTCGCTAGGTCCCCGACAAAAACATTCGGGGATGACAGAATATTGAAAAGTAGTTCGCTCATTAATTTTTTCCAGCAATAAATTTATTCGTCGTCCCCGCGCAGGCGGGGATACAGTGACCTTGCTCTGATGCTGAAGTCGCTGGGTCCCCGACAAAAACGTTCGGGGATGACACAATATTTATTTGTAATGAGAGCGGCCATGGTGTTAGTACACATCCTTGGCGTAACGGCCCACTTGTTGCAGTCCGCTCAAATATTCGGCTGCATCTTCTTTCGACTTGCCGCCTTGTTCGCTGACAATGTCAAGCAATGCCTGATGCACGTCCTTGCCCATCGCAATCGCACCGCAAATATAAAGATGTGCACCGTTTTCCAGCCAGGCATAAACTTCGGCGGCGTTTTCACGCAGGCGCTGTTGCACATAAATGCGTTCGGCCTGATCGCGCGAGAAAGCCAAATCAAGGCGATGCAACTGGCCTTTTTTCAAGGCCTCCTGCCATTCGAGTTGATAAAGAAATTCTGAAGCGGCAGTACGCGCACCAAATAACAGCCAGTTCTTGCCGGTGGCAGCGACTTCTATGCGTTCCTGCACGAAGCCACGGAAAGGAGCAACGCCGGTGCCGGGACCAATCATCAGGATGTCGCGCGAGGTATCCGAGGGGAGGCGGAAACGTTCGTTGCGTTCTATGAAAACGGGAAGCTGCACACCGACATCGCGGTCAGCCAGAAAACCCGATGCCAAACCACGGCGCAGGTTTTCATCTTTTTGATATTCAAGCAGCGACACCGTGAGATGGGCTTCATCGCCAACGGCCTTGCGACTCGATGCAATCGAGTACAAACGTGGTGCTAGTGGGCGCAGGGCATTGACCAATTCATCGGCACGCCATTCTCCGGGATAGCGATTCAGCAAATCCGGCAATTGTTGCTGGCTGATAAATTGCGAAATCGCTTCATTGTTATCGGACTTCAACAAGGCACTTAAGTCGTCACCGGAAAATCGTGTGGCATGTTGCTGCACAAAGGATTTGCTCAGGCGTGTCAGTTCACGCTTGGAACTTAGCCATTCGTGCAATGACAATGATTGATCGCCAATGGAAATAACTTCATCGGCATCAAGCTTCAACTGACTTAATACGGTGTCGACCAGTGCGGGATTATTTCGAGGCCAGACCCCAAGCGCATCGCCAGGTTCATAGCTCAGGCTTTCGTGCAAAGCAATTTCAAGATGACGCACATCCTGTTCGCTTTCACGGGCAGTGATACGTTGATTGACCAGCACTTCTGCGAGATAAGGCTTTTCACGACCATACAAACTGCTCGCTATGGCTGGACGCAAAGGCGTTACTGTCGCCGAACTAATCGATGTTTTTAGAACTTCACGTGCTTGCGTCAACGCATTCTGACGCCACGGCATAGCGACAACGGCAACATCAACATCGGCTTCACCGACTTCAAATAAACGGGTGCCGCCCAATTCCGCAAAACGTGCATCAAGTCTTTTCGCAATCGCATTAAACTGCGGATAGCTGGAATCACCCAGACCAAGCACGGCGAACTTCAATTCTTTCAGTTGTGGTGCGCGACGACCGGAAATAAATTCGAAAAAAACCTGCGCATCATCCGGTGGATCGCCATCGCCCTGCGTGCTGATAACCACATACAGCAAACGCTCATTCGCCAGCTCGCGAACCGGATAAGCATCGGCACGCAATAAACGAACTGATAATCCTTGTGATTGCGCTTCTTGTGATAGTGCTTCGGCTTCGCGTTTGGCATTACCCGTTTGACTGCCATAGACAATCGTCAGCCGCTGTTCGCTTTGAGTTTCACCTGCGACAGGCACTGCTTGCAACAGACGCTGTGTTGGTGACAATTGCGCCGCCAAACCAGCGGTGTAACCGGACAACCATTGCAATGCCGATGGCTCCAAGCCTTCGGTTAAACGCAGCAAGAGACCAGCGCGTTCCTCGGAAAGCGGCGACGTGAGGGCATTGGCAAGAGTTGCGTTCATGGAATGGCGGCTTTGGATGAGGTTTCATCCTAGGTAGCCGCGCCTTTGAACGGAAAGTATGTTTGCTTATGCCGATATGCCTTGTGCTTATTTCCGCTCAGAAGCATGAGCACCGAGTATGCTGGCATTCTTTGTGCCTACCTCAACCTGGTCAGCCTATGTCGGTTCCGTTTTATGTTTTTATCATTGTTGGCTTGTTGGCGCAGATGGTTGATGGCGCACTCGGCATGGCATATGGCATTACCAGTTCAAGCTTGCTGCTTGGCATCGGGCTTGCCCCCGCCGTGGTTTCTGCCTGTGTACATGCAGCCGAAGTTGCCACAACGGGTATCTCGGGCATCAGTCATGGCTACTTCGGCAATGTTGATCGTAAATTACTGATCCGGCTGGCATTACCAGGTGCCTTGGGCGGCATGATCGGCGCGCTGCTGTTATCGCATCTTGATGCGCCTTGGCTACGCCCGATCATCGCCGTCTATTTATTGATACTTGGCGTGTACCTGGTTATTCGTGCTTATCGTGGTCTGAATAAAGCAGCAAAAGTCAGCCATGTGAAAACGACTGCCGTGATCGCCGGCTTTCTCGATGCCGTTGGCGGTGGCGGCTGGGGGCCGATGACCACGACACGTCTTATTTCACAAAATATGGAACCGCGTTACGCAATCGGCACCGTGAATGCTGCCGAATTTTTTGTGAGTCTTGCGATTACGATCGTGTTTTTCAGTACGCTCGATTTATCACATCTGTCGACCATCCTCGGCTTGCTGATCGGCGGCGCGATTGCCGCCCCCTTCGCCGCCTGGCTGACCAAACATCTACCGGCTCGCATTACGATGGCCGTGGTGGGATCGCTCGTGGTGATTATCAGCATTATCAATATCTGGCGGTATTTCCTGTAGGAGCGTCCTTTAGGCGCGACAGATCTAGCGGGATTTTCGCGCCTCCTACACAAAATGCATCGCTTCATCGCGATGAAAGTATTGACTATTTCGAAAAAGCCGGTATCTTAGGCTCCGTAATCCATCAAGACCGGCAGAGGGATAGGCCCGACGACGCCGGGGCAACCAGTCAATACGCAAGTATTGGAAAAGGTGCCAACTCCTACGGCGAACTCGTTCACCGGAAGATGGATCGCAAGCGACGAACATCTTCGTGTTCTGCCACCTGCGATTTTTTTCCATGCGATGTTTCCGTAGAAGTGTGATGGCCCTGCTATCTACGGAGTAACACCATGAGTCTGAGCGAAGCGTCATCCCCTTCCTGTACCAACCACGCGGCTTTCGATGCTGCCAGCTTGAGTCCGCTCGCTCATCGCGATGTTTTTTCCAAACGCATTGCACTGCGTTACTCCGGCGAACACGATGTGTCGATTGCCTACGAATGGCAGGGCAATCCGAATGCGCCCGTCATCATCATCGCCGGCGGCATTTCGGCCAATCGCCATGTTTCCTTGTCGACCGAATTTCCTGAACGCGGCTGGTGGGAATCGCAGGTCGGTCCGGGTCGTGCAATCGATACCCATCGCTTTCGTATTCTCGCCATCAACTGGCTTGGCCACGAAGGCAAGCTGGATGTCGCGATTGATAGCGCCGATCAGGCCGATGCGATTGCCGCGACGCTGGATCATTTGAATATCAAAAGCGCTACCGCTTTTATCGGTTGCTCGTACGGCGCCATGGTGGGTTTGCAATTTGCCGCCCGCCATGGCGCGCGCCTTGAAAAATTAATTGCCATCAGCGGTGCCGATACCGCACACCCTTATTCCAGTGCCTGGCGCGCACTGCAACGCAATATCGTGCGTTTGAGCCGTGACAGCTCAAACGAAACGGCTGCGCTTTCCATCGCACGCCAACTGGCGATGCTGAGCTACCGCACTCCGGAAGAATTTGCCGCCCGTTTTGCGACTCCAGTGCAACTTGAAAACGATATCGCTCGTGGCCCGGCTGAAAATTATCTGGAAGTCTGCGGCAATAAATATGCCGCCATCACGAACACGACGGCATTTTTGCGCTTATCGGAATCAATTGATTTGCACCAGGTGGATGCCGAAGACATCAACACGGCAACCACACTGGTCGCTATTGAAGAAGATCGTTTGGTGCCAGTGGAAACTCTGGCTGCGCTCGAAGTAAAACTGGGCAATCGATGTCGCCTGAAACGCCTGCACTCGGTGTTTGGTCATGATGCATTTTTAGTGGAATCACTGCAGATTGCCGAAATTTTATCCGATGCCTTACTTGAAACCGCCGCACTGGGAGTTGCCGCATGAGCACTTTGCAATCCGCCACCCTCGCCGTCCGCGCCGGCATTGATACCGACACTGCTTATGGCGCCGTAGTACCGCCGATTGTGCTGTCGAGCAATTTCAGCTTCGCCGGTTTCAACGAAAAACGGCAATACGATTACACCCGCAGCGGCAATCCAACGCGTGATTTACTTGCTGAAGCATTAAGTGATCTTGAATGCGGTGTGGGCGCCGTGATTACTGCGACCGGCATGGCTGCGATTACCGTCGTGCTCGCGCTGCTCGATCCTCAAGACACGATCGTTGTGCCGCATGATTGCTACGGCGGCAGCTGGCGTTTGTTCAATGCACTGGCGAAGAAAAATCATTTCAAACTGATCACGGCTGACTTGACCGATCCACGATCACTCGCCGCCACGTTGTCGAGTTCACCAAAAATCGTCTGGATCGAAACGCCTTCCAATCCACTATTGCGCATTACCGATTTGCGTTTCGTTGCCGAAGCCGCACATCGTGTTGGCGCATTGGTCGTCGCCGACAACACGTTTTTATCACCGGCACTGCAAACACCCATCGCACTGGGTGCCGATCTGGTCGTGCATTCGACCACCAAATATATCAATGGTCATAGCGATGTTGTCGGCGGCGCCGTGATCGCGAACACGAAAGAATTGCACGAGCAATTGGTCTGGTGGGCGAATGCTTTGGGTTTAACTGGTAGTCCGTTCGACAGCTTTCTGACTTTGCGCGGCTTGCGTACGCTCGATGCTCGTTTGCGTGTGCATCAGGAAAACGCGATTGGGATTGCAGAACAGTTGGAAAATCATCCAGCCGTTGCCGCCGTGCATTATCCGGGGTTGATTTCGCACCCCGGCCACGCACTGGCTGCGCGTCAGCAAAAAGGTTTTGGCGCAATGTTGAGCGTGGAAATCGTGGGCGGAATTCCTGGCGTACAGGCTTTCCTCGATGGTCTGGAATGTTTCACGCTGGCCGAATCTTTGGGCGGTGTTGAAAGTCTGGTCGCACATCCCGCCACGATGACCCATGCCGCGATGAGTCTTGAAGCACGTACGGCTGCAGGTATCGGTGACGGCTTGCTGCGTCTTTCAATCGGCATCGAAGCACTGGAAGATTTGCAAAACGATTTGCAGGCAGCACTTGATCGCGTTGTTGCCTTGCAGGAAAAGAAACGGACCGAGGCATTGGCATGAGTCTGGCCAATACCTCCGCCAATGTCTCACCATTGGCAAAACAAACCACCCTTGCATTGCTCGGTACCGGTACCGTCGGTAGTGCTTTTCTATCCCGGCTTGCGCGTCTGCAAAAAACGCAGCAGACAAAAAACTTTCGTCTTGTACAAGTCAGCAATACCCGTCACAGCATTCGCGATTTTCTTGGCCTGGACCCGAGCCTGGTGCCTGAAGATTTGGCAAACAATGCACCAGACCCATTGGAACAGGTGGCACGCACACTCGGTTATGCCGGAATTATTATCGATGCCACTGCCAGTGAAGAAGTGGCCGGCTGGCATGCCAGATGGCTGGCAAGCGGCTTCAAGGTGGTGACCGCCAATAAAGCCGGCACCGGCGGCAGCCTCACTTCGTTTCAGATCATCAACCATCAAATTAAAAATTACGGCGATGCAGCGACCGTCGGCGCCGGTTTGCCATTGTTGCGCAGCTTGCGTGAATTACGTGCCGGTGGTGACACTATTCATGGCATCGCGGGAATTTTATCGGGCTCGCTGGCCTGGCTGTTCAATCATTACGATGGCATGCGTCCGTTTTCTTCATTCGTACGCGAGGCACGTTCGCTGGGTTATACCGAGCCAGATCCGCGCATCGATTTATCGGGCCAGGATGTAAAGAGAAAATTATTGATACTCGCCCGCACCGCCGGTTATGCATTGGAAGCCGATGCGATCAATGTCGAATCTTTATTGCCGCCGGAGTTGGCGAACGCAAGTTTGCAGGATGTCGATTCACAACTGGAATCGCTCGATTCACCAATACGCGCGCGCTTTCTTGCGGCGCACCGCGTGGGTCGTCGTTTGCGTTTTATCGCGCGATTGAATCAGGCCGGCGAAGCCCGTATCGGACTGGAAGAATTGGCACCGGATGACGCCTTGGCAAATGGCTCAGGTTGCGACAATCGGGTGGCTTTCTGGAGTGATCGTTACCCGACCAATGCACTCGTCATTCAGGGTCCTGGAGCCGGGGCCGAGGTCACCGCGGCTGCCTTGCTGGACGATGCAATCCGGCTCTCCTGAAAGAACCCAATAAAATCAATGCCTTAAATGTTGGCTTGAATCATCACAAAGCATCCCCATCTCTTTTTTATCGGGGACTAAAGGGCCGGTGTTGCAGAAGTGCAACGCTATGGAACTAGCTTACGGTTTAGCACTCAAAGCTGCCGAGTGCTAAAATTCAATCCATGAAAGAGACCACTATGACCACCACCGCTTTAGTTGCCGCTATGCCAGCTTCGATGAATATGATCCCGAGTGCCTTGGGTTCGCTCGACGCTTACATCAGCGCGGTTAATCGTATTCCAGTTTTGACGGTTGAAGAAGAACAGGCGCTTGCCCGCCGTCTTCGCGAAACCGAAGATCTCGACGCCGCCAAATATCTGGTGATGTCGCATCTGCGTTTCGTGGTGCATGTGGCACGCGGCTACCAAGGCTACGGCCTCGGCATGGGCGATCTGATTCAGGAAGGCAATATCGGTTTGATGAAAGCGATCAAACGCTTCGATCCCGACCAAGGCGTCCGTCTGGTTTCCTTTGCCGTGCATTGGGTGCGTGCCGAAATGCATGAATTCATTTTGCGTAACTGGCGCATCGTCAAAGTGGCGACCACCAAGGCGCAACGTAAATTGTTTTTCAATCTGCGTAAATCCAAAAAACGTCTGGGCTGGATGAATGCTGCCGAAGTCACCGCGATTGCAAAAGACCTGAATGTTTCCGAACGCGAAGTACGCGAAATGGAATCACGTTTGTCCGGTCGAGATATCGGTTTTGATGCACCGGATGATGACGATAACGATCATCGCCCACCGTCACCGGGTGCATTTTTGCAGGCTTACCATGCCGATCCGGCGCTGGCGTTTGAACATGACAATCATGAAGACAACCAGCTGGAAATTCTTCGTGAAGGCATGAGCCAGCTCGACGAACGTTCGCGCGATATTCTGAAGCGTCGTTTCCTGGGTGAACCAAAAGCCACCTTGCAGGAATTGGCTGAAGACTACGGTGTATCGGCCGAGCGTATTCGCCAACTGGAAGCTAACGCTCTGAAGAGAATCAAGGCGCTATTTGCTGCCTGATTTGAAACATGATTATTAATAAATAAAAACGGTTCCTTTCGGAGCCGTTTTTATTTATCGCGATTAGCGCTAATAATTCTCGCATTACGTTGATAAGTCCAATACGACCATGCCCAATCCATCAATACGACAAGACGATTGCGGAAACCGATTAGAAAAAACAAATGTGCGACCAGCCAGAACCACCACGCAAACAGTCCTGAAAATTTCAGTTTGCCCAGATCAACGACGGCCGCCATGCGACCGATAGTCGCGAGATTGCCGTAATCGCGATAATTGAAATTCGCAGTAGCCTTATTCGACAGACGCGCACGAATCATTGACGCAACATGTGCACCCATTTGTTTTGCAGCCGGTGCTGTACCAGGAACCGGCTGACCATTGGTTTGCAACACGCTCGCCAGATCACCGACGACGAATATTTCTGGATGATGTTGCAAAGAAAGATCTGCTTGCACTTTTATCCGACCGGCACGATCCAGAGATTCTCCAAGATGCGTACCCAATGAAGACGCCGCGACACCGGCGGCCCATAACACCGTTCGACTTTTGATCTGCGAATTAACTAATACAACGCCATTCTCGTTAATGTCGGTGACAGCATCGCCGGTATGCACGATGACGCCCAGCTTTTCCAACTGCTTGCGTGCGCTTGCAGACAAGCTTTCCGGCATCGCGGCCAGGATACGTGGTCCCGCTTCAAGCAAATGGATTTGTGCACTGCGAGGATCGCAACGACGGAATTCCTGCGGCAAAGTGTGGCGCGCGATTTCGGCCAGTGTGCCCGCCAGCTCGACACCGGTGGGTCCACCACCAACAACGACAAAACTCAGCCATTGTGCCCGCAAGTCTGGATCGTCTTCGCGTTCGGCAGCTTCAAAAGCGTTGAGAATCCGGGCACGAATCGCAAACGCATCTTCCAGTGTTTTCAAGCCTGGCGCATGGGCTGCCCATTCCTGATGACCAAAATATGCATGGCTCGCACCGGTCGCGACGATCAAATAATCGTATTCGATATCACCCTGTTCCAAAAAAACTTTTCTTGCTTCCGGATCAATCGCCTTCACTTCACCAAGCAAAACGGTAGCGTTTTTCTGCCGGCGTAAAATATGTCGCAATGGCGCGGCGATATCCGGTGCCGACAAGCCTGCAGTAGCGACTTGATACAACAAGGGCTGAAACAAATGATGATTGGTGCGATCTACCAGCGTGATGCGAACTCCCGCCGAAGCCAGCGCCCGCGTCGCCCATAAACCGCCGAATCCACCACCAAGAACAAGTACATGCGGAAGGCTGTCTGTTTTCATAGGCCTAGTATAAATCGACCGGGTCGACATCAAGCGACCAGCGCACTTTTCTGGCCGATTTTAATTCGTATAAATCTTGCCCCCAGGCTTGCAGAACTTTTTGCAGCGTTGGGCGCTGTGTCGCACTCAATAAAAGTTGGCCGCGCATTTTCCCAGCCCGCCTTGCCATGGGTGCCGGCATCGGTGAACTTAACTCGATTTTATTTTGACTGATCTGCTGACAAGCCTGATGGGCTTCGCGTAGAAACGTATTCACGTCGTTTTCCTGCAAGGCTTCGGCACGCAGCAAGGCGATATGCGCATACGGTGGAAAACCGGCTGCTTCGCGTTGTGCCAATTCCAGTGCCGCTACCGCCGGATATCCGCCTGCCAATAGCGTATTGAGCAGGGGATGTTCGGGGTGATGCGTTTGCAGCAACACTTCACCCGGCCATTCGGCACGACCGGCACGACCGGTAACTTGAATCAGCAATTGCGCCAGTTTTTCGCCGGCGCGAAAATCGGCCGAAAATAATCCTTCATCAATACCCACCACACAGACCAAAGTGAGTCGTGGCAAATCATGACCTTTTGCCAGAATTTGCGTCCCGACCAGAATGCCTGCTTTATCACCCAATTCGGCCAGTTTCTTTTGCAGACCGTCTTTGTTGCGCGTGGTTTGGCTGTCGATTCGCAATAAAGGCGCATCTGGAAATGCTGCTGCCAACGCTTCCTCCAGACGCTCGGTGCCGACCCCCTGTGGTTGCAGGGCCAGGCTACTGCAATCGGGGCATGAGCTCGGTTTTGTTTTGCGATGTCCGCAATGATGGCATTGCAAATTCCGTGCGGCACCATGCACGCTCATCGGACTATCGCAGCGTGGGCATTGCGCACTCCAGCCGCAATCATGGCAAAGTAACACCGGCGCATAGCCACGCCGATTCTTGAAAATCAAAGTTTGCTCGCCACGTTGCAGGCAAGCCCTGATTGCATCGAGGGTGTCGCCCGACAAGCCATGCGTCAGCGGCCGTTTGCGAACATCGAGAACTCGCACGCCTGGTGGCTTTGCGATGCCGGCACGCTTTTTCAAATGCAGATGCTGGTAACGCCCCGCAATCGCGTTGTGCAGACTTTCCAGCGAAGGCGTGGCACTGCCGAGAATAATAGGAATATCGAGCGCTTTGGCACGGACGATGGCGAAATCGCGGGCGTGATAACGAATACCGTCCTGTTGCTTATACGAAGCATCGTGCTCTTCATCGATAATAATCAAACCAGCATTGGGCATCGGCGCAAAAATCGCCGAACGCGTTCCGACCAGAACATGCGCCTGCCCACGCCACATGGCCGACCACGCACGCGCACGCTCACCGTCGTTAAGACCGGAGTGCATGCTGAATACCGGAACCCCCAGTCGTTCACGAAAGCGCTTCAGCGTTTGTGGCGTGAGACCAATTTCCGGCACCAGTATCAATGCCTGCTTGCCCTGTTTCAGACAATGCGCAATCGCCTGCAAATAGACTTCAGTCTTGCCGCTACCGGTAACGCCTTCCAGTAAATGGCAATGAAAACCGCCACCCTGTTTTTCGATGGCATGTAGCACCTGCTTTTGCTCCACGTTGAGCGTGGGAGCAAGGGATTTGCCAACCGCCTGCGTTTCCTGATTCAGCGCTACGCGTTCAACCAGGCCGCGTCTTTTCAAAACGCTCGCTGTGCTACGCCAATTTTCGGTATCGACATCGAGTTGATCTTCGGTTAGCGGATGCTTCAACAAGCGTTCGGCAAATTTCCGTAATTTGGTATTCGCACGCAGATAGGTCCATTGATGGCGACCAAGAGCCGTCAGCTCCCAGGCGAGTACTTTGTTGTCGGGTAATTCACGGCCTTGGCGCAACAACACAGGCATCGCGGTGGCAAAAACCTCTCCAATCGGCGCATGGGTGTAACGACTCAGCCAGCGCAGGTTCTGTAGCAACTCGCCAACAAAGATCGGTTTCTCATCCAGAACTTCAAGTACGGTTTTTAATTCGGCATCCAGCACATCAAGCATTTGCACCGATTCAACGACGCCGATCTTCTCGCCATTACCGAACGGCACCCGCACTCGACAACCCACAAGTCCTTCATTAGCTTGCAAGGCTTTTGGCAACAGGTAATCGAAGCAGCGTGGCAAAGGCAGCGCTAACGCGACCTTGAGAACGCAAATTGGGGGTTCCGGCATGGGGCAATTCTAGCGTTTATGCAGGATCAATATGCCTGTGGATACACTTGCAACACAAAGCTGTTTTTTGTCACAGAAAAGCATTGTAAGATATTGAATAATATCGGCAAAATAGCTTATCCACACGGCCTGTGGATAAGCCTGTGGAAGGCGACTATGACATTTTTGCGCAAAGCCCGTGAAAACGGGCCTGATGCTAGCTTGGTGAAATTTTAACCAAACTGTCATTGTGCTAATTAATCAGGCACTTACTGTCGTTTTTCAGGCCCTACCCGCACTCGCTGTCATGAAAAGGAAACCCGTGAAGAACATCGCAACGGCTGTGTACAACGATTCACGCGGCAAGCGAGAAGAAACGTGGCTGAGCAACTTTTTTTTATCTGTCAACATCATTGTTCCACGC
>JBOHYH010000336.1:0-6788 GCA_050737775.1 Arenimonas sp.
GTATTGATCAACTCGGACTGGTGTGCGAAGCCGATAAACGTGGCCGTCTCGGACTGCAAAATACTGCGTATCCATCGCGAGCCCTGCTCAACAAACTTCATGCAGCGGCATTGTCGGTAAACTTCAAGGATATCGACAGCACCGGATTGCAGGGCCCGCAAATCAGCGAAGCCATGCGACGTGCGCGTATCAAGGCAATAGCAAGCGCAATGTGACCGTAGGGGCGCCTGCTTGCTGCGCCCAAAACCTGCGACAGAATTAACCGTAGGGGCGCCTGCTTGCTGCGCCCCTACGAGAACAATTTCCTGTCAACTCGTTGGAGCGAAACCTGCATCGGCAACAAACTCACGCACAAACCCAAGCCAACACCCATCGTGTTTGCAAGTGCATCATGCCAATCCATCATGCGATTACTGGTCAAATAGCCCTGGGCAAACTCCATTGCAATACCCAGACATATCAGCGCTGCCGCGCTTTTCCACCAGTTACTTTTACTTTGGAAAATCATGACCGCCCAGGCCGACAAAGTACCGTAGGCGAGAAAGTGACCAATCTTGTCGCTGTTATCGACATCCAGCGAAACGTTAGGCGGCGTTATCACCGACAACACCACGCACAGCAGCCAACCGAACAGCCAGATTCCTAGCCATAAGCGAGGTTTGGCAAACGAGCGCATTACAGGCGCCTCGATAAATTACCGACGGCAAACGCATCGCGAAATTCAACGTCACGTTGGAAGCCGATCACCTGAAAACGCTCACCCATTTCACCGGGCAAAGTCAGTTTCTTTATTTCCTGATGCAATCGATAGCGCACAACTTCATCATCAATTTGATCCACCATCTGCATGGCCTGCGGCAAGCCATTGCCAATCAGGAAACTGGCTTGCGAGCAATAGCCCGACAGATCAAAACCGGCGTTGACGCCGGCTTCCGCGACGGCAGTAAAATCGACGAACGCGGTAATATCCTGCAAGCCCGGCAAATAAAACGGATCGTTATGGGCATGATGCCGGTAGTGGCACACCAGAGTGCCATCGCTGCGTTCTGGCAAATAATATTCGCGACGTGGGTAACCGTAATCGACAAACAGCATTACACCTTTTTCGATCAACCCGCCGACGGCCTGAATCCAGTATGGTAATTGCGGCAATACTTCAGAGCAATAATTTTCGGCGAAGGGTGTTTCGATATCGCGCTCGATATGGCGAACGGCGGCACGCAGCATGGCGTCTGCAGGCTGGTCAACGCGAATGAAGTTTTCACTCGCATCGAGTACGACCATTTCCTCATAGACCTCGCCTTCGCGCACGACAAAACGCGGCGTTGGCAGGGCATCCAGCACTTCGTTCGCAAACAATACCCCCTGCCAGGCAGATTCAAATGGGCCGTCCAACCATTCGCAACGGGCAAATAATTCCGATGGCAGATTTTTTTCCAAGCGTTGCCGTTGTCGTTCGCGTAAATCGGCGCTGGGCTCCAGAATGCAATAACGCGTTGGCAACACGTCTAACCCTGAAAAATGTTTCAGTACATGTTCGGCAAATGCCCCGCTACCGCCACCGAGTTCAAAAAAAACTGTATCGCCTTCGAGTTGCTGCAGGACTTTTGCACTCGCCGTTGCAATGCATTGTGCAAAGATCGCGCCCAGCTCCGGTGACGTCACAAAATCGCCTTCGGCTCCAAACTTGCTGGCACCGGCGCTGTAATAGCCCATGCCAGGCGCATACAAAGCCAGCTCCATGTAACGAGAGAAAGGAATGGCACCCTTGTTTTCGCGAATATGCTGCTTCAATGCGTTAACAAAAGCTTGGCTATGTACCAGCGCTTCCAGGCTAGCTTCGGGAAGGGATAATTTCATGCCGGTATTTTCCGGTATCGCGAGCACGATAGCGAGCAGCTCCTGACGTAGGGGCGCCTGCTTGCTGCGCCCTAAATCTGTTTGCAAATTCAGGTAGCAGCAAGCATTCCTCCCAACCTTATCGAGGTGCATGGGCGCAGCAAGCGGGCGCCCCTACGGTTTAGATTTACAAAAAAATCCCGCCCCTTTTCAGAGGCGGCTTTTGAACTACTGAAGGACTGTGGGAATCGGGACTAGAAGTCCCTCCTACCGGGCTTGAAATGCCGTTTGCAAACCCATGCCTTCAAAGCCCTGCGGTGCCACGCCGTCATTGGCGAAGCGATACAAGGCAGCGGCATAAACGCCCGACAAGGCACTCTGGATAATGCCGACCGTCAAGGCAGACAATACGGTCAGAACGACCAGCGAGCCACCGAAATAAGGCGACACGGTAAAGCCAAGGAAACTCAACACCACACCGGTAATGATCACGCCGGCCATAATGAAGCCGAACACGAAACCGATACCCAATTGGCCAACGGCGTTTTCGCCCCAGGTGGTTTTCAGCAATTCGATACTTTTCTTGACGGCATCAATCGGGCCAATCTTGTTGGCTACCAAAACAGGGACCACCAGGAAGCTGGCAACTGTCCAGGCCGTGCCCAGCAAACTACCCAGCATGCGAATAACAAAGTTGTCCTTGTTTTTCAGGAATTGCAGCAGCAGACCCACCGTTGCGGCGATAGCGGCATAGCCCAGAATCGGCAACATGCGTTCACGCGCGATCCGCAAACCATCGGCCACGGTGGGGTCGCCACCGTTCAAGCGAATCATGGCGGCACCGACCAGTGCGGAGTTGAAAAAGAAAATGACGAAGTATTGGCAAAGATAGAACAGGAAGCCGATTAGATACCCCAGCGGACCGGTACCGCCTTCGAATAGCTTCAGGCTGACTATCGGTATGGCAAAGGTCGCCAACACGATCAAGGCAGCAATGCCGGAGATGACCGGGAAAATCAGCAATTCCTTGTCCGAGCGTAATACACCTGCGCTGGCATTTACCAGCTCCCAACTGCGGGAAAACTTAGCAAACATTTTCAGTCCTCAGAAATGACGTCAGCCAAAATGGCGACACAATAGTGCGTTAATTTGACGAAAATACACAAGCGTCTAAAGTAATGGCAAGCTGCAACCAGATGATCGTTTCAAAAAGGCTCCCCATGCAAATTGCTCCTGCTGTTCTGATTACCGGCGCTGCCAAACGAATTGGCCGCAGCATTGCCAAGTGCTTGCATGCACAGGGGTTTTCCGTCGCCATCCATCACCGCAATTCAAACAGCGAAGCCGAGCAACTTCGACAGGAACTAGAACTGATCCGCCCGAACAGCGTTCTGGTACTGCAGGCAGAATTAAGCGAGTTTGATCGATTGCCGGAAATGATTGCGAAAACCATTGGCCGCTTCGGCCGTCTGGATGCCTTGGTCAACAATGCCAGCAGTTTTTTCCCGACACCGATCGGCGGCACGCAAGATAAAGACTGGCAACAATTGTTTGCATCGAATGCCTGGGCACCGTTTTTTCTGTCGCAGGCGGCAACGCCGCATTTACAGGCGAGCAAGGGCAGCATCGTCAATATCATCGACATTTATGCCGAACGCCCGCTTCAACAACATACGGTTTACTGCATGGCCAAAGCGGCATTGGCGATGATGACGCAATCACTGGCCAAAGAATTGGCGCCGCATGTTCGCGTTAACGCCATCGCACCGGGTGCGATTTTATGGCCCGATGCCGGGAAATCCGAGAGCGAAAAAAACGCCATTCTTGCAAACACGCCACTGCAACGCGCGGGTAGTTCGGAAGAAATTTCCGAAGCGGTACGCTGGCTGATCCAGGATGCGAGTTATAGCACCGGGCAAACCATTCGCATCGATGGCGGCCGGCATCTGAACTTATGACCATGTCGATTCGACTGCAGAATTTTTTATTTATTGTAATGCTGTTGGTATTTGCCAACACTGCATTTGCCGATAGCCGCGCCGAACAGGCGGAAAAACGTGTCAAACCCTTGCTGGTGGCTGCGCTTGCAGAAAAAAAACTAAATTACGGAAACCCCGTTTTCATCCGGATATTCAAGGCTGAAAAAGTACTGGAAGTCTGGATCAGAAAAAAAGATCAGTACGTTTTATTTCACACCTACCCGATCTGTACATACTCAGGCCGTCTTGGCCCGAAAACACGAGAAGGTGATAATCAGGCACCCGAGGGTTTTTATCGCGTCGGACTGAATCAGCTCAATCCGCAAAGCAATTACCACCTTGCCTTCAATCTGGGTTACCCGAATGCCTATGATCGCGCCAATAGCCGCACAGGTGATTTCTTGATGGTGCACGGCAACTGCGTTTCGATTGGTTGCTACGCGATGGGCGATGCCGCCATCGAGGAAATTTATACCTTGATGGACGCCGCATTACATGCGGGACAGAAAAATATCGATGTACATGCTTTTCCGTTTCGTTTCGACAGCAGCAAAATCAGCTGGCAAAACTCGGAATGGCAAGCATTTTGGAGCGATTTGAAAACCGGGTTTGATGCCTTCAATCAAACAAAAAAAGTGCCAATTATCACTGTGGTAAATAAACGCTACCGAATCGCATTGCAGTAGGTTCCGTAGCCCGGGTCATGGCTTCATCTGACCCGGGATGGATCTGCGACGCAATATACCGATGCTTCCACACTTACATGGGCCATCTTTTTTTGTTATGACTGATGTGCGTACAACACCTCGACAATGTCTGACAACCCGGGTCAGATGAAGCCATGACCCGAGCTACGTTGATCCCATCAATAAATATATTCTTCAACAAAGCCATGCTTGAAGTTGGAGTGCTCTGCCCAGCAACGGGCCAGGGTTTTTCCGGATACCGGATCGTGGAAGTCTGGTGCAATATCCGACAATGGCTTCAAAACGAAAGGATGCTTGAGTTCGGGTCTTGGGATACAGAGATTTCCCGGCCCGGCAATAATCATGTCATCAAAAAAAATGATGTCGATATCCAGCGTTCGACTTGAATAGCGCGGCACATCGCGTCTTCGGCCGCTTTCATCTTCCAGCTCGTGCAGCCAGGCATCGAGCTTGAACACGTCCCAAGCGGTTTTAATGCCAACAGCCGCATTCAGGAAATCCGGGCCTTCAAAACCGACCGCAGGTGTGCGGTAAACCGGCGACAACTGTATTTCACCGAATTTTACTTTCAATGCCTCAATGGCCAGCTTCAAGTAATGCTTCGGGTTTTCATTGGAACCCAAACTTAAATAAGCCTGATGCAATGCCTGACTCAAGCACTCCGCTCCAGCATAACGCCGACGGCTTTAGCGCCGCGTACCGCACCCATCTTGCTGAGCTTCAACTTCACGTTCGAGACATTGAACTCTTCGAGAATAATCTTGCAGCATTGCTCGGCCAGTTTTTCGACCAGACCAAACTCCGATTCACTGACAAACTGGATCAGTCGTTTGCTGACGGCTTTGTAATCAAGCGTATCTTCGATATTGTCACTCGCGGCCGGAATGCGATTATCAAATGCCATCTCGATATCAAGCATGATCGGCTGTTTTATTTTGCGTTCCCAATCGTAAATACCGATCACGCATTCGATTTCCAGTGCTTCGATAAAAACCTTGTCCATATTTTCTTCTTTTTTTGCAGGAGCGCCTTATAGGCGCGATTACACCCAACTCAAGCGCTGCGCCAAGGCGGCACCCTATACTGTTTTTAATGTTGCCATATCCCAACGTGCTTGCACCGTGATGGCGGAGTCTTCGTGTTGCCCCGCCTGCAATCGCAGCGCACCGGCGAAGGCAATCATCGCGCCGTTGTCGGTACAAAACTCGGGGCGCGGAAAATATACCTGTCCGCGCATTTTCTCGCAGGTTTTTGCCAATTTGGCACGCAGGCGGGTATTGGCACCAACACCACCGGCGACGACCAATTGATTGGTGTCGCATTGGTGCAAGGCACGCTCACATTTAATCGCCAACGTATCGACCACCGCATCTTCGAAACCACGGGCAATATCAGCGCGCGTCGCGTCGGTCTTGTCGGATTTCTGCCAGGCGAGCAAAACTTGCGTTTTGAGGCCGGAAAAACTGAAATCCAGCCCAGGACGGTCAGTCATGGGGCGGGAAAACTTGAATTTTCCCGGCGTCCCGGTTTCCGCCAATCGGGCCAGCTCCGGGCCGCCCGGATAGGGCAGACCCATCATTTTGGCGGTCTTGTCGAAAGCCTCGCCGGCTGCGTCATCCAGCGTTTCTCCCAATAACTGATAGGCACCAATGGCTTTGACCAGCACCAGTTGGGTATGGCCGCCCGACACCAACAGGGCCACAAACGGCGGTTTTGGCGGATTGATTTCCATCAAAGGCGCCAATAAGTGCCCTTCCATATGATGAACACCGATGGCGGGCACATCCAAAGCCCAGGCTAAAGCCCGTCCGGCTGCGGCACCGACCAATAAGGCTCCAATCAAACCCGGGCCGGCGGTAAATGCCACGCCATCTATCTGGGAAATCGACAGATCGGCCTCGGCCAAGGTCTGGCGCACTAGCGGCAAAATCTTGCGCACATGGTCGCGGCTAGCCAGCTCTGGTACGACACCGCCGTACTCCGCATGTAGCGGGATTTGGCTGTACAAAGCATGCGCGCGCAAGCCCTTATCCGTGTCGTAGAGGGCTACACCGGTTTCATCACAGCTGGTTTCGATTCCTAAAACTCGCATCGGGTCTCTAATTTCTGCCTGTTTTGGCTTGCACGGAAGTGGGGATGCCGCGTATCATACGCGGCTCGCTGCCCAGTTGGCCTGGAGTCAAAGCGAAATCCTGATTTTTGGAGTTTCAAATGCCTAATGTAAAAGTCCGCGAAAACGAACCCTTTGAATTTGCCCTGCGCC
>JBOHYH010000337.1:0-3275 GCA_050737775.1 Arenimonas sp.
TCCGTGAGTCCCATCATTTGCGGTGCATCACTCGTGTTCTCGCCATCAAACAACAAGCTGTAAGTAAAACTCTGGCCCATCTTGCCGCCATGAATGGCGAGGTAATCCATGCTCACCAATCGCTCCAAGTGCAAACGTAACGGCGTATCGCTTAAGCCTAATGCCGTGCGCACCGCACGTCGCGTAAAACGCACCGCAGCGCGTTCCATGCCATGCGTGTGCGCGTGTTCGCGTACCCATGCATCGAGTGCGGCCAGCACGCGACGGGTTTGCGGTGGTAATTCATCGAGTGATCGACCGAGTACCGCGTGAGCTAAACGATTGGCTAATTGAATATCGCTTTGCGTGACTTCGATGTATTCCACCACCGCATCGTTCACGGTTAAACATTTCACGGGCCGCTGTTGTTGATGCAATAAAGCAATGGCATCAATGAGTGCGAGATATTTCACATGATCGCGGCGCAGTCGAACGCGGTCACTAGCAAAGGTCAGTTGTTCGGCAAACGGATTCACCACCGCCAATGGCCGCAGCAGCGTTTGTGCGGCCCGATGCGCCGCAATCACTTGCGTACTGTGCACATTGGCTTGCAAGCCCGCGAGTGTGCGCGAAGCGCGTTGTCGCGCTTGAATGGCGGCGGTTTGCTCGACGGTTTCGTTAATAGTGAGAACGAGACAGCGATTTAATAATTCTTCATCGATGTCGATGGCGGTGGTGGTCAGACACAACATCACCGGGCCTTCGACGCGATATTCCGATGTGATCAATTTCCCGGTCGTCGGGTCTTTGCCAGTACTGGCAATCGTGAGTTCGCCTTGCGATTGCAATAACTTCAACGCATACGCGGCTTGCCGCACGCCTTCTTCTTCGGCAATCGCCAGAATCTTGTGTTTGAGATTGCCTTCACCGATATAAAACAAACTCTGGCCGGTCATCGCCGAGTAATGCACGCGCTCGGGTTCCGGCATTAAGGACAACAGTGCATCCATCAAAGTCGATTTACCGGCTGCGCTGGTCGATTGAATCAATATCGCTAAAGGTCGATCGAGCAAACGCGACACGCAGGCCAGATAACCGACCAAGGCATTGGTGCCTTCACCCACCACGCCAATCGCTTCGACATCGGACACGATACGTTCGGCTAAACACGGATCACGCAATAAGGCCAAGCCCGCCGCTGCATCCATTTCCAACAACACTGGTAAGGCTTCTTTCGTGTCGGGTTGCAACGCACCGCGCATCGCCGCTTCTTGTATCGGTTCCAAGGCCAACACCAGCGCCGCACAATCGCCATTGATCACCGATTCACTCACACCGAGTTCAATAGCAGCGGCTTTGATAAACGCCGAGCGCGAACGCGCTTGATACAGATCGAGGGTGTCCACATGCAAAAAATCGCCACTGCTCACGCGCAAAGTAATCTTAAAGGATTCCGCGCTCAAGTTGCGCACTAAGCCGCGAACCCTGTAATGACGCGCTCCCCGTGTGATTTTGACCTCATCCGGGCTGACCACTTCAATCTGTGTCGCAGGCGGTAAAGCCGGTAATAACGCGGTTGTCAGCGGATTTGAGGCTTCAGGGGATGGTTTCATAAATCGGGCTCCTGGCAAAAACCTGTCAAGGGGGTTTTGAACAAAATAACTGTCGCTCACAATACACGTTTTCGTGGTATCGTCAACCGCAATAACGGAACACGAGGATTATCGTATGTCGCAACTCCTTCTCGGTTTGCCGCCCGCCATGGCCATCAGCAATGACGAACGTGATTTTTTTATCAGCTTCGGTGAACGCCTCGCGCAACTGCGCAGAGCAAAAGGCCTGACCCAAGTGCAACTGGCCGACTTGCTGGCCGTCTCACAACAAGCCGTGACCGCTTACGAGAGCGGGCAACGCCGCGTCCCGATTTCGACACTGCCATTGTTGGCACGTACGCTCAATATCACGGTTGAAGAACTCATCGGGACACCGGACAAGCGCAGCAACAGCAAACGCGGGCCAGCGCCTAAATTGCAGCAGCAACTCGAACAGCTCTCTCGATTACCAAAAGACAAGCAACGCTTGGTTAGTCAGCTCATCGAGTCTGTGATTGCGCAAGCGGATCGCTAAGCAAAAAACAGCACGCAAACAAAAACGCCGTCGCGATGAACGACGGCGTTTTTCTGTGGGAGATTCAACAGCGGGGGCAAGAAAAAGGTGCCGCAATATTTCCTGACAAGTCTTGTAGGGAAAATCTTAATCGGCTGTCAGCCGATGTTGATTTAGTGCGTGTCCTTGTCTTTTTGTTTTGGCCAACGCTCTGAACATCAGTACTGATGAATTACTGGGCGTGCGTACCGTACGCGGCAAGGCCACCACACCGACCGTCAGCACGCGATTGGAGCGGCGCTTGAAGATGATCGAGCGCATGCCGCCAAAACCCAAGCAGCAACTACTCGGCCTGATTGATACTTTTTTGGCAGCCAGCCAAAAAGAGTAAGCAAAAACAGCACGCAAACAAAAACGCCGTCGCGATGAACGACGGCGTTTTTATTTATTTTAAGCGTTAAAAGCGGTGGCAGGAAGAATGATGGCTGATTTAAATCAACCTTGGCTGACCCCTTTGTTACTTTTGACCAACCAGAACTACTATGTTGTCAGGCTCATTCATGTCATTAGCGAAAATTTGCACTCTCGTCTTACATGAGCTAACTGGAATAGTTAGGAGCTTTTCATCTCCTACATCACACACAGAAATTTCTTTTTCAGGCGTTAATAAAACACCGTCGAACACTAATTCATCAAGCTCAACACCTTCTATGCTGTCAGTCAAAGTTACTGTTGTTTCACCATCCATTTCAGCAAGTGTCCCAACAGCGACACAAGATTCAGTACTTACGGTCAGATAATCACCTATAGACGAAGGAATCTCTCCAGCAGAATGATCCATCACTAAAAGCAATGAGTTAGTAGGAATAAGCGTTTTAGTAAGCTTCATGTTTTTTTCTTGTCTTCTCTATTCTTCTTGATTGTATCAAGCCCTTGTTGCTTGCTGCATTTCAAACAATGCGGATACAGCTTTTGCGGTGCTTTAGTCTTGTTCAAAGATGATACAGGCTGGTGATCCGGCACAAAATTTCCGCTTTTTGTGCCGGGCTTAGTTGTTCCACAGGTGTGACAGCCTGTGGCTGTACCAATCTTATTTATTGCGGCGCGCTCAGCAGATGTGAACACTTGAGCAGAAGATCGTGCAGCAATTGACTCCCCTGCGTAAGGGCCCACTGCAAGTGTACTGGCTG
>JBOHYH010000338.1:0-7270 GCA_050737775.1 Arenimonas sp.
CCCGTTGGGCTCGCTGCAGGTCTCGATAAAAATGGCGAATACATCGATGCCTTGCTCGGGCTAGGTTTTGGTTTTGTCGAAATTGGCACCACCACACCAAAGCCGCAGGAAGGCAATGAAAAACCGCGCATGTTTCGCTTGTCGGACAAGCAGGCGGTCATCAATCGTCTGGGATTCAATAACACGGGTGTCGATGCCCTGGTAAAAAATGTCGAAAAAGCCGCACGCAAGGGCATTCTCGGCATCAATATCGGCAAGAACAAAGACACGCCGAACGAAAAAGCGATTGATGATTATATTTATTGCCTGGAACGCGTTTACACGCTCAGCGATTATGTCACCGTCAATATTTCCTCGCCGAATACGGCAGGCCTGCGTGACCTGCAAACCGAAGAATATTTCCGACGCTTTATTGGTGAACTACGCGAAGTGCAGGAAGAGTTAGCCGGCGTGAATGGATTCAAGACGCCGATGTTGATCAAGCTCGCTCCCGATTTAACCGAAGCCGCTCTTGATGGCATGGCGGAAGTCCTGAATGCCGCGCAGGTCGATGGCGTGATCGCGACCAACACCACCATTGATCGCATGGAAATAAAAGGCAATAAATACGAATACGAAGTAGGCGGCTTATCCGGCAAACCTTTGTATGGTCGCTCGACTGCGGTGTTGCGTCGTTTGCGCACACGCTTGAATGACAATATTCCACTGATTGGTGTTGGCGGAATTTTGAGCGGTGCCGATGCGGCGGGGAAAGTTGCTGCGGGTGCGAGCCTGGTGCAGTTTTATACCGGCCTTATCTATCGCGGCCCGGAGTTAATTGAAGAAAGCGTACGCGCCATTCGCCGCCGACGCGAAGGTGTTGCGTGAGCGGATATCAACTTGGCGAGAATGTATCCCTCGCCGGTCGCAATACGTTTCGCATTCCCGCTCGTGCAGAAATTCTTGCCGATGTAAAAAACTCCGATGGCTTGGCCGAGCTATTCGATTTCGCCATGCTGCGCAGCGGACCGGTCATGGTATTGGGCGAAGGCAGCAATATATTGTTTGCAGCGGACGTACCGGGCGTGGTGATTTGTCTGACCATGAGCGAAATCAACATCATCAAGGATGAAGGCGACTTCGCACTCGTGCGCGCCGATGCCGGCGTGAACTGGAATGATTTTATTGGCTGGACATTGGGCCGTGGTCTGCTTGGCCTGGAGAACATGTCACTCATTCCCGGTACGGTGGGTGCCTGCCCGATCCAGAACATTGGCGCTTATGGCGTTGAAGTCGGTGAGTTTATTGAAACCGTCGAAGTCTTTGACCGTCAATCGCAACGCATCAAGCGAATCGGCAAGGCTGAATGCGAGTTTTCCTATCGTGACAGCCTGTTCAAACAGGATCTAAACCGGTACGTGATTTGCGCGGTGGAATTCCTGTTGCCAAGAACACGCGAACTGAAACTCGACTACGCCGGCGTTCGCGAAGAACTGGCGAGCATGCACATCGATACCCCTCGTGCAGTACATGTTGCCGAAGCCATCAGCCGTATTCGCACCAGAAAACTGCCGAACCCGGCCATCCTGGGCAATGCCGGCAGCTTTTTTAAAAATCCGATTATTTCTGCCACACAGGCAGAACAACTGAAATTGCAGAATGACAGTTTGCCGAGTTATCCCGGCGACAATGAAAATACCAGAAAAATATCCGCCGCCTGGTTGATTGAACATGCAGGCTGGAAAGGCTTTCGTGATGCCGACAGCGATGCCGGCATTGCCGAACAACACGCGCTGGTTCTGGTGAACCACGGCAATGCGACGGGCAGTCAATTACTTGGCCTGGCAAGGCGCGTGGCGAAATCGGTATACGAAAAATACGGTGTCCATATCGAACCCGAACCCCGCATTATTGGCGCGAGCTTTGACGAGTAACCAATATGATGTTTGAGTCCAGCATTCCGAAGAATAATGTGCCGCGCGCCGTTTTCTTTATGGTGTTGAGTGCGATTCTATTCGGCTGCATGGCGATTGTTATTCGACTTGCCTCAAAACAACTGCATGCTTTTGAAATTGCCTTCTTCCGGAATTTTTTTGGACTCATGTTTACCGCGCCTCTGTTTTTCAAACATGGGGCGGCTATTTTAAAAACCGACAAACTGCATCTGTATATCGGCCGCTGCATGATCGGGATTATTTCGATGATGTGCGGGTTCTGGGCAATTGTTCATTTGCCACTCGCAGAAGCGGTGGCGATCAGTTACTCGACGCCCTTGTTCGTGACGATTCTGGCGGTCCTATTTTTGGGTGAAGTGGTCGGCATGCGGCGCTGGAGTGCGGTGCTGGCAGGATTCATCGGCGTGCTGATCATCATGCAACCGGGATCGCACACATTTAATGCCGACATGATGATTGCGTTGATGGCTGCGGTGATGAGCGCGATTGTCGCGATCAGCATCAAGGTCTTATCGCGCACTGAAAAAGCTGATGCGATTGTTATCTACACCACCATGCTTTGGGTTCCGATGTCCTTGGTGCCTGCCCTATTTGTTTGGCAATGGCCGGTCGGCATTACTTGGCTCTGGATTATTGCCGCCGGCTTCTTCGGCACTACTGCGCATCTATGCTGGACGCGTGCATTGAAGCTGGGCGATGCGTCCATGCTGACGCCAATCAGCTTTTTTCAGGTCCCCGTGGTTGCGGTAGGCGCCTGGATTGTATTCGATGAAAAAATCGGTGCGATGGCCTTACTCGGCGCCAGTATTATTTTTATCGCCAATGCCTATATTGCAAGACGTGAGGCACAACTGGCACGTCGCAGCGTGACCGATCCGGATATTAATTCGGGGACGCAGCAAAGGTGACGTAGGGGCGCATGCTTGCTGCGTCCAGAGCTTGCGACAATCTGAAACAGGGCGCAGCAAGCAGCGCCCCTACGCGTATTTTTTTGATACGTAGTCATCAATTAGCGCAACAAACTCCTGCGCAATATTGTCGCCACGCAGAGTGACCGCTTTTTCACCATCGATAAATACCGGTGCTGCCGGTGATTCACCGGTACCGGGCAATGAGATTCCGATATTGGCGTGACGTGATTCGCCAGGGCCGTTCACGATGCAACCCATCACGGCAAGCGTCAGATTTTCCGCGCCAGGATTGGTAATTTTCCATTCCGGCATTTTATTGCGCACATGTTCCTGTACCGTCTTCGCCAGCTCCTGGAAAAATTCCGAAGTTGTACGGCCGCAGCCGGGACATGCAGTCACCAACGGCGTGAAGGCGCGCAAACCCATGGTCTGCAAAAGCTCTTGCGCGACGATGACTTCCTGCGTGCGCGATGCACCCGGTTCCGGCGTCAACGAAATACGAATGGTATCGCCGATACCTTCCTGCATCAGGATCGCCAACGCTGCTGCAGACGCCGTAATACCTTTGCTACCCATACCGGCTTCGGTCAAACCGAGATGCAACGGAAAATCCGTACGATTTGAAAGATCCCGATATACCGCGACCAATTCCTGCACACCACTGACTTTTGCCGAGAGAATGATTCGATCTCTCGACATGCCGATTTCTACCGCTTTTTCTGCCGAATCAATCGCCGAACGCACCAGGGCTTCGCGCAATACGCGCGGAGCATCCCAGGGTTCTGCCCGTTGCGCATTTTCATCCATCAACAGGGTCGCCAGTGACTGATCCAGCGAACCCCAGTTAACGCCGATGCGAACAGACTTTTGATAACGCAATGCCGTCTCGATGATCGCGAGAAACTGGGTATCTTTCTTTTTACCGAAGCCGACATTACCGGGATTGATTCGATACTTTGCGAGGGCTTCGGCACAGGCCGGTTCGGCCGCCAAAAGTTGATGCCCGTTGTAATGAAAATCACCAATAATCGGCACATCAATATTCATCATCAATAGTTTTTCGCGAATGCGCGGCACAGCCGCTGCCGATTCGGGATTATTGACCGTGACGCGAACCAGTTCGGAACCGGCACGCCACAATTGGGAAATTTGTTTGACTGAAGATTCAATATCGGCAGTATCGGTATTGGTCATCGATTGCACGACTACCGGATGCTGGCTGCCTATCCACACTTTTCCAATTTGTACGTTATGCGTGGGTTTACGCGGTTTTGCAAAAGCCTCTGTCATGCCTCAACGCCTTCCTGTGTTTCTATTGTTACGGAATCGGGACGCAACTCGCGCAATACGGTGTAATCACCGGCGTTCACCAGCACATCGACACCGGCAACCAAGGTTTCCGACATCGCGCGGGCATTCAATGCATAGGGTTCGTGTCCATGCACAATTTCGATACTGGCAGCATTCGAGTCAACATTCCCCTGCGTCAGAAAGCTGCGCTCGCTGGCATCGGAGGCAAACAATTCGATACCACGCAATGGCGCACGTTGAATCGTATCGTGCGATTGAATATGCACACCCAATGCACTTGATCGACGTGCCAAAAGTTCAACGCCAGCCGACAAGCCACCATTCATTTCATAACGTAACCAGCGAACAACACCTACCATCCAATCAGGCTCTTCGTTTTCATCGGCTAGTGTCATACCGACGATTTCACCGACCTTGGCGCGGATCTGATTCGCGTTATCCCACGCCATACGGTATCCACCAAGACTTTGGTCAAGCACCTTGGCAGGAATACGCGGCAAGCGATTGGCATCGGTATTGGCATTCGCCCATTCGGCACGTTCGACCACATGCACGGTTTGTTGCGAAGCTTGTCGCATGAAAGTATCGAAATCACGTTGACCTGAAAGGTAATAGTGCAAACCGCTCAGCCCGATTACTGTGTCGATGCTATGGCTGGCTTGCAAACGTTTGAAAGTACGCGCAGCCGACAAGCCGAACGCGCGCTTCAGCCGCATCAGCATATCGACTGTTAAACGCACACCAATGCCGCGACCTGGGACCAAATCCGCAAAGCCCTCGCGTTGACGCGACAAGGCCTGTTCGGTTTCGCGAATAAACGAACGCACATCGAGCCACAGAGCATGTGATTCCCCACTTGCACCAGGACCCGGACCACGATCGGCATCCTCCGGTACCACAGGGGCATTTACTTCGGGTGGTTCATTCAACAATGGCGACAGCGGTGCAAATGCGCGGGCAACCGGCCACAAACTGTCCTGTTCGGCCTGACTGAATGCCAGTGGATTACTGACCGCCATCAACAAGGTCTGGATATACAGGGTCTGGATATCCATGCTGCTTTTTGCCACTTTATCTTCAACAATTTTACTTTCCAGCTTCAGCTCGGAAGCAAAGCGGTGCACGCGATGCAAACCCTGCCAGGTGCCGCCGGAAGGTGCGCGATAGATTCGCCACGATAAGGCCAGACAGCGACTGTAATGCCAAGCCGAGCGTTGCAGACATTGCAATACGGCAGCACCACGCAGCATGGGAATATTTCCATTCGGCGAACAAATTTCCACCGCCGCTTTTCGATAACCGTGCGCCAACCACAAATGAAACATTTCTGCATGTTGAGCCTGTTGCGCCTTGGCGGGAGGCAATGGCAGCGAACTGCCGGCAAATTGCTGTTCCAGCAATGCAATGGATTCGACCACAACGCCGCGTAATTCATCCATCACGGATAAACGCTGCCCACCCTCAAGCCGCTGGCTCGAAAGACTGGCCAAAGCAGTATCCAATTCCTGTTGTGTCGCCATCGCGTTGGCACGTGGCAAGGCCGCCACCCAGGCTTTAACTTTTTTCGGCTCCGCGTGAAAGCGGCCCGTAGTATTCATGCCGGGCTCTGGCATACCCTCTCGAAGGCGGCGGTAGGCGTCAGTCATGTGTTACTCCTTGAGGCTGCCCAGTTTAGCGCTTTACGCGATGAAACCCCAAGCTGGACGTTAAACGCTATTCTATACGACCCTATTGTGATGCCAGTCTCTGAGCATGTCCGAATTAATCCGTGAGCGCCGGGTATTGAAGCCAGTCCAGTTGAATGTGCTGGCGCGGGATTTGCTTGAATCGAGCTTTAGCCAAGTTTGGGTTGAAGGCGAAATCAGTAATTTTTCGCGGCCTGCTTCGGGCCATTTGTATTTCACGTTGAAGGACGATCGCGCCCAGGTCAGGTGCGCGCTGTTCAAACAGAAGGCCATGTATCTGCGATTTCAGCCATGTGATGGCATGCAAGTATTGGTACGTGGGCGCCTTACCTTGTATGAAGCACGCGGTGACTACCAGCTCGTACTCGAGCATATGGAAGAAGCCGGCGAAGGTGCATTGCAACGGGCTTTTATCGAACTCAAGGCAAAACTGAGTTCGGAAGGCGTGTTCGATGATGCCCGCAAACGTCCGCTGCCCGCTTATGTTCACCGACTCGCGATTATCACCTCGGCCACTGGTGCGGCAATTCGCGATGTGATCAGTGTACTGTCGCGACGCTTCCCCCTGCTTCAGGTCGATATACTTCCGGTTGCCGTGCAAGGTGAAGGAGCGGCGAAGGAAATTCGCAATATGCTTGCACGCGCGAATGCCAGCGCGGCATATGACGTCATCTTGTTAACTCGGGGCGGAGGTTCGCTGGAAGATTTGTGGTCGTTCAATGATGAAGCCCTGGCTCGTGACATTGCCCAATCGAAGACAATTGTGATGTCGGCCATCGGCCATGAAATCGATTTTTCGCTTTCCGATTTCGCCGCCGATATTCGTGCACCGACACCTTCTGCTGCGGCCGAATTATTGGTGCCCGACAAGTCAGAACTCACGGCGCATATCGAACAATTAAAAAACCGATTGCACACAGCCCTTCGACGTATACAACAAAACAAGCAGCAGCACGTCGATCAAGCTTATTTGCGTTTGCGTTTGTACGACCCACAAACACGGATGGCGCAGGCACGGGAACGCTTGTTGCAAATGCAGCAGCATCTCGCAAAGAATTTCCAGCTGCTGGTACAAACCAAACTCGCACGGCTGCGAGTCGCGATGGCAAGACTGGAGCGACAGCATCCACAGCAAAGCTTGCAACGACATCAACTACGCTTAAGTACATTAAATCAAGCACTTCATAGTACGGCGGCCCGACAATTGCAGACCAAGATTGCCCATCTTAGGGAACTCGGTCGTGGCTTGTCAGCGGTAAGCCCGCTTGCGACCTTATCCCGTGGTTACGCGATCATTCGCAGACAAGACGATGGCAGTGTTGTGCGTGATAGTCATTCAGTGCAGAAAGGCGAACAGCTTGTCGCGCAATTGCTGAATGGCAAATTGAATCTTGAAGTGAAATCGTAGGAGGGCCCTTGGGCCCGAATT
>JBOHYH010000339.1:0-5864 GCA_050737775.1 Arenimonas sp.
GGCGCCGATCGCTCGTGCGATCGGCAACCCGATCTGGCGTGCCTGTGCTTTACGTTTTTATGCCGTGCCAAGTCTGAATAACCAGCATTGCCTGGCCTTGGCCGATGTCAGTTTATCCAATGCCGGACGCAGGGCTGCAGAAGCCATAGCAAAATCGGAAGGTGTTGCGCCCGATATTATTTCAATCTAGAAGGAACCCGAAATGAAAAGTTACCCACTGCTCGGCGCGATTGTATTGATACCGTTAGTAATAAGCCTGTTTCCCGCTGCAAGCCAGGCCGTCGAGGCGGACCATGTCGATGCCGATCGCCAAGCAATTCTCTCCATGCTGGGCGAATATGAAGTCGATTTTCATTTTCAGGAAACCCTGGCTTTGAAGGCAGGCTATGCGCTGAAGCCGTCAAAAGACAGTGGCGCTTTTGAAACCGTGATTCTGGTCGAAAACAGCCCGAAGAAAATTGTCCTGCAACATATTCTTGTCGGCAGCAAAGGTGAAGTCACTAAACACTGGCGTCAGGATTGGTCATATGAAGCAAAGGAACGTTTCGAATTCAGCGCCGAACAGACTTTTTCACGTGTGAAACTATCGCCGGAGAAAACCGCCGGAGCATGGACACAATGCGTATTCGAAGTCAGCGATGCCCCACGTTATTGCGGGACCGGAAAATGGGATTACAGCAGCGGCAACCCGACCTGGACGTCCGATCAAACCTGGCGCCCCTTGCCACGTCGCGAATACACCACGCGCACCGATTACAACGTGATGGCTGCCGTCAATCGCCACACCATAACGCCAGCTGGGTGGGCGCATGAGCAGGACAACGGCAAAATTGTGCGCAGCGCCGATGGCTTAAGCACGCTGGTTCGCGAATTCGGTTTCAACGATTATCAAAAAACCACTGCGCATGATTTTACCCCGGCCTATGCCTACTGGGAAAAGACAAAAGCTTATTGGGCTCGCATTCGAGCGCAATGGCAGCAGCAACTGGCTTCCGGCGATCGCGTCGTATTGAAAACGAAAGTGGACGGTATGCCAATCATCCTCGCGACATTTTCACAGGCCGAAAGCATTGAGGCCGGCAAGGAAATAAAAGACGGCGACATCAAGGCCATATTCGATAAATACACGAGTGTCGCGTCAGACAGGAAAGAAACGGCTTCACCTTAAACGTGAGGCGGCCCCAGCCCAGCTTGCGAATAGTTTTCTTCAATCGTCGTTCACTTTCATCTGTACAGACACTACCTTGCCATCCAGTGTATCGGCAACACATTCGCTGGAATGAAAGATGGCGCCGTAAAATATAAAGCGATATTTATTTTCATTTGCAAAAAGCCGATTTCGTTCAGTGCTTCTCTGTGCCAATGCGATGGCGGAATCAATGTCCGAGCCAATCTTTATCTGGTCACAAAGAAAAGTGGCTGCCTGATCTGCCTTGTCATTGGCATACACGCTGTAACCGCCGTAACCCACTAACGCCAACACCAGAAGTAGAAAAATGCTGCCGATGGCAATGACAAAACCGAGTAAAATTTTCTTTATCATGAGGATGGCCAGTGAATTCCTTTGCTTACCTGTGCTGATCCACCAGAATCGGGTTTCCATCCGGGTCGACGGCGATAAAACTGGCCGGTCCGGTCGTTGTTTCGTCCGCTTCGGTCATCAAGGTTATACCCTGTGCTTTCAGCTGGCGTTGCAGTTCGCGTACATCGGTAAAGCTATCCAGATTTTTTGCATCGCTGTCCCATCCAGGGTTGAAGGTCAGCATATTTTTCTCAAACATGCCCTGGAACAGACCGATGATGTGTTCGCCATTCTTCAGAATCAACCAATTCTGCGCGGCCACGCCGCCGAAAACCTTGAAGCCGAATGCTTCGTAAAAAGCCCTTGATGCCTCGATATCCTTCACCGCCAGGCTGATTGAAAATACACCGAGTTTCATATTCGCTCCTTTTGGATGTGCTTTAACAATGGACGGATAGTACGCCGTTTTATGGCATCAGGTTTTCCGGGGGTTTCCTGGCCTGAGCAATAAAGCAAGGGGAATGAAGGTCAGCCAAAGGCTGAAGTAGAAAACCGTGAGATACCAGTGCGACAAAAGAAATCCAGACCCCAGGCCAAGATACCATCCGCAATACAACGAATCGTAAAGCGCAAACGGAACTGTGTAATAGAACGATAGCCAGATTGCCCGCGACATCCGGGTTTCTTCGCGGCAACGCAGCAGCATGAAAAGGGCAAATAGCGAAAACAATACGGACAGTAATGTGCATAAAACACCTAACACCATCGGTGAATACTGCTGGTAATAATCCGGAAGACCAATCACCCAGAACAATAGCCACAAGGCGCTGGCTTGCACAAATAAAGCAAAGTGTTTTTTTGGGTTCATACGGTGGTTCCGGTTAGTCGGCATAAAGTGCAGGGCTTGTGGCAATGTGCATTGGTTCAGCGTAACTCTTTTCGTATAACCAGTTTCAGGCCAGACCAAATTTCGCTGACTGCACATACCTTGATATCAACAAAGCCCAGTGGCAAGGCGATTTCACGAATCGTGTCTTCAGTAATATCGGTCGGAACTTTTGATGCTTTTTTCGGCCATGACACCCAAACCACACCATCGGGCTTGATGGCGGAGCGAAGTGCTGCCAGCCTGGCTTTCAAATGGCATTTTTCGTCACTGAATAGATGGACAATATTCGTGTTTTTGGAAACCCTGTCTTGAAAAAGCACATTCGCAGGCAAAGCTGCCAGCAGCTCGGTGTAGTTATCTGGTGCCTGAATCGTGACAATAATACTGCCTTCCACAATCCCCAATTTTTTGGCGAGAGGTGTACCGGAGTAGCCGGAGGTTTGTGGGCTCATAAAAATAAAGACCTGATAGGGTTAGCTCGTTAAGGTCGTCATATCTGAAGTTTGGATGGATTATGCGTGGACTAATTTGCCAGCAGGCAATAAGTCCAATAAACGGCAATGCCGATTTGTATTGCAAAAGCCGTGAACCTAAACGTTACCGCTGCAGGCGACAGGGATACCAGGTGAATCAGGGATTGCAAAATACGAGCACCGAGAAAAATAAAAGCCAAGGGATCTGTTGCTGCGGTTTTATCCGACAGCTCGGCTATGACCAATAGGCCGCCAAAAACAGGCAAGCCTTCCAGACAATTTGCATGAGCACGAGCCAGCCTTTGCATGAAAGGAGAGAGATTCGAGTTTTCCGGGTTAAAACCATTGGCCGGAACAGCCTTGATAAGAACAAGTCTGGATCGAATGCTTTCCATTAGCACTAGTAGAAATAGTGTCCATGCAATAAAGCCGGTTAATGCGATTAATGATGGACTCATTGTATTCCCTCTCTAAAAGAAAATAATGCAGCCGTGCGCCGTCTGCAAATATTTAACCCAGTCTTTGAATATAGGTCACCCTGAAAATCGTTTCAAAGTTTTATTTACCAGATATTCCCTTGAACATCGCTGCGCTGGCCTTGAAAAGCTTAGTGTCATTGTCCAGTTGACGTTCTCGCACACAAGCGACCCGTTACGAACGAAAATTCAAACGACCGCACTACCAAAAACATATTTCTCGCAAACATCGGTCAGGTTTGCCGGGCGTGCGAATAAATAGCCCTGGCCAAGCGAGAGTCCGAGCAAACGTAGTTGCTGGCGTTGGTCTTCGGTTTCGATACCTTCGGCAATAACATCCAGGCCGAGCGAGTCGGCCATCAGACGAATGGCACGGACAATCGCGGTGCTGCCGCCGGCTTCACCTTCCTGCAAGGCATTGACGAAGGAGCGGTCAATTTTCAGACCGGACAAGGGGAAGCGATGCAGATAGGAAAGCGAGGAATAACCGGTTCCGAAATCGTCGAGTACGGTATCCACGCCGAGTTGCTTGAGTATGTAGAGACAACTGGCGACTTGTTCGGGGTCTTCCAGCAAGGCGCCTTCGGTGACTTCGAGTTTGATGCTTTTTGGTTTGACGTTATGGCGATCCATCAGTGCCAGAAAACGCTCGGCAAAGGTCTTGTCACGCAAATGCACGGGGGAGACGTTCAGGGTGACATAGGTCCCCAGCACGACCAGCGATTTTAGATCGATGCAGACCTGTTCGTAAATCTGCCAATCCATGGCTTCCAGATTGCCGGTTTCTTCAGCCACTTCCAGGAACTCGCCTGGTGCCAGCAGGCCGCGTTCCGGATGATTCCAGCGCATGAGTGCTTCGAAGCCGACGACTTTGCCATCAATCAATTGTGCAATCGGTTGATAGAAGGGTTGGAATTCGTGGCGATGCAGGGCGCGCCGTAAATCGTTTTCCAGATCCAGCGTTCTTAATGCGATTTCATGCAGGCCTTCATCGAACAAGGCATATTTTTTACGGCCGCTGGCTTTGGCGCGATACATGGCAACGTCGGCGTCACGCAATAATTCTTCCGGATTGCGGTAGCGGGCATCGACAATGGCAATGCCGATGCTGGCCGAGGTAAACAATTCCTTGCCGGCAATTCGCATCGGCGAGCTGAGTGCGCGAATAATGCGATCGGCAACCAGCGTAACGTCATCCTGGCCCTGGATGTTTTCCAACACGACGGAAAATTCATCGCCGCCCAGACGCGAAACCAAATCGGGTTCGCGGATACAGCTGCTGATGCGTTTGGCCGCTTCTTTCAACAATTCGTCGCCGACCAGATGGCCGACCGAATCATTTACGACCTTGAAGCGATCAAGATCCAGAAACAACACCGCAAATAAACGACTGGCGTCATTATGATAGCGACCCAGCGCACGCCCCAAGCGACCCAATAGATGACTTCGATTCGGCAAGCCGGTCAAGGCATCATGCAGGGTTTCGTGTTTTAGCTTGAGCTCCATGCGTTCGCGCACCAGGATCTGATCGCGTAATTCGTTATTGGCATGGGCCAGTTCATACGTGCGCTCGGTAACGCGATGTTCCAGCTCTTCGTAGGCTTTACGCAAGTTTTCATTGGTAAGACGACGTTCGAGTGCATTGGCGATATGCACGCCCACGAAACTGATGAGTTCCTTGTCGAGTTCGGCGTAGTGGTAGTCCTCGGTATAGCTTTGAAGCGCGATGACGCCTTTGACTTCGCCGGATAAAAACAAGGGCACGCCCATCCAGCTGACCGATTTGGTGCCGACAACAGTCACTTCGCCCTGTTGTTCTAGCGTGTCTATATCGCGACGATTAAGCAGGGCAGTTTTTGCGGTGCGGATAACGTATTCGGTCAGACCTTTGCCGACGGCACGTGTATTGCGCGTCACGTCGCGTTCATCGGCCGTGTAGGGGAATTCAAGATGCTGCTGGTCTTCCGAGATAAAGGCGATGTAAAAGTTTTTCGCATGCAACAACTCGCCGACAATTTTATGTACGGAGGCATAGAATGCCTCCATGCTCTCGCTGCTTTGGCTTTCATCGGCTATGCGGAACAGGGCTTGTTGCAGACGTTCGCTGCGTTGTCTGACGGCGACTTCCTGCTGCAATTCAAAGGTGCGCTCACTGACGCGCTTTTCCAGTTCTTCCTGGGCTTCGCGTCTTTGCAGGGCTGTCAAAATATGTTGGGCGACGTAGGCCAGCAAGGCCTGATCTTCATTGGTGTAAACATGCTCGGCATCGTAACTTTGCACGACGACGCCACCGACCACCTCGCCGTGATCGAGCATGGGCACACCGAGCCAATCGAGACTTTCCGGGCCAAGACTTTCATCACGCGTCACATCGAGTGAATTGATAATTTCGTTGGATGGGCCGTGAATCGGCTTTCCGTAACGCAACATGGCCATGGTGACGCTGTTGGGAATGTCTTTAGTGTGGATTTTTTCTTCGGGGTCCGGTGTGATCGAATCATGTG
>JBOHYH010000340.1:0-2942 GCA_050737775.1 Arenimonas sp.
AGGCTTGGCGCCCAGGCATGCCAATTCACACAAAGGCGAATATGGCCATGTGCTGTGCGTTGGCGGCGAAGTGGGTATGGGTGGGGCTGTTCGATTGTGTGCAGAAGCTGCATTGCGTGTCGGTGCAGGTCTTGCAAGTGTGGCTACGCGGACCGAAGGTGTGTCTGCGCTGGTTGCCGCCAGACCGGAAGCCATGACGCATGCGGTAGAAAATGTTGAAGCCTTACTGCCCTTGATCGAAAAGGCCGATGTGCTGGCCGTTGGCCCGGGACTTGGCCAAAATGAGTGGGGTCAGGCCTTGTTTGATTGTGCGATTGCGTCAAAAAAAGCCCTGATTCTCGATGCCGACGCTTTGAATCTGTTGGCGGAAAATCCGCAGCCATTGCCACAAGCCATACTGACACCACATCCCGGAGAAGCAGCACGCTTGCTGGGTTTGTCGAATCAGGAAGTGCAGGCAAATCGCTTCGATGCCGTTGATGCGTTGGTGCAAAAATACCAATGCGTTGTGGTGTTGAAAGGGGCGGGCACTTTGGTGGGGGCGCCTGGTGAAACCACCAGAGTGATTGATGCGGGCAACCCCGGCATGGCAACCGGGGGCATGGGCGATGTACTGACAGGCGTCATCGCTGCTTTGTATGCCCAAAATTTATCCTTGTTTGATGCGGCCAGTATCGGTGCGCTAATGCATGGCGCAGCGGGGGATGCCGCCGCTAGAATTGGTGGAGAACGTGGTTTGTTGCCTTCGGATTTATTTCCGCATCTCAGAAGATTGGCGAATCCGGAATGAGAACAGACGTATGAAAATAGTCCTCGACGATTCCGATGCAACTGAAAGCCTGGGCCAATTGCTGGCGCAAGCCAGACCGGTGATGGGTGTCATCTATTTGTATGGCGAGATCGGCGCGGGTAAATCCACTTTGGCTCGTGCATTGCTGCGGGAGTTGGGAGTGACAGGTCCCATCAAAAGTCCAACATATACCTTGATTGAGCGCTATCCATTGCCTAAAGGTGAGGCCGCTCACCTTGATTTGTACCGGATTGCCGCGGCTGGCGAACTGGATTTCCTTGGTCTGGATGAGGTGGCTGAAAATACCGTGCTTTGGCTGGTGGAATGGCCGGACCGCGGACAGGGCATCTTGCCCAAGGCAGATTTGTTGATTGAACTCGAACCTCATGGCGACGGACGGCTGGCAAATCTGCGCTCAGACACTGAAACTGGCGCAGCTTGGCTGGCTCGTACCAGCAAAATGGCGGGTTTCCGAGCCTCTTCTTAAATATTTGCGAACAATAGTGCCCAGGTATCGGATTTTTAAGGGAAAACTATTGCAAATTACCTGATCCGGTGGTTCAATCCAGCCATGCGCAACCTTGCAAGCTCTCGAAATCTCTGCAAAACCGGCCTGCTGCTATTGCTGGCGCCGGTGTTTGCGAATGCAACGCAACTGCAAGACCTCAAATTGCTCGCCATGGACGGCCAAACCCAAGCAGAGCTTAGCCTGAGCGATAAATCCAGCTACAAGGTTTTCACGCTCAGCAAACCTGAGCGCTTGGTGCTCGATCTGCCTGCGACGGCGACTTCCAGCAGTTTTAAATTGCCGGGGGCCAATGGGGTGATCAGCAAGGTACGTACTGGCCAGCCAACGCCAGGCACATTGCGCGTGGTATTCGATCTGAGCGAAACCGTGCAAACCAAATCGCGCATCGAAGGTACCGGCGCCAATACCCGTTTAGTGATCGAGCTGATCAATCCGAATGCAAAACCGGCATCTATCAGCCATGTTGCTGCCAAAACAGCACCCGTCAAAGTTTCTGAAAGCCAGGCTCCTGAAAACAAGGCTCCTGAGAATAAAGTTGCCGATATCAAGGCCGCCATGCAGGAAGTGCTTAGTCTGGAAGCCAAACCTGAAATAAAGCCTGCCGCCATCGAAACGAAGGAAATTGAACAGGCCGATGTCAAAGTCGACAACAAATCGTCTGCACGTTTCCCTGCAACCAAAACGTTGCAAAGTGTTTTCGGCAATAGTCAGCGTGAATTGATTATTGCCATTGATGCAGGGCACGGCGGCAAAGACCCCGGTGCCATAGGCCCGAGCGGCGTGAGAGAAAAAAATATTACCCTGGCTACTGCGCGTGAATTGGCAAAACAAATCAATGCCGAGCCCGGCATGAAAGCCTTTCTCGTGAGGAATGACGACAGCTTCGTTGTGTTGCAGGATCGTTATATGCGTGCGCGTAAAGCGCAGGCAGACTTGTTTATTTCCATCCATGCCGACGCCGCCTTGAATGGCGCAGCCAATGGATCATCGGTGTTTGTGTTGTCGTTAAAAGGTGCCTCCTCGCAAGCCGCACGCTGGTTAGCTGACAAGGAAAACGCCGCTGACCTGGTTGGCGGCGTTTCTCTCGATGCGAAAGATAAAAACCTGGCTGCCGTTCTGCTCGATCTGTCTCAAAGCGCAACTATGCGGGTATCGGAAGATGTTGCTGATGAAGTATTGGGCTCCCTGAAAGATCTCGGAAAAGCCCACAAGCCCAATGTCGAACATGCCAACTTTGTTGTCTTGCGTTCGCCCGACGTGCCTTCGATGTTGATTGAAACCGGTTTCATTACCAACCCGAATGAAGAACGTAAATTATCCGACCCCGCGCATCGCGAGCGCCTTGCATCGGCGGTTGTGAGCGGTATTCGTGATTATTTTTCCGAACAAGCACCTCCTGGCACCTGGTTTGCAGCCCAGCAGGAGCGCAGAGACGATAACTCACGCGGTCTGCAGTACGTGGTGAGTCGTGGCGAAACCCTCAGCCAGATAGCGACACGCCACGGTGTGCCAATGGGTACGATTTTGCTGGCCAACAATAAGCGCAATGACGATGTGCGCGTAGGTGAGCGGCTGATTATTCCGCTAGCGTCAACACCAAAATAAAACTGCTCCGTGTAGGGG
>JBOHYH010000341.1:0-12760 GCA_050737775.1 Arenimonas sp.
CTTTTGCTTTTTGGTCCGCAGCTATCAGTCGCAGCGGAAGCTTTAGGGCTTCCGCTGCCTGAAGAAGTGTCTCGGGATCGGCAATGGCAATTAAATTAGCCGAATGTTGTTTCTGTGCAATACGAACACAGCATTCAGGGCCAATTCCAGCCGGTTCGCCTGCAATGAGCGCCAGGCGGACATTCATGCGATATCAGCTACCGCCGAGGCGCGACTCGATGTAGGCATCGTTACGCAATTGACGGAGAAAACGTTCGTATTCTTCTTCCGATTTGCGTTGTGCAATCATCTGGCGAGCCTGGTTGCGACGGTTTTCATCCGTCATGTCCTGGTTACGGGTACCCAGTCGCTTGACGAAATGCCAGCCCACATCGCTGAGGAATACTTCGGATATTTCACCGTCTTTCAATGCCTCAAGCTTGCTGGCGATGCCCTGACCCCATTGGCCCAGTTCAAACCAGCCCATGTCGCCACCTTTGCTGGCATTCATTTCTTCTGCAGAATTCTCACGAGCCAGTTTTGCAAAGTCTTCACCGGCCATGATACGAGCACGCAAATCCTCGGCTTTCTGGCGGGCTGCCTCGTTTCCTGTGCCTTTGGCAGCAATCATGATGCCAAGCGCGTGGTACTGCGTCGTCATTTGTTTGTCTTGTGCACGGGTTTCAATCAGTTTGATTAATTGGAAGCCACTGGGGCCACGCACAGGATTTGTAATGTCACCGGGTTTCATTTCGCGAATCATGTTCACGAAAGCAGGCGGTATGGAATCAACCGTACGCCAGCCAATTTCGCCGCCTTCGAGGGCGTTTTGTGAATCCGAAAAACGAATGGCTGCAGAACTGAAATCCATTTCACCCTTGTCAAGCAAGGCTTTGATACGTGTAATTTTTTCCTGTGCCTTCGCTAATTGTTCCGGCGTTGCGCCGTCTGGCAAGGCAACCAGAATATTGGCGAGTCGAACTTCCGGGCCGCCAACTTCACGAACTGACAATAGCTGGTCGATTTCGGTGTCCGATACCTGAACACGGCTTTGTACATAACTTTGGCGCATGCGTTGAACCGTGATTTCGTCTTTCAAATTGTTGCGAAATTCTTCATAGCTGAGGCCTTGGCCGTCAATCTGGGTACGCAGTTGATCAAGCGTGATCTTGTTCTGATTGGCTATGTTCTGAATTGCCTGATTGACTTCATTGTCAGAGATACGAATGCCGCTGCTGTTGGCACGTTCGATCTGTAACCGAAGCAGAATCAGACGTTCCAGTACTTGCTTGCGAAGTATGTCTTCAGGCGGCAACTGCTCTGGTTGTTTTGCGTACTGGGCCTTGATGTTATCCACTGCGCGCTGGACTTCACTGTTCAGGATGACGTCTTCATCAACAATAGCCGCAATACCGTCAACGCTGGCAACGGCCTGGTCTTGGGCCGAAAGCATGGTGCTCATCAGGCCCATGGACAGGGCTAATAACAAACCGGAAAACTTGTGTTTCATTCGTTTCAAACTCCGTTAGCGTTGCATGCGCAGTTCAATCCGCGGTGCAAACATTCATTCATCATTGATTTTATTCGGAATAACCTAGAATAGCATTATCTAGTACGGCTTCCGTATTGCGGCCAAAACTACCCAGACCGTTGAGTTCGAGTTCGATATAAAGGCCAAAGTTCGATTTGTCGGCGAAACTACGAACATATTGTCGGCCGAGTACCCGTAGCGCAACACAGCAGCTCTTCCATTCCATTCCCAACAGGCTTTCCAGACTGCTGGCATCACGGATGGAGTAATTCCATCGGCCAACCAGATTCCAGCTATGTTTCACCGGAATTCTGAAGCTGATATCGCTCTGTTCGAGGGAATCACGACGGTAGCGATAGGCGGCATTGAACAAGCCGCCATTGGCCCAGCGAACTTGGGTGCGGGCTCCTGTCAACAAGTTTTTCTGGTTGCTCGGGTCCCACTGCTGGGTAACACCGAGATTCCAACTATCGGAAACCGTCCAGTCAAACTGTCCGACCCAGGCCGAACCGCTGCTGGACAATGCCTGTGTACCTACGACCCGGGGATCATCAAAATACGTAATACGGCCCAGGCTGGCACTAAAACGTTCACGCCCTGTGTCCTGTTCATAAAATCGCGTAGTGAAGGCGATGGTGGCCTGGTTGGCGTCACTTTGGCGATCTGCGCCGCCGAAACGATTGGTCCTGAATAGCGCCGGCCAATCGAATGTCAGGTCACGGGTATCAAAAATCGGGAAGTCGTTTTGATCCCGGTATGGCACGTACAAGTAATAAAAGCGCGGCTCGAAAGTCTGCAGATAATTCTCAGAACCCCACTGCATATCCCGCTCAAACACCATGCCGGCATCCAGACTGACAATGGGCAGGCTGCGTTGTGGAGACGTATCGGCTCCGGGATTGAGTAGGGAAGCGTCAACGTCGCTGTAGCGTGTGAAGCGCCAGGCAATTTCAGGCGTGACAAACCATGAGGTGCCACTAAACGGCATTCTTAGATAAGGCTGCACATCAATTCGGGTGCCGCCGACGGTATGGTCGAGGCTACTGTTTCTTTCGTAGCGTACGAGTTCCGAATTCACGCCAAACTCGGCCCAAGAACTTAATGGCTTCAACCAGCTTGCTTGCAGTCTTGGCAGCCGGTGGAAAGGGGAGTTGTCGTCGGTGAACGACAAATCCGGACTCGCGATTTGCCAGTACTGCAAACTGGCGCTGGCAGACCAGTTACGGCCTCGACCATAAACGCCAAGATCGCTTCCCAAAAACGAGATCGACGTGGCATTGAGGGACTGGCCGAAATCAGCGAAATAATTACGATCACTGACATTGTTGATGTCGGTGCTGAAATACCAGGAAGGACTGATGGCGGTGAAATGATCGAACTCGATCATGCCGCGATCACGATTCAGAATATCGTCATTGGGCAGCCAGGTTGTTTGCAGGATGCCTTGCGAACGATTGCCAAGATAGCGAAACTCGGAACCGAGCATCAGGCCACGTTCGGACAGCCAGCGCGGCGTGAAGGTGGCATCGAAATTCGGTGCGATATTCCAGTAAATCGGTACTGAAATATCAGTCCCGTTGCGCTGATCATTGCCGACGCTCGGCGACAAAATACCGCTGCGACGACGGTCGTCGGTCGGAAAGCTGATATACGGTAGCCAAAGTACGGGTACCCCACCTAAACGCAATGTCGCATTGGTAGCACTGCCGCGCGCTGTTTTCTGATCAACCGTAATGTGATTCGCCGAGAATTCCCATTGACGCTGGCCAGGAGGGCAGGTGGAATAAGTTGCACCATCAAGTTCACCGGTTTCACCATGCATGACGGCTTCTTGCGCGGTACCGTTGCCCAGGTTGTTGCTGAATTGGTATTGCACGCCTTCCAGGCTCATGGTGTCTTTTTTCTGATCACCGCGGGCTTGCTTCGCAGTAAGACGAACACTGCGATCCTGATACTTTACAGGCCCGTCGGTCACAAACTGCTCGTTATCATGGGTATAAGTCAGCTTGTCAGTATTCATCCACTGATCAGAGCGCTGCAGTACGACATTGCCCTGGAACACCGTTACCTTCTCTTTCTCGAGATTCATATCGTTAGCTTGAATATCGGTCGCGGTTTGTTCACGACTTTCGGTAGAAACCAGGTCGGTATTGAATACCGGAAGTGTTTCGGGACTGACGCAATAGTTCCAGTTTTGTGCTGTTTCCTGGGCAACGACGGCTTGGGAAATGGCAAAGCATAGAGGCAGTAAACGCAGAGCAGGACGGGACACAGGCAAATCCTGAAAACCAAGATGGGGTGTATTCTAGCCGTTATTGCCAAAACCCCATAGGAGCCAGCCTTGAATCAGAAAGTCGAGAAAACAGACGCCCAGTGGAAGGCCGAATTAAGCCCAGAGCAGTACGCGATCTGCCGTTGCTCGGAGACCGAACGGGCCTTTACCGGCAAGTATTGGGATCATCACGCGTCGGGGACTTATCTCTGTGCTGCCTGCAAGGCCGAATTATTCAGCTCGGAGAGCAAATATGATTCCGGAAGCGGATGGCCTAGCTACTACAAGCCGGTCGAGAAATCTGCTGTTTCCGAGAGCATGGACGCAAGCCATGGCATGGAACGGATTGAAGTTAAATGTGCCCATTGTGATTCGCACCTGGGACATTTATTTCCCGACGGTCCGGCACCGACCGGTTTGCGTTATTGCATTAATTCGGCTGCATTGGATTTCGAGCCAACGTAGGGGCGCAGGCTTGCTGCGTCCAAAACACATCGTAACGTCAGGGCGCAGGCCGAAAAATGCTCCTGCATTTTCGGCACTTCCGCCATCCATGGCGGTCGCATGCGTGCGCCCCTACAGTGCCGATTTGTTACGCCATCAATCCTCGTAAATGCGCGACACTGCATTCACGCAATGCAGTCAGACTATAGCCGCCTTCAAGCATTGAAATAATTCTTCCTTCGGAAAATTGTTTTGCGATTGCAGCAAGTTCCTGGCTCAACCAGAAATAATCGTCGGCCTGCAGATTCAAGTCTGCCAACGGGTCAAGGCGATGTGCATCGAACCCCGCCGATATCAGAATAATGTCGGGGCGATACGCCACTAATTCAGGCAGAAATTTTTGCTGCCATATGGCACGGAAATCCTCACTGCCACTGCCTGGCATCAACAAGGCATTGCTCAGTCGTTCCGGCTGATTACTTTCGGCAAAGCCCGTGTTGGGATAAATTCCGGCTTCGTGCGTACTCAGATAAAAAACACGCGGGTCATCCTTGAAAATATCCTCGGTGCCGTTGCCGTGATGGACATCGAAATCGACAATGGCGATGCGTTGCAACCTGTGTTCGGTCAGTAAATGTTTTGCACAGACCGCAATATTATTGAACAGGCAAAATCCCATGGCAGTGTTACGGGTCGCATGGTGGCCAGGTGGTCGTACGGCACAAAAAGCCTGTTTTATTTCACCACGCATAATCGCATTCGCGGCTGCTACACCGGCGCCGGAGGCATGCAGTGCGGCCGATTTGGATGCAGGCGACATAACGGTATCGGCATCGATATGAAAGCTTTCATGTATTTCAGTATCGAGAATTTTTTCAATCAATTCCCTGCTGTGCGCACGCTCCAGAAAATACCGTTCGGCATGTGGCGCATGTTGCCATTCCAGTAAAGGCAGAGCGCCATGAATCGCCTGGATCACCGAGTGTAGACGTGCAGGGCATTCCGGGTGGCCGCTTCCGGGGTCATGTTCCAGACAGTCGGGGTGCGTATAAATACGCATGATCAGCCTTTGCGGCGCTGATGGTTCCAGAGCACTTCGCCGTGACCGCTGGCGCGCGCAAGCACGCGTGCCAACACAAACAATAAATCCGACAAACGATTGAGATAGCGAATGGTTTCTGGACGGACTGCATCATGGTGCGACAATGTCACTGTTTCGCGTTCGGCGCGTCGGGTAATAGTGCGTGCCAGATGGCAGTGACTAGAGGCCATGCCGCCGCCGGGCAGAATGAAATCTTTCAGCGCAGGCAGATCGGCGTTGAACTTATCAAGTGTGTTTTCAAGATGAGTGATGTCTTCATCAAAAATTGCCGAATGGCCAGGAATACAAAGTTCCCCGCCCAGATCAAACATGTGATGCTGCACTGACACCAGAATTTCGCGCACATCTTCCGGAATATCGCAGGCGAGTACCAGGCCGATGGCACTATTGGCTTCGTCAACAGTGCCATACGCGGTAACGCGGGCGGAGTCTTTCGAAACGCGACTACCATCGCCGAGACCCGTCGAACCATCGTCGCCGGTTTTCGTATAGATTTTCGAAAGACGATTTCCCATGAATGCTTACACCGTGTGTGATTTCAACGCAGGCATGTTGGAACGTAAAAAAGCAAAGCCGCCAAACAGGATGGTGCTGTAAGTCGCCACACCCGCAAGTTGCCAATGGAAGAACGGAATGCCGGCGATGTAGCTAGACAGCAAGCCGCCAGCATTCATCGGATACATGCTGCCTTCCAGCCAGACAGCGAAATTGGTTATCAGGAAAAACAGCGTGGCGCTGACCAGGCCGAAACTAGCGACCCTCAGCACCGTTACCTTGCCGCGCAAGGCAAATCCGATGATAGAGATCAGCAGAATCGTGCTGTAAATCACCGGCATGCCGCTATGGAAGCCGAGAAAGAAATCTGCCAGCAACATGGCCAGCAAGGGCACCGCAACACTCAACCATCGATTTGCGAAATACGCGCCACCGAACAATGCCATCGCTTCAATCGGAGTGAAATTGTATGGGTGCGGCAACAGGCGACTGAGTGCAGCCAACACAATCATCACCGTGAGTGCGAGTGGGCCGGGAGCAAAGGAAGTATTTTGATTGGTAGACATGTGAAAATCCGTAGCGGGGTGCCATCAAGAAGAATAGGATACCTCAAGCGGCCGAACTCTGGCTAAAGATTGATGTGACGACATGCATGATATTTTAATTTTGGGAGGGGGGCTGGTAGGAAGCAGCCTTGCCTGCGCCCTGGAAGCCAGTGGTTTGCGGGTTGCCATGGTGGAAGCCAGTATTCCAAGCGCCGGTGCTCCCGGTTTCAATGAGCGCAAGCTGGCCTTGTCTGCTGCCAGCCTGACGGCATTGGAACATTTGGCGGTTGCGCAGAAATTCGCCAATGGATTCAGTCCGATTCGGCGCATTCATATTAGCCGCGTCGGTGATTTCGGCAGCGTCGATATTCAGGCCAAGGATTATCAACGCGAATACTTCGGTGGCGTGGTACTGGCGCGTGATTTAGGCGCAGCTTTGGAAACAAGGGTCGCCGAACTGGAAAAGCTGACTATCTATCGTCCGGCAAAAGTATTGCGGGTCACGCCGGATCATGTGTCGCCGAATGTGTTGATCGAATGCAATGGAAAGCAGCACATTATTTCGGGCCGCATGATTGTCGGTGCTGATGGTACGCAATCGATGGTGCGTACCGCATTGAATATCCCGACAGATGATTTTGACTATCTGCAGCATTTGTTTGTATGCACGGTACAAACCGATCAGGTTTCCGACGGAACCGCTTACGAACGTTTTTCATCCCAGGGGCCGGTCGCGTTATTGCCGATGCCGGGTGGACAGTTTGGCGCGATTTGCGGGGTTGCCAATGATGAAGTGGCAAATATTGCAGATTTCAGCGATGCCCAATACAGCGATTATTTTCAGCAGCGCTTTGGCTGGCGTGCCGGCCGCATTAGAAAAGTGGGTGCCCGCACGCATTATCCGCTGAAAAAAATGATCGCAAAGGAAATTTCCGGCCCAGGTTGTGTGTTGATGGGGAACGCAGCACAAACCCTGCATCCGATTGGTGCCCAGGGGTTCAATCTCGGTTTGCGGGATGCCTTGAGTTTCGCCGAGTGCCTGCAAAAGCATGACTTGCAAAGCCCGGAATTTTTATCGGCGTATCGCGAAAGTCGCCGTGAAGATCGCCAAAAAACCATTGCCTTCAGTGATGGTTTGGCACGCTTTACTGCCCAGGAAAATGGTTTTGCCAAAAGCCTGCGTTCACTGGGATTGACAGGCTTGGGTTTGAGTCCGGATTTGCAAATGCCTATCGTGAATGGTGCGATGGGTTTTCGCGAAAACATTCCACAGCTTGTACGGAGATCGCCATGAAGTCTTTTGATATTGCCGTGATTGGTGCTGGCATTGTCGGGAGTTGTGCTGCCTTATCTCTCGCCCGAGCCGGCTATCGCGTTGCATTGGTCGAAGCGCATGAAGCAAAACCATGGTCGGAAGAGGTGTCGGATTTGCGTGTGGTCGCTTTGGCAACCGACAACCAAAAATTACTGGGCGCCTGTGGTGTCTGGGAAAAAATAGCCAGTCGCCGTGCGCAGTCTTATAGCGATATGCGGATATGGGATGCGGCTGCCGGCAATGAATTGCATCTCTCTGCCAGTCAGCAAGCGCAAGAATCACTCGGCAGCATTATCGAAAACAATAATATTGCCGATGCTTTGTGGCAGGCCATCAAACAGGAAAATCGCATTCAGTGCTTCTGTCCCGACAGGCTTGAGAGTATCGAGCAGGAAAATATTGTCAGCCTCAAACTGAAAAGTGGCGACACTATCAAGGCAGGCTTGGTATTGGGTGCCGATGGCGCCAGCTCCAAAGTGCGTGAATTGCTGGGTTTGAAATCGGACAAGAAAGACTATGGTCAACGCGGCATTGTTGCCTACGTAAAGACCGAATCGGAACATCAAAACACTGCATGGCAGCGGTTTCTGCCCACGGGGCCGTTGGCATTCCTGCCATTTAGTGATGGTCGTTGTTCGATTGTCTGGACTCTGCCCGATGAAGAAGCGGATCGTCTTCTGCAATGTGATGATGAAAGTTTTTGCCGCGAGCTGACACGGGCATTCGATGGACGTCTTGGTAATGTGGTGACAGTTTCAATGCGTGCCGCTTTTCCATTGCAAAGACAATTATCCAAAGAGATGTTGGTCGGACGCGTTGCCTTGATTGGCGATGCAGCCCACATCGTGCATCCGCTGGCTGGGCAGGGCGTGAATCTGGGCTTGCGTGATGTGTCTGCGTTGCTCGATGTGCTGGGTGCCGCGAAATCATCGTCGGAGAGCACGAAACAAAAAAATGAAGTCTCTTTTTCGCAACACAAATTGGAGCGCTGGGCTAGGCAACGCATCAGCGAAAATGCTATCGCTGCGTATTCCTTCGAAGCTATCAATCGCGCGTTTTCCAATGATGAAGTCTTGCCGACGCTTTTGCGTGGTCATGCGTTCGGCATTGCCAATTTCTTGTCGCCGCTGCGTAGCTTGCTGCTACGGCAAGCATCCGGCAGTTAATCTGCCTCTGGTTGATTGAATGTTATGATTACAGCCTCATTAGCTGGTGATCGTAAATAATGAATTGCTTTTTTAAACCCGTAATTTTGGGTCTTTGCCTGGCATGCGCATTTTTTTCGGAAGTGGCCAGTTCCCTGCCGCGTGCATACATCGCCAATGCTGCAGACGGAACGGTTTCCGTGATCGACACCGGCACGAGAACTGTCATTGCCACCATTGCCGTGGGTTCAAACCCCACTCATGTGGCTGTAAACGAGCAGGGTACCAGAGCTTACGTAAGGAACGGTGAAACGGTCTCCGTGATTGACACATCCAATAACACGGTGATTGCCAGTCCGGTTATTCCAGGAGGTGTGCTGCTTTTAAACGGAGATGGCAGCAGACTTTTTTCGCATAATGGTTTCTTTGGAAACATATTTGCAATTGATACGTCAAATTATGCTTTGCTGGCGACCTACACAATTCCCGGGCCGTATTTAGTAACAGGGTTTGCTGTCAACCGGCAGGGAAATTTCGTCTATGTATCTGAAGCTCTTTCCTTTGGAGGGGTAGCCAGTCTGGATCTGATTTCCAATACCTGGGCCGGGACTGCCTATTGGGGGCTTGGGCCAGAATCGTTGGTGCTCAACCGGTCAGGAACATTGCTTTATGTATACAGTAGTGGCGAAAGTACACTTTCAGTGGTCAATACTTCCACCTTTTTTTCCACATACAAAATACCGTCTATTTTTGGTGCGGATGAAATAGCTATTAGCCCTGACGGTAATCGAATCTATATGACAAACGAATTTCATAAATTCGTAACAGTATTCGACACCACAACCAATAGCGTTGCTGCAACTATAACACTCGATTCGTCACCTTCAGGTTTGACGGTGAATCCCGCCGACAACTCAGTGTATGTGACGCTTCCACAGGCAAATAGTGTTGCGGTTATCGATGCCAGTACTAATACTGTCGTCGCAACCATTCCTGTGGGTAACAATCCGATAAGTACTGGCATATTTATTCCGCAATATGTAGTTGAGCAGGCCAATGTGGCAATTCGTGCCCATGGTGCGGCCAGTGTGACTCCAGGTGCCAGCATTTATATAAATGTCATCATGGACAACTATGGTCCTGGCGTTGCTATCAGCCCAAGCGTCCTGTTAGAGACCAACGCGCCAGGGACGTCGATCGATGCTACAGCGCCAAATGGATGGACATGCATGAAGAGCGCAGAGGCGGAAAAAGCAAGTTTTGTTTGTAATGCTCTCGGAAATATGATTGCCGGCAACAAACCGTTGATCAAGTTGCATTTCATTGCTCCGAACTCGATGGCCTCCAGCAAGCTGGTAATTAACTCGCAGATTTCTTCCGAGTCGAAGGAGACGAATGTAATTGATAATACCAATCGTTTTTCCATGCTAGTGACTGCCCCCAGAAAGATCAGGCCGCCCGTTACACCGCCCGCCAGCACTGTTAATAAGCGCTAATTGGTTTTACGATAATTTTACGAGCTATTGGCATTAAATCACGGTAGCAAACACCGTGATCTCTTCGCGATCGTGGTAGAGCTGTTTCGCATGCATATGCAATGCCTTGCCGGATTTTTCCTCGAACTCATCCAGGCACAGACGGGTTTCTTCCCAGCGTTTTTTCATCGGCAGTTTCAAATTGAAAATCGCGTGTTTGCACCAGCCATTGGCAAACCATTCGCTCATGCGATGGGCGACCTTGCGCGGGGATTCCACCATGTCGCAGACCATCCAGTCGATTTTTCTTGGTGGCTGCCAATTAAACCCATCGGCACGGATATGATTGATAAGACCGGTAGCCATCGCGGTTTCCGACATCGGGCCGTTATCGATCGAAGAAACATGTAGGCCATGCTTGGTGAGAATCCAGCTCCAGCCGCCGGGTGCGGCGCCAAGATCGGCAGCATGCATGCCGGGCTTCAGGATTTTTGCGCGGTCTTCGTCGCTCATGAAAATCATCAGGGCTTCATCGAGTTTCAGTGCCGAACGGCTTGGCGCATTCGCCTGCGCCCGCAAGCGCGGAACGCCGAGTGGAAATGGCGAGCTGTCAGCCGGATCGGAACTGGCGAGTAAAGCATGAGTGCCTGCCAAAAAGAAAACATGCAGGCGAGGTAAGCGTGCATCTTCCTTATCGCTAAGCATGCCGCGTTTACGAAGTGCAGGGCGCAGTGCGTTGGCGAATGAGCGCGATAAGCCGGAGAGAGGCTTGCCCTCGTCGGAATCTGGATGTTCAACCAGTACATCACCGAAGCGTCCGCGTCCGGCGATGGCTTCCATCATGGGGGTAACGCGATCAGTTGGATTCAGGTCTTTTAATTCGGCAAACAATTGCAGTTTTTGACGAGCGAATACGATGTCGTGATAGCGCACATTTCTTGACAAGTTAGCGGCATCTTCACAAATGTAGGAAACATAGCCGCTGTTGCGTTCGGTTTTTGCGTAGCCGTGGAAGCCAGCATTCGCTGCACGCTCAGATAGTTCGGCGGCAAGATCCGGTTCAAAGCCCTGGCGGCAGTAGCACAGTAAACCATTCATTTTAAAATTCTAGTAAGAAGGGATTTAAACATTGTCATGCAGGGCGATTCACGAATCGCCATAACGCAATTAATAAACAAGTCCGCTTTCGCCATATTCCTTTAGCACGGCGCAGGCCTGGTCTCGCAAAATATCGGTATGAACTTCAATGCCGCGTTTTTCCAGTTCACCTTTCCAGTCAGCCGGTAACGGGCCTTCATCGAAGCCGGCCAGTGTTTGTACATCGTCGGCACGGGCGGCAATCAATAATTCATCGATGCCGGCCCATATCAGTGCGCCGTAACACATGGAGCAGGGCTGAGCCGAAGTTGCCAATGTGATGCGTTCACCGCCCTCGTTCAAACGAAACTTTTGCAGACGCTGTTGCGTCGTTGTCAGCGCCATCACTTCGGCATGTGCCGCCGAACAGTTGTGCGGCACGACACGATTGACGCCGATGCCCAGCAGCCGGCCGGCTTGATTAAAGACAGCAGCACCGAAAGGGCCGCCGCTTTGTCGGCTGACATTAAGCTGGGATAATTGCACCGCGAGTGCAACCCTGCTTTCTGCCGTTTCATAAATGGCATCGCCGTCCACCTGATCGTGAATCCAGGGCGGTAGAGTCAGATGAAGTTGGGCGTATAACATTATTGTAATTCCGCCTCGCCGGATCCGCCTGCAACACCTTCGCACTTATTGTTGGTGCAGGTGCAACTGCTGATGCTCGGAAAACCGCAAATTCCGGCCATGCCTTTTTTTGCACATTCCGCTTTTACCTGCTCGGGATAGGTTTGGCTGTCTTTGTTGACACATGCCGGGCGATAGCCACAGCAACTTCCCACATCTTTTATTTTGCAGTCACTGGCAGTCTTGCAGCTAAAGTCCACTTCGCCGGGTTTGCTGTCAGTGGTTTTTTCTTCAATAACGACATTCTGTGCAGGTGGTGTAGCCGTTTTTTCATTGGACATCATGGGGGGTGGTCCGGCAGCTTTCATATCACCGGTGTTCTGGGGCCCAGCACATGCAACAAGCGTTAATAAAAATGCCAAAAATAAAATCCGCATATCAAACTCCCTTGGCCCAGACATCCCGCAAAGTCACTGTGCGATTAAACACCGGTTTGTCGGCAGTGTGATCCAGGCGATCAGTGACAAAATAACCCAGACGTTCAAATTGAATATTGGTTTCTGAAGCCAATGCCGCGGCGGCAGGTTCTACATAGGCTTTCACGATACGTACCGAATCGGGATTCAAGTGGTCACGATAGGTTTTGCCATCGGCATCATCATCAGGGTTGGCGACGGTGAATAAACGATCATACAAACGTACTTCCGCTTCAACACCGGATTTTGCACTGACCCAGTGGATGGTGCCTTTGAC
>JBOHYH010000342.1:0-10688 GCA_050737775.1 Arenimonas sp.
GCAAAGAAAAAACTCTTGCTGACATAGGTAAAGAGAACAACACCACAACAACACTGGAAACAAAGGGGTCAGGTTGATTTAAATCGGCCATCGATCTTCCTTACTGCCGCGGTTAACGCTTAAAACAAAAACGCCGTCGTTCATCGCGACGACTTTTTGGTGTGCGTGCTGTTTTTGCTTGCCGCGGTACCCCGGGCATAAATTCGTAAGTCGGGCTTGTAGGTTGTGGCCTTTGGCCCAACGCTTTTAAACCATCGTGGTGATGCACAATTGTCATCGCAAGCGTTTGTCGGGCCCCGGCCCGATGCTTTCGACAGATTACGACTCTGCTTATTTTTGCAAGCGAAGCCGATGCTCTCTTTAAACGTTGCGATGGTGTTTATGTCGGGCTGGAGCCCGACCTACCTTGGCCCACATACGCATGTCGGGAATTTCTTACATGCGGTTGCGGGATTGTCTGATTTTGATTTCTTTTGCGGTTTGGCAAGCTGGGGACTATGTCGAACTATCGTCGTGTGCGGGTATCGGGTGGCACGTATTTCTTTACGGTAAATCTGCTTGAGCGTCGGCGGCGTTTATTGGTGGAGCATGTCGATGCGCTACGCGCAGCTTTTCGTGATGCGCAACGGGCGCGGCCTTTTGAAATTATTGCTATTGTCGTTCTTCCCGATCATCTTCATTGTGTCTTGCGGTTGCCTGATGGGGATGCCGACTATTCCAATCGTTGGGCACAGATAAAATCCGGGTTTTCGCGACGACTTCCGATGGAAGAATACCGTTCAAAAATACGATGTAAAAAACGTGAACGCGGTATCTGGCAACGACGTTTCTGGGAGCATACTATTACAGACAATGAAGACCTCATCCATCACATTCATTACGTTTATATCAACCCGCTAAAACATGGTCTTGTAAGCCGCGTGAGTGATTGGCCATATTCCAGTTTCCATCGTGATGTTACTCGTGGTCTTTATCCGGCAGATTGGGCGGGTTAAGAATATCCGATACATGAAACGCAGGTTGGGCCCGGGCCCGACGCTTTGGACAGATTGCGATGCGGTTTATATCGGGCTGGAGCCCGACCTACGCTAGTTCCCAAGCGGTAAAGTCTCTTTATCTTGCTGAATGCGGCAATGTCATCACGATAATTTTGTCTTTTTTGCTTAATTTCTGGACGGTTCTACATAAAAATTGAGCAATACTGCGATAGCATTGGGGTTCTACACACACCCTGGTTACTTCGATGGCACCCTCACGTATATCCCTGATTTTAGCCTCGGGCCTGCTGGCCCTGGCGTTCTCCCACCAAGCTGCAGCGGTTCGCGTTAAAGGCGAGCCCACGAAAGCTACTACGACCAAGTCGGCAACAGCCTTGGCTTGGCGTTCAAACAACTTTCCTGCCGACGGCGTGGCAAAACTTGGTTTGAAAGCCCTGGCGCCTGAGCGTATTGCTAAGCTGCATCGCGACAATAGCAGCGACAATAAATTAAAGCCTTTGCAAATCGGTATTGGCCGCGATGTCGCTGCCGAAAAACTGCAGGCGATGCCAAGTCTGAAATGGCAGGTATTAGCCAATGGAGCGAAAGTTTCGCGAATTGAAATTAAATCGCCGGATGCTTTCGGCTTGCGCGTTGGTATTCGTACGGCAGGTCTTGTGGCGGGTTCAGAGTTGCGTTTCTCGGGCTCGGATGCACCCGACCAGATTATTGCTTTGGCTGAGGGCGAAGAAACCAAGCGTCTGGTCGATGACAAGAATATTTACTGGTCCCCCGGCACAGATGGTGAAACCCAGATCATAGAAATCTACTTGCCCAAGGGTGCACTGGCTGCGCCGGTTCGTGTTGATGTGGCAGGCGTTTCCCATTTGCTAACCAATGCCAAGGAAAGCTTCATTATCCAGAAAGGCGCCGCAGAACAGACTTGCATGCTCAATATTATTTGCCGCACGGTTGAATTGGGCGCCAATTTCGTCAACGCCGAAAACTCGGTTGCCCGCATTACCTTCGTTAGTGGTGCCAATACCTTCTTGTGCACCGGTGGCCTGCTGGCCGATACGGTCGCTGCCACGCAAATTCCGTATTTCTATACAGCTCACCATTGCATTGGCACACAAGCGCTTGCCACTACGATGAACTTCTACTGGAACTACGAGACCACCACCTGCGGTACCAGCAGCACAACGGCTACTCTGCCTGCACCACAAACCGGTGGTGCTACGTATCTCTATTCGGAAGATGGCACTACCGGTACCGACATCTCCTTCGTGCGAATGAATAACGCGCCACCGGCCGGTACGTTCTTTGCCGGTTGGGACTCGGCAGCATTAGCCAATAGCACCTCCGTTTACGGTATTCACCATCCTGAAGGGTTCCCGAAAAAAGTATCTCAGGGCATCAAAGAAACCCAGAGTACCGGACAACACCAAGTAGGTTGGTCGAGTGGCTCCACCTTGCCGGGTAGTAGTGGTTCAGGCTTGTTTACCATCGGAGGTGATGGCGCCTGGTACTTGCGTGGCGGACTCTTCGGAGGCAATGCTTCATGCGCTAACTCAGGTAATCCGGCTACTGCAGGCAATGACGACATCTATTCACGCCTCGATGTCTCTTACCCAAATATTCAACAATATCTCGCCCCCGCTGCCGTCAACGGCCCTACCGTGAACCACACCGGGGCCTGGTACAACGCTGCAGAAAGTGGCTGGGGCTTGACCTGGTTTGAATATGCCAGCAATAACAAACTGGGGCTCTTGTTTATTTATAACAGCACCGGCGCTGCGCCCGATTGGTATGAATTTGTCGGCACATGGACCGGCGTGGATGTACAAAGTGGTAACGTAAGACAGAATACCGGCCCAGCTTTTGGTAGCAGCTTCAACCCTGCTCTGGTAAACAAAGTGGTAGTGGGCACGTACACGCTGACCTTTACCTCGGCCACCACAGCGACGCTGAGCTACACCATCAACGGAGTGACGCGTACAAACGTGCCAATCACAAAGCTGTAATCAAGCCAGGTAGGTTTAGCATTGTCTAGAAACGGCGACCCTCTGGTCGCCGTTTTCTTTTGGGCGTAAATTGTCGAAATGAGCTACAAATTCTGCCTAATGGTCCTATTCTTGAGTTTGGTCGCCACGATTCAAGCTGATCTCATACTGGCCGCAGAACCCAAAGTAATTAATGACAAAGTCATGATTTACCGTTGCCTGGATGCCAAGGGCAAAGTCAGCTTGCAGGATTCTCCCTGTGCAAAATCCAGCAAGCAGGAGTCGCGCGAAATGGCGCGCCCCAAGGATGCCATACCGGCCAAAAATTCCGTTGCAAAACCTGTTCAGGTTATTGCACCTACGCCTGCGACACAAAACAGTATTCCGTTAATGCTGGCACCGCCGGATTTGTATCAATGCACAAACTATGAAGGCAAGACCCGGGACTCCGAAAATTACGACACCAACCCGCGTTGCGAACCTTTGTGGGCACAAGGGTATCGCATGGAGCATGTCCCTTTCGAGCAGCGCGCTGCCTGCAGTTGGGTACAAGACTCCTGCGTGCGGTACGAAGGCAGCGCGCTTTGCGATCGATGGAAAGCCAAGAAAAAACAGGCAGAATCCGATCTGCGTTATGCCTTCAGTGATACTGCAGCATTTAGAAAATCGGATTTGGCGCGCATCAGCCAGATTGTTCGGCGTAGTTGTCAATAAACCTCAGCCGTGAATGTTCTGCGAGCATTACAAATGTAGGAGCGAGCTCTGCTCGCGAAAACCTGCGACGAGGCATTTCGCGAGCAGAGCTCGCTCCTACCTACAATCAAAAACCATAGCGCATGAAACCGCCGTCGACGGCAATGCATTCGCCAGTGATGTAACTCGATGCTGGCATGCATAAAAACGCGACCGCTGCGGCGACTTCTTCCGGCTCACCAATACGGCCCATCGGTGTGCGATCAAGTACTTCATCCAGATATTCCGGTTGTGCCAATACATCAGATGTGCGCCGGGTACGGATATACCAGGGCGCGATCGAATTGACCCGAATGCCGTCGCTACCCCATTCACAGGCAAGATTTTTCGTCAGCTGATGCAATGCGGCTTTGCTGGAACCATAAGGCGAACCCGTTCGGACATGCGTCAGCCCCGATACCGAACCGATATTCACGATGCTCGAACTCGCATGTTGTTTCAGCAGCGGATAGGCGAAGCGCGACAATTCGAAGGCCGAAAAAATATTGGTTTCAAAAATACTGCGCCATTCGTCATCGTTATAGTCCATCGTTGCCTTACGAATATTGTGGCCGGCGTTATTGACCAGAATTTGCAAGCCGTCATGAAGGTCTTCGATCCAGTCGAATACTTCCTGCCGCTGTTCGGCATCACTGACATCGGCGGCAAAATACCGAACGGATTGCTTCGGAAACTCTTCCTGCAATTCATCGGCACAGGCCTGCAAGGCTGCTGCGTCGCGAGCGACCAGCAATACGTCCGCACCAAGGCTTGATAGCTCGGCTGCGACGGCGCGTCCAATACCTGCGCTTGCTCCCGTGACCAAGGCTACCTGTCCGTCAACACGCCAACGTGAGCTCATCTCGCACCCCATGCCTAATGCGGGTAGCATAGCCGAGCTAGCCGCATAGAAAAACACTCGGGGTCGACATGAGAATTTTATTGATACTACTTTGCCTGTTTCTGAATGCCTGTGTTGTCGCCCCAGAACCGACACCGGCTGCCGTGCCTGAGCAGGACACCGAAATGCGCGATGCCATTCAGGCTCCCATTAAAAAAGCCGAAAAAGTCGAAGATCAGGTGATTGACGGCGCAGAAAAACAACGCGCCGATATTGAAGCGGCAGGCGGTTGATGAGCATTCGCCTATTGCTGATGGCATCTGTCGTCTTGATTGCGGCCTGTGCCAAACCGACATCGACAAAACCGATTATTGCTTCCGATGTTTTTTTCAACAAGCTGTCCGCCTATTGCGGAAAAGCTTTCGCCGGAAAATTGGTGGCTTTCAATGAAAGCGATGCCAAGAGCTTTGCCGGTGTAGCGGTGATGCATGTCCGTAGTTGCAGTGAGAATGAAATTCGCATTCCGTTTCATGTCGGTGAAGACCGTTCCCGTACCTGGGTCATCACGAAAACCGGCACTGGCCTTCGACTGAAGCATGATCATCGCCACCAGGACGGCAGTGAAGATAAATTAACGCAGTACGGTGGAGACACCGTGCTACCAGGAAGTACCACACGCCAGGAGTTTCCTGCCGATGCTTTTTCCAAGGCCCTGTTTGAACGCGATGGCATGAAAGTATCGATGGAAAATACCTGGGCCGTTGAAGTCACCGACAATACTATTTTTGCCTACGAACTTCGCAGACCGAGTCGTCACTTCCGGGTTGAATTCGACTTAAGCAAACCCGTCGCCATTCCGCCCGCAGCCTGGGGCTTTGAAAATAAATAATGCCATTCTGAAATTCAACAGAGACGAGAAAAACTATGTCTGTAACTGATACCGCTGCCAGCACCCGAATGCCGCGTCAGATTCCCTACATCATCGGTAACGAAGGTTGCGAACGTTTCAGTTTTTACGGAATGCGCAATATTCTGGTAAGTTTTTTAATTAGCTCGCTGTTGTTGCAGCATATTACTGCCGGTAGCGAACGTGAATTGGTCGCCAAGGACTTAATGCACACCTTCATGATCGGTGTGTATTTCTTTCCTTTGCTCGGCGGTTATTTGGCCGACCGTTTTTTCGGCAAGTACAACACCATACTCTGGTTCAGTCTGATCTATTGTGTCGGCCACGCCTGCCTTGCCATGTTCGAAGACAGCCGAACCGGTTTTTTCACTGGCCTGGGTTTAATTGCCCTCGGCGCAGGCGGCATCAAGCCTTTGGTGGCTTCTTTTGTCGGTGATCAATTCACCAAATCCAACGAGCATCTCGCGAAAATCGTGTTCGACGCTTTTTACTGGATCATCAATTTTGGTTCGCTGTTTGCTTCCTTGCTGATGCCCATCTTCCTGAAAAAATATGGTGCCAGCGTTGCCTTCGGCATTCCGGGTATATTGATGTTTATCGCTACTTTCGTATTGTGGCTTGGCCGCAAAAAATATGTCATGGCGCCGCCAATAGAGGTCAGCGATCCGAATACATTTTCCAAGGTCATTCGCACGGCATTAACCACAAAGCGTGAAGGCGAAGCCAATATTGGCTGGTGGCTGGCCGTGGCTGGCGTCGCGGGGGCAGCTGCCTCGTTTGCACTGATTCCGTCGATGGGCTTCGTGATTTCATTCTGTATCGCTCTGGTGGTTTTATTGATTGGTGTCGGTGGCGGTGCCTATATCCAACTCGATCGCGCGCGCGGCGTGCATCCTGATATCGCCGTTGATGGTGTGAAAGGCGTGCTACGCGTATTGGTGGCATTCGCGCTGGTCACCCCGTTCTTCTCACTGTTCGACCAAAAGGCCTCGACTTGGGTAATCCAGGGCAATGCCATGACCAAGCCCGATTGGTTTGCCGCAACGCAGATGCAAGCCTTGAATCCCGCGTTGGTGATGCTGCTGATTCCTTTCAACAATCTGATGTTGTATCCGATTTTAAAACGTCTGGGCTGGGAACCCACTGCATTACGCCGCATGACCGCCGGCATCGCCTTCAGTGGTTTGGCCTGGATCGTCATCGGCTTGATTCAAATCGTGATGGATGGCGGCGAACCCATGTCGATTGTCTGGCAAATATTGCCTTATGCACTGCTCACTTTTGGCGAAGTATTGGTGTCTGCGACCGGGCTAGAATTTGCCTACAGCCAGGCACCGCAGACGATGAAAGGGGTGGTGATGAGCTTCTGGAATCTGACCACGACCATCGGCAATTTGTGGGTTCTATTGGCCAACCAGGCAGTCCGTAATGACACGATAACCAGCAATATCGCCACGACCGGACTGAGTGTCACGGCATTCCAGATGTTTTTCTTTGCCGTATTTGCACTGATAGCCGCATTGATATTTGGCTTGTATGCAAGGAGTTATCGCATGGTAGATAACTATCGTCCCGGATAAACACGTTTAGACCCTTCTATGTAAACAGTTGTCACCGCGCGCGCTACGGTGCTGATGGCGCTTATATGCCATCCTTCGTAATGACTTATTGCACATGGTGCTGGTCGCCACTGCGCCTACGATGCCTCCCTATTATTGGAGAAATCTATGCGCGCCATGCCCGCAAAATATTGGGTCGTACTGGGTTTCTTCGCCGCCACTTGTGATGCCAGCATCGTCGTCGACGGTAAAATTTCCGAAGCCGAATGGGCAGGTGCGCAACACGTCACCGACTTCAAACTGGTGCAGCCACTCACCGGTGCTGCCGCGCCTTATCCGACCGAAGCCTGGATTTTATCGACACCGGAAGGTCTGGCAATCGCTTTTCGCAACACGCAAACCTCAGCTGTTCCACGCACACGCGAACGCACGCGCCGTGATGGCGATGCAGCGGTAGACCGCGTCAACTTGATGGTCGACTACGACGGCAACGGCGGCGTCGGATACAACTTCACGCTGAATCTGACCAACGGTATTCAGGATGCCGTGATCAGTAACGAAAATAATTTCAGCAACGATTGGGACGGTATCTGGGAACATGCCGTCAGCGAAGACGGCGATACCTGGTCGGCCGAAATGCTGATCCCCTGGTACATCGCGCCAATGCAGAAAGCCGCTGGCGACAAACGCACCATTGGCATTTATCTTGATCGCGTGGTGGGCACGACCGGTGAGCGAATGGCCTGGCCTGCAGCGAGTTACACGCGGCCGCGTTTTTTGTCCGATTTTGCAAAAGTGGAAATTCCGCAATACAGCCAATCCTTATTGGCCATCACGCCCTACGTAGTGGGTGTTACGGATCGCGTGAATGGCGATACTGTATTCGATGGCGGCGCCGATATTTACTGGAAACCCAATTCACGCTTTCAATTGACGGCAAGCTTGAACCCGGATTTTGGTCAGGTGGAAAGTGACCAGCTAGTCGTCAATTTCGATGCTGTCGAAACTTTCTTCAGTGATAAGCGACCTTTTTTTACCGAGAATCAAAGCCTGTTCAATGTCGGTTTTGGTGCCGGCAATAGCAGTCTTATTTACACTCGCCGTGTCGGTGGTTTGACCGACGACCAATCAGGTGCTGGCGATGTAAGCGCCGCAATAAAACTCAATGGCAGTTTCGGTGAGCTCAATTACGGCGTATTTGCCGCCTCCGAAGCTGACGATATCGGACGCGATTTTTATGCTTTGCGTCTGACGCGGGATTTTGGAAAACAAAGTCTGGGCTTCATGGCAACGCAAGTCGATCGTCCGTATTTTGATCGCATTGCGAACGTGTATTCGGTGGATCATCGCTGGAGACCCAATCCAAATTGGAATGTGATAACGCAATTCGTAGCCTCCGACGTCAGCCAGAATGGCGTCACGACGCAGGACACCGGTATGCAGATTCGAGTGAATCAGGAGCTGGGCAAAGGATGGCGCCACAATCTGTTCTATCTGCATCTGGGTGATGATTTGCAATTGAATGACTTCGGCTATCTGGATCGCAATAATTTCAATTACCTGCGTTATGAAATCAGACACCGCATTACCGATTTACCGGAAAGCTCCAGCTACCGCACCAAGGATTGGGGCTTTGCCACTTCGATGCGCCATAACGACCGTGGTGAACAACTGTATGCGGCAGCGCAGGTCAGTCGCTCCAGCGAAACACGGACCGGCGGCAGTGAATATATGGAATTCACCTGGTTCAGCAACGGCGTCAGCGATTTGATTACACGCGGTAACGGCAACGTAAAATTGCCGGCGCGTTTTCTAGGCTTCTACGAACGCTTCCGTCCGCGCCGCGGCCATTGGGAGCTTTACGGTAATGGTCGTTTTGGTCAGTCAGGTCTGGAAAATATCGATCATTCCGACATATCAATCAACTTTGAGCCCAGGTATTACGTAAGCGACACCATGAGTCTCTATATGGGCCTCAGCGTCGAGTACAAGCCAGACTGGCTGATTTGGCAGGAGAACAATTTGCTGGGCACCTTCGAAGCCAAACAGGCCAGCTTGAGCGCAGGCATGCAGTGGCTGATCGGCAGCAAACAGGATCTGCGCGTCAAACTGGAAACCATTGCGCTTGATGCAAAAATTAAACAGGCCTGGCGAGTGGATGGCCAAGGTAATTCGATAGCAAGCAATGATGTCATCAAGGATTTCAATTTGAATAATCTGGGCTTCCAGATTCGTTATCGCTATGAACTGGCACCGCTATCGGATTTGTATGTGGTGTATAGCCGTGGTGGCTTCGGTTATCGGGAAAACAACTCACGTGATCCATTTGACTTGCTCGGTGACGCCTTCTCGTTGCACGACGACGAAATGTTTCTGGTGAAATTGAGTTACCGATTCAGCATTTGATTTGCTGGCAGAACTACCTGCATCCAGGATGTGTGCCCGTAAAAAACATCGTCTTCCCCGCGCAAGCGGGGACCCAGCGTCGTTGCTCTGGTGTATGAAGTCACTAGTTCCCCCGACAAGAGCATTCGGGGATGACAAGGATTTTTTGAATTTCAAACAAATGCTTAATTGTGGGCAGCGCCCATTATTCAATCGGTTCCGCGATTCTTGCCGATATAGGGCCGATAGATTTCACGTATGCGTTTCATGTCACTTTCGAAATCATCGGTAAGCTCTACCAGCGGACCGGCACCAATGGTTTTATCGGGATAATGAAACCAGGCACAACAAACTGGAACTCCGGCCTTGCGGGCAATTTTCCAGAAACCCGGCTTCCATTGTTTGACTCGTTTTCGGGTGCCTTCGGGTGCCAGCACGAACCACATTTTTTCCGATTCACGAATTTGTGCGGCGATCTGCTCGACGATGTCGCCCGGTGCACTGCGATCAACCGGTCTGCCGCCGAGTTTTCGCAATACCCATCCCAGCGGCCCTTTGAATAATTCGGCCTTGCCGATGAAGACAATGTCGACACCCATTGCCGCTTTCACCGCCATACCCCAAACAGCATCCCAGCCGGAGGAATGTGGCGCAGCAATCATCACCATCTTCGGTACATCCGGCCAAGCACCGGCCATTTTCCAACCGCCTATTTTCAATATCAGCAAACCCAGTTGCTGCATCCATTTCCCGGATTGACTGCGTGGCGCGTTTGGCGGCAATGACAAAACTCTTTGCATGCATTAATCCCAGGTCTTGCTCGAACGGGTGCGCTTTATATCGGCACGCTCGCGTTTGCCGGTCAGGCGACGTTCTTTCGCACCCTTGCTCGGCTTGGTCGCAACGCGTTTTTTCGGCACATGCAGCGCTGCCTGGATCACACCAGCCAAACGATCCCGCGCATCGTCGCGATTGCGTTCCTGCGTGCGAAAACGCTGCGCACTGATGACAAATACGCCGTCGGCAGTTAAGCGACGATCACTCCGTGCAAGCAATCGTTCACGTAATGTCTCAGGCAAGCACGCGGAATTTTTGATGTCGAAACGCAATTCAACTGCTGTCGATACTTTGTTCACGTTCTGCCCGCCCGGGCCACTGGAGCGTACGAAGCGCTCCTGCAGTTCGGAATCGTCAATGATAATGCTGGGGCTGATCATGAGCATGGGCGAAGTTTATTCTATTTTGTAGGGGCGCTGCTTGCTGCGCCCTTGGTCTGTCGCAGCG
>JBOHYH010000343.1:0-7748 GCA_050737775.1 Arenimonas sp.
GCCTGAAGGCACCGCAATATCCCGGCCTCTGAGCGGAAGTCCGGGAGCTTCGAGCATAAAGCGGGATTGCTCGATCGTAATTTGGTCTCCCGGCGACAACAAGGCATCCGTTACCGGAATACCATTGACCTGGGTGATCGATTGCGGACTCAATGCACGCAAAACCACTTTGTCGCCATGCAATTCGATCTGAGCGTGCTTTTCAGCGACTGTCGAATCTTCAATCGTGATATCGGCATTCACGCTGGAGCCGAGCAATTGAGGATTGACCAGACCATAAATTCGACCAAAATGCTGGCCACTCAGACCGCGCAATAAAACCCTGGCTGCACTTACTTGCTGGGTTTCATTCAAGGTCAATGGCCCGTTTTCGGGAATATTCCGATTGATTGCATTGGCATCGGTATCACGCAGCTGGATTCTGATCTGATCAAAACACAGAAGATCCCCGACTCGTAACATTGCCAATTGTTTGACCGGACGACCATTCAGATGGATCGCTTGGCTATCTGGCAACACCCTAAGCCACAGGCCTCTACGGTCGGCAATAATACTGGCGTGATGTCCTGACAAACCGCTTTTAGGCAAGCTCACCAACATGTCCGACCGCGAGCCAATGGTTACTTCACCGGTTTCAAAATTGACATCGCGATATTCGCCATTCGGGAAGCTGAGCTGCATAGGGTCTCCTTATGTTGGCGAATTTAACACAATCCTGAGTTTTCAACCCTAGGGGCGTCGACATACACTGCACCGTTGCGACGAAGTCAGAACCCATAGCCACAGCCCTTGTTAAAACGGAAAAACACCGCAAAATAGGACCAACCCATTTCAATTTAGTCATTGACAGGTATTCATGGCCAGTATCGATATCAAGCGAACGCACAGTAAACCCCTCAAAGATGCCAAGAAATCGGTTGAGCGCGTCGCTAAACACATCGCGGATAAATTCGATGTCGAATACGAGTGGTCCGGCAATACACTTAATTTCAATCGCTCCGGTGTAGATGGCCATATTGCCGTCAGCACCAAGGACGTCCATGTTTCGGTCAACCTGAGCTTCATGCTGATGATGATCAAGTCTTCCGTCGAGAAAGAGATCCACCGTTATCTGGAAGACGAATTTAAATAGCACTCAGCCGACGAAGGGATTTTTATGCCCGGCAAATAATCGGCGGGATATGTCGTATTCGCTGTTAGCCACCAGGTTCAGAAACTCGTCGGCACCTTCCAGTTGGGCAAAAGCCTCAAAGCCACGCTCCAGAAACCCCTGTAATTCCTGCAAACCCGCCAGACGTGCGGGTGTCCGCGAGGCTTTTAACAGCTTGTAGACTCCGTGTTTTTGTACCGCCGCATCCAGATTTTTTCCAACCCGAATAATCAGATCAATTTGATGGCGACGCAGACGCGGACAGCCAACTTTGCGATAAGCCTCGATATAAGCAGCAAGGTCAACCTTACCTTTATGCAATTTGATGGCATCGGCCATTGCCAGATCAAAGGTCTGGCTGACAACCGCAAGTTCTATGGTATCGACTGCGGCCTGCAATAAGGTCTGCGGTAAAATTCTCGCCATCATCGGCAAAATAAGTGCGGCATCGCGATCCCGGGCAGAAAAATCCTTGTCGGCGTACAAGTCCGCCAAAAAGAACTCGCCAGCAGGTCGCATTTTCGGATTTGCCAGAATTTCCGCAAAACTGGTTCTCAGCCGTTCCGACTGCCACCGGCGCAATGGGCCCAATGTCGACAAGCCCAATCGCGGCTCAAGTGCCGGATTATTCATGCGTTTTTGCCAGTTCAAACGCTTTGCCAATGCATGTCTAAGGCTTTGAGTCATAAGTTTTCGTGAAGCGTTTCCTTGTTTCGCACACCGTGCAGGCTACAATCCTACCGGTTTCCTGTCAGGCTTTATTTGCATGCTCGTTCTACAACCCGCGAAAAACTCTCCATCCAGTCATGGTCGTATCGGTTTGGCTATTGCCGGCGGCGGCCCCATCGGTGGCATGTACGAGCTCGGCGCGTTGCGTGCGCTTGACGCCGCGATTGAGGGTCTTGACCTGACTAGACTGGAAGTCTACGTCGGGGTCAGTTCGGGGGCTTTTTTGGCAGCAGGACTCGCCAACCGCCTGAGCACCGCTGAAATTTGCCGCATTTTCATTACCGGCGACAGTAAGGACATCAGTTTCCGACCGGAAATTTTCCTGCAACCGGCCTTTGCCGAATACTTGCAACGAGCTACTTCCATCCCGGCCATATTCTTTGATTGGTGGCGTGACGTACTCACCGACCCGACCGGCTCGAAACTTAGCGATGTCATTGGTCGTTTTAGCAGCGCCATTCCCACCGGCTTGTTCAATAATCAGGAAATCGAAAAATTCCTGCGCAATATCTTCACCATGCATGGTCGCAGCAATGATTTCCGGAAACTGGACCGTGCGCTATATGTTGTTGCCGTCGACCTGGATAGCGGTGAAGCCGTGCGTTTTGGTGGCCCGAAATGGGATGACGTGCCGATATCGCAGGCCATCCAGGCAAGTGCCGCATTGCCCGGGCTGTATTCACCGGTCGATATTCGAGGCCATCATTTCGTCGACGGTGCCCTGCGCCGCACCATGCACGCATCGGTCGTACTTGATCACGGCATTGACTTGATGATTGGCATCAACCCATTCGTGCCTTTCAACGCGAGCACGGCCAAGTCACAACCAGAGGGCATGAAAAAACTGGCAGAAGGCGGACTTCCGGTCGTGTTGTCGCAGACATTCCGAACCTTGTTGCAATCGCGCATGCAAGTTGGTCTGGCAAAATATGCCCAGCAATATCCCGATGTTGACCAGATGGTATTCGAGCCGAATGATGACGATGGTGAAATGTTTTTCACCAATGTTTTCAGTTTCGATTCACGTCAGCGCGTGTGCGAACATGCCTACCAAAGTACCTTGCGCGACCTGCGTCGTCGCAAGGCAGAGCTTGCCCCCGTACTGGCAAAACATGGTTTGAAATTACGCGATGAAGTGCTGGAATCGAGCACGAGTTCGATAATGCATGGCTTGCCAAAACCTATCCGCCAGACCGAGACTACAGCCCGCTTACGGCGTGCACTCGATGATATCGAGCACTCCATACAAACTCGTTAATCGAAAGCGATTGGCAAAGACTTCAGCAAACGGGCGTTTCATGAATCGCCCCGCAAACATTCCACGTCAATGAATGGTGTGAAAGCTCTAGACATAGCGTGAAAAATCCGCAACACATCAAGCCTTTCGGAGGGAAAATCCCATGGCAAAACTCAAGAAATCAACCCGCAGCAAATCTACCGGCCAGACAAATTCGGCTTCGGATTTGAAATCACAAGCAGAACAGATGTCAAAATCGATCGTTGATTCGGCACAACAAATCTGGATGGCTGGCATGGGCGCTTTCAATCGCGCACAAGGTGAAGGCTCCAAATTGTTTGAAGCTTTGGTCAAGGAAGGCATGAACATCGAGCAACACACCCGCAAATTGGCCGGTGGCAAAGTGGAAGCCGTTCGTGACGCAGTCGAAAATCGCGTCGGTGTGGCTCGCGAACGTGCGACCGATACTTGGGACCGTCTGGAAAAAGTGTTCGAAGAGCGCGTACAACGCGCCTTGAATCGTTTGGGTGTTCCTAGCCGTGAAGACCTTTCGGATCTGACTTTGCGCGTTAACAGCCTGACCGATTTGTTGCGCAAACAAGGTGGCAAAGCAGAAGCCAAGCCCCTGGTCAAAGCCGTGAAAACGGCTAAACCTGTTGCCAAGCAAGCAGTAAAAGTCGTTAAACCAGCAGCCAAGAAAGCACCTGCCGCGAAGAAAGCAGTCGCCAAGCCAGTTGCCAAAACCAGCAAGAAATTAGTCGCCAAAGCCAAACCAGCAGCCCGCAAAGCTGCGTTGCCGAAAGCTGTGAAGCCTATAGCTCCGGCAACGGAAGCTTAATTTCCACCCGTTGCGCCCGCCAGTCAATCTACGAAGTACGTCAGATCCCTCCCCTTACGCCCTTCTGACTGGCGGGCCATCCTAAATACTCTCTCACTCACATTAGTTGAGTTTTGCCCGGACCCTGATCCGGGCATTTTTTTGCCTGCTATGCTGCGGTCAAGTGACTTCCTTCAAGTTACAATACCCTACCCCCTGCGACCCGGAGCCTTTGCATGCTAGCCATTAGCCCCATCTTGATTGCCATTTTTATAGGGCTAGTTTGTTTCCTGTTTTGTTTTTGGTGGTTTGGCATCGTCAAACGGCGCCAGGCAGAAATTCAAACCGGGGTGACGACACTGGCAGCAATGAAATGGCGGGAATGCGTAGGCTTGGTGATTCAGTCATTGGAAAAAGAGGGCTATCGTGAAGAAATTTCCAGCAGGCAGCCGGGCGATGGCGGTACGGAATTCCTGCTGAAGAAAGGTTCAGCTCTCACCTTGCTGAGCTACAAACATGGCACTGCATACCATCTGGGTGAAGCAAACATTCGTGATTTCGCCAATGGCGTACAGCTTATTGGTGCAAGCAAGGGTATTTTGGTCACGCTTGGCACCATAGAGAACATGGCGAAGGATGTAGCAGGCCGTTACGATATTCAGGTGATCGATGGCGTTGCACTTTGGCCTCGTATTGAAGGCTTTTTATCAACCAATACTTTGGATACCGTCCGCCAGCAGGCTAGCTCACAGACAAAGTCCAAAGTACAAATGGGGGCAGCGATCAGCGTCGGTTTGACGATTTTGAGTTTCTTCGTTTTTGGCGGCTTAGGAGCCATGAGCGGCAATGACAATCAGGAAGCATCCAATGAAACCCAGGCAGCGACAACAGTAGCTGCAAGCCCCGGCAAACCTGTCGATCCCGTGGTTGCAAAATTGAATGCCACTGCAAAGGCTATGGATGAAATCGATAAATTAACCGACGAACAACTCGCCAAACGCAAAGCAGAAACCGCACTTTCAATTACTGCCTTGCCAACAGTGAATTCCGCCATTTGGTACAGCGCTTCGACTTTGCAAATCAATTTAAACACCGAAAAAAATGATGACAAGGATTTAATCGAAGAGATTTGCCGCATTCTCACGCAACGCGAAGAACTTCGATACACCCGTTTACAACTGGAGCCACCTTCAGGCAGTACAGTCCCCGTTCGTTTCAGGCAATGCCTGTAAACCATTTCGGTTAGGCACAAAAAACCCGCTTACGCGGGTTTTTTTATTATCCACTTCAGGCAACGCTTACCAATGCACACCGCGCATAACCGCCGCAAAGGCAATTTGCTCATTGGTAGGTTTGTCAGCTTCACCGCGACCTTTCATGCCTTTCGAAGCTTGCGAGTCTGGGAACATTTCAAAAGCGGTATTCATGATCACTTCATAGGCTTTCGGCACCAGCGCATTCAGCGTTGCAGCAAAAATACCCATACGGGTCGCGACACGGCTTGGACGTTCGATAATCGCTTTCACCACCATATCGGCCGCTTCTTCCGGCGTCAGCGTCGGGATCGAGTCGTACATTTTGGTCGGCGCAATCATTGGCGTTTTCACCAATGGCATATTGATCGTGGTGAAGGCAATGTTCTTGCCACTGAACTCGGCCTGTGCACAACGACTGAAGGCATCCAGCGCGGCTTTGGAAGCCACATACGCCGAGAAACGCGGCGAGCTGGCCAATACGCCAATCGAAGAGATATTCACGATATGGCCTTTCTTGCGTTCGGTCATCACCGGCAAGAAGCCCATGATCAAACGCAGGCAACCAAAATAATTCAATTGCATGGTGCGCTCGAAATCGTGGAAACGGTCGTAGCTGGCTTCCACAGACCGGCGAATCGAACGACCGGCATTGTTCACAAGAACATCGACGTGTTTGTGGTCCGCCAACACTTTCTTGACCAATTCATCGCAAGAAGCCAAATCGGTCAGATCACAGGTGTAAGCCCAGCACTTTCCGCCGGCTGCTGCAATTTCATCGCGTGTTTCGATCAATTCCTTTTCACCGCGTGCCACGATAATAACTTTGGCACCCGCCTCGGCAATCTTGATGGCGGACGAGCGGCCAATACCGGAGGAACCACCGGTAATCAGCACCACTTTGTTTTCTACCTTGCCGCGTAGTGAGCGATCGACGAATAAATCCGGATCCAGATGGCGCTCCCAGTAATCCCACAAACGCCATGCATAGCTTTCCAGTTCAGGCACGGAAATCTTGCTGCCTTTCAGGGCACGCTCGGTTTCACGACTATCGAAACGGGTGGGATAGGTAATGTTTTTTACCACTTGCTGCGGAATGCCCAAATCCTTGAGCATCATATTGCTGAAGCGTTTCACTGGCGGAAGATTCATTACGGCCCCGCGAACCGCTGCAGGCACAACGGCCAGCATGCGGGCATCGAGACGCATGGTCATTTCCGGCGCGTGTGCCGCACGGCAGAACACATTCATGATCTCGCCAATACGCAAGGCGTTTGGATCGACCAAATGGAAGCACCCCTTGTCCAGACCTTTCTTGTGCGCGATGTGATCCATCGCATCGGCCACAAAATCGACCGGAACTACATTCATGGTGCCACCTTCGATACCCAAGGTAGGAACCCATTGCGGCAAGGTTTGGCGAATTTTCTTGATCAGGGTGAAGAGGTAGTAAGGTCCATCGATTTTGTCCATTTCGCCGGTCTTGGAATGACCCACCACAAAGCCCGGGCGATAGATACGATAAGGAATTTTACAGGTTTTCCGTACCAGACCTTCCGACTCATGCTTGGTGCGGAAGTAAGGATCGTTATCCAGGTCTTCGGCTTCCTTGAACATGTCTTCACGGAAAATGCCGCGATATAAACCGGCAGCTGCAATCGAACTGGTGTGGTGGAAACAACCAGCCTTGATGGCGGTAGCACACTCAATCGCATGTTTGGTGCCATCAATATTGGCGACTTGCTGTGATGGCCCATCAGCGCTCAGATCGTAAATGGCCGCAAGATGGAAGAAATGTTGAACTTTTTTGGTGGTCAAGGCCTTGAGTTGCACAGCCGTAAAACCAAGCTTGGGTTTCGACAAATCACCTGTGACCGGAATCACACGTTTCTTGTCCCAGCCCATCGAATCGACAATGGTATTGAATTTTTTTTCAGAGCCTTTGCGCACTAATACGTGGATAGTGCCTTTGCGCTTCAATAAATTGCTCACCAAGAAACGACCGATAAAACCGGTGGCACCGGTAACGAAATAGCTCATGAATTCCCCCACTCTGGCTGATCAATGGCCGGCGAGTGCCTGGCCCAGGCCACTAAATTGCCAGACCTGAGCCAATCTTACAAACCCTAATTTGCAGATGCGTTGACCGGCTTCTGTCGCCGTGCTTTCATTGGGGCTTCCGACCTGCCCCGAGAAACCTGTCATGGCCGCCGCAAAAGACGATCTGCAAGCAAAATTCGAACAAGCCACCAAAGATGTCAAAAGCCTGAAAGAAAAACCTGATAACGACACCTTGCTCAAACTCTATGCGCTCTATAAACAAGGTTCCGAAGGCGATGTGAAAGGCGACAAGCCAGGCTTTTTTGATTTCGTCGGCACCGCCAAGTACGAAGCCTGGGAAAAACTGGCCGGCACCAAACAAGACGACGCCATCAAAAAATATATAGACCTCGTCAAAAAACTGGTCGGCTAATCCACTATGGCAGCCCCCAAAACGCGCCAACGAATTCTCGACACTTCGCTTGCCATGTTTAATCTGCAAGGCGAGCCAAATGTCACCAC
>JBOHYH010000344.1:0-14509 GCA_050737775.1 Arenimonas sp.
AGTCTATGTCGACAATTATCTTGAAGGCTATCACGTACCTCACATTCACCCGGGCTTGAACAGTCTGCTGGATTACCGCACCTATATTACCGACACCGCCGAATGGTATTCCTATCAATACAGCCCTCTGGAAAGCTCCACCGATTTATATGGCTCGGGTGATGCGCTGTATTATTTTATTTACCCGAACACCATGCTTAACATTCTGCCGGGTCGATTGCAAACCAATCGCGTCATTCCACTCGGTGTTGATAAATGCCGGGTCGAATTCGACTATTACTATCAAAAAGAAGATGGCGAAAAAGCACAACAACGCCGCGCCAGCGATATTGCCTTCAGTGACGAAGTGCAGAAAGAAGATGTCGACATTTGCGAGTCGGTGCAAATCGGTTTGACTTCGGGCTCCTATACAGCAGGCCGTTTGAATCCACTGCGTGAAAACGCAGTGCATCATTTCCATGAACTATTAAGAAGTGCTTACTCCAAAATAAAAGAGAGCTGATGAATACAACATCCAAGCCGCTTGGTTTATGGACTGCTATCGCACTGGTAGTCGGAAGCATGATTGGCTCGGGAGTTTTCTTATTACCGGCAACGCTCGCCTCCTACGGAGCAGCAAGTTTACTGGGCTGGGGATTAACGCTCTTTGGGGCGCTATTGCTGGCACTGGTTTATTCCTGGCTTGCAAAAAAAATTACGCGTACTGGCGGCTCGTACGCCTATGCACATGAAGCTTTCGGGCCCGCTACGGGCTTTTTTGTTGCCTGGAGTAACTGGACCTCGATGTGGACAGGTAATGCAGCGCTAGCCGTGGCTTTTGCCGGCAGTCTGGGGGCGGTATTCCCCGAAGCCACCTCCACACCGATTCGTGCCGCTGTCTGTGCTTTATCAGGTTTATGGTTTTGCACCATCGTGAACTGCACCGGCATACGTAAAGCCGGTCACATGCAACTGGTGACCACCCTCTTGAAAGTCGTACCGCTGCTTTTATTCGGCATAGTCGGTCTGGCATACGTCGAAATCGATTCGTATCAGCCTTTCAATCCTAGCAATGAGGATTTGTTCTCGGTAGCCACTGCAACGGCAGCGATTACTCTGTGGGCATTCCTGGGTTTTGAAGCCGCCACCATTCCTTCGGCTTCCATTAAAGATCCGGCGCGCACGGTGCCACGTGCCACGATTATCGGCATGCTGATTGCCGGCATCGCCACCATGCTCACCTGCACTGTTGTACTGGGTTTGTTGCCCTCGGATGTTCTAGTGAAATCTGCTGCACCAATGGCCGATGCCGCAACACGCTTATGGGGATCATCAGCAGGTTTGGCGGTTGCCATTGTCGCGACCATTTCCTGTTTCGGCGCATTGAATGGCTGGGTGTTATTGCAAGGACAGATTCCGCTGGCAGCCGCCAACGATAAATTGTTTCCATCGGTGTTTGCGAGAGTCGATTCGCGAAACACACCTGTTACCGGCTTGCTGATTAGCAGCACCTTGGCGACCGTCATCGTGCTCAGCAATTATTCGCATTCGCTGATTCAGCTGTTTGCATTTTCGATCTTGCTATCCACCGCTGCGAATCTGCTGCCTTATGCCGTCAGTGTTGCCGGCTGGATCAAAATGAATCAGCAAGCAAGCCCACTCAAACTTGCGATTGCCGGCTTGGCATTGCTGTATGCCTTATGGGCTTTGAAAGGTACTGGTAGCGAAGCGCTGATCTGGGGTGGAGTGTTATTGCTGGGCGGCGTACCAGTGTATTTGTATCAGCGATATAAATCGTAGGTCGGGCCCCGGCCCGACGCTTCATACAGATTGCGATGAGGTTTATGTCGGGCCAACGTTCGACGCTTCGTGCAGATTGCGATGCTTTTTATGTCGGGCCAAGGCCCGACCTACGACTCACATCTCATCCTGCGGCTCATAATTCTCCGCATGTTCCGGCACACCCGGCAGTTTGTCGCTATGCGCCAAATACCAAAGCCACAATGCGTAGGCGACAAGACTGAAAGCACCTGCTGCCAATGCCAGATGCAATCCGTTATCGCTCAATGCCGGCGACAACACACCGGCAATAATCGCATTCGACAACAAGCCGACAAATGCCTGCATCGAGGAAGCCGTACCACGCTGATTAGGATACATATCCAGAATCGCGATGGTCAGAATCGGAAATACCAATGCAACACCGAATGCACTGAGCACGGTCGGTATCACAGCCCAGGGCAGGCTTAATTCGCTGATAAAATAATTGTAGGGAATATTGAAGGCTGCAGAAATTCCGCAAAACAGAAACCCTATATTCGCCAGTTTTACGCCCGACATTTTTCCAGCCGCACGCCCACTGAAAAATGCACCCATCACCATGCCGGCAATGGTCGGCACGAAAAAATAGCCGAACTGCTGTTCATTGAGTTTCAGCATATCGAGCACGAATGCCGGTGCCGAGGTGATGTAAAGAAACAGCGCACCGAAATTAGCAGTACCGGCCAATGCCAATAATCGAAAACGGCGATTCACGATGATGGTCTTATAAACTGCAGTAAGCGCTTTGACATTTAGCGGTAAACGTTTTTCGACCGGATGACTTTCCGGCAAGGTAAATGCCGTGGCAAACAGTAAAATAAGACTGAAAGCGGACAGAAACCAGAAAATCGCCTGCCAGTTACTCCAGCCCAGAATCCAGCCGCCAATAATGGGGGCAATAGCTGGAGCCACACCGAAGATCATCGAAATATTGCTCATCAAGCGCTGCGCATCATCACCATCCAAGGCATCGCGAACAATCGCACGCCCGACAATCAGGCCTACACCGGCCGATAAACCTTGAATGACGCGAAAAACCAGCATCTGTGTCATCGTGGTGGACATGGCGCAGCCAATCGACGCCAAGGTAAAAATCGCAATGCCGGCAAGAATGACCGGCTTGCGACCCAGCGCATCCGATAAAGGCCCGTGAAACAACGACATCGCAGCATAACCCAGCAAATACATACTGATGGTTTGCTGCATGGCGACCTTATCGACATGCAGTGCATTTTCCATCACGGCAAAAGCCGGGAAAATGGTATCGATCGAGAATGGCCCCAACATGGCCAGCGCGCCCAGAATCAAGGCCAGCCTTCTGCGCGAAATGCTTAAATGCTCGATAATCATTGCTTGAGTTTACCAGCTCATGCCCCATATCTCTTAAAACGCCGACATGACCCAATGAGTGCAACACCAGAAACTTCCGCGGAAATAGCCTCCAACAATGCTTTCAAGGAACGCAGTGTTGCAACAGTACTGAAAAGTCTGCTGCCCTTCCTGAAGCCCTACTCGCTTCGAATCGGGCTCGCCCTGTTGTGCCTGATAGTCGCTAAGCTCGCCAACCTGAGCTTGCCCTGGGTAATGAAAAATATCGTCGACAACATGAATGTCGAAAAAAGCTTACTGGCACTGCCGGTCGCTTTATTGCTTTCGTATGGCTTGGCAAGAATATCGATCACGATATTTACCGAACTGCGACAAATTGTGTTTGCGCGCGTCATGGCGCGCAGTGCCCGTACGGTGATGCTGCAGGTTTTTCGTCATCTGCATAATCTGTCGCTGCGTTTTCATCTGAATCGAAAAACCGGCGGCGTTTCGCGCGACGTCGAACGCGGCGGCACGGCAATTTCCGATTTGCTGGACTGGACGCTTTACACCATTTTCCCGACTATTCTTGAAGTGGCGATGGTCACCACCGTGCTGGTCATTGCCTACGATGTCGGCTTTGCCTTTATCACCTTGGGTACGCTGGCTGCCTATATTACGTGGACGATAAAAGTGACCGAATGGCGTACGCGTTTTTACCGCGCCGCGATGGAAGCCGATACGCAGGCCAGTTCGCGTGCGGTCGATTCCCTGCTTAACTTTGAAACAGTCAAATATTTCAATAACGAAAAACTCGAAGCCGAGCGTTACGATGTCAGCCTGAAAAACATGGAAGAGGCCACGGTCAAGAGTCTGAAAACACTCGCCGTTCTGAATGTTGGCCAGAGCATGATTATTTCACTGGGCGTGACGGCCATGATGTGGCGTGCCGCACTCGGTGTAGTAAACGGCAGCATGAGCATTGGTGATCTTGTTCTCGTAAATGCCTATTTATTGCAGTTATCGGCACCGCTGAATTATCTGGGCATGATGTATCGCGAAGTAAAACAGGCGTTAACCAATATTGATCGCCTGTTCGGCTTATTGGATGAAGATCAGGAAGTCAAAGACAATCCCGGTGCGAAACCGCTTGACACACAACAGGCCAGCGTCGAATTCGACAATGTGCGTTTTTCCTACGATCCGCGCCGTGAAATTTTGCATGGCATCAGTTTCAAGATTGAACCCGGAAAAACCCTGGCCGTGGTTGGCCATTCTGGCAGCGGAAAATCCACGCTCTCGCGATTGCTTTATCGTTTTTATGATGTCAACGAAGGTGCTATCCGTATCAATGGTCAAGACGTGCGTGACCTTACGCAAGATTCGGTCCGCGCCTGTATCGGCATCGTGCCTCAGGATACCGTGTTGTTTAACGACGACATCCGCTACAACATTCGCTACGGAAAACCCGCCGCCAGCGATGAAGAAGTCGAATCGGCAGCCAAGGCCGCACAACTGCACAGATTTATTACCCACCTGCCCGATGGCTATGAAAGCCCGGTCGGTGAACGTGGCCTGAAATTATCCGGCGGTGAAAAGCAGCGGGTAGCGATTGCACGCGCCTTGCTGAAAAATCCGCCGATCATGATTTTCGACGAGGCCACATCGGCACTCGATTCGGCCAGCGAACGTGCGATCCAAACCGAACTTGATCGCATTGCCATTGGCCGCACCACATTGATGATCGCCCATCGTCTGTCTACCATCATGGATGCCGATGAAATTATTGTGCTTGATGCGGGCAAAATTATCGAACGCGGCACGCATGCGAATTTATTGGCCGCCAATGCCCATTACGCGCAGATGTGGGCCTTGCAGCAACAACAGGATGAAGTGGAAGTGGAAGCGTAAGCTCTTAAAAATTCGGAACAGGCAATCCGAAGTAAGGACCTAGAAAGAAATATACGCCTGCCAGCAGAACGACAAAAATTAGTGACTTGAATATGAAGCCGACCACTTTTTTAAGGATCAATGCAGCAACTATTATCAAGACGATGCCAACGATACTGATTACATCCATTTAACTCTTTCCTTTAATTTTTGAAGGCACAGCTTAGCGTTTTCGATGCGTAAATCACATGGCATTCACACGAAAAAATTCTTTTTGAAGAAAACGAACCTCTTCTTGCTCCGCATGACTCTTTAGGCTCGAACCCATTCAATTAAGGGTTCACCCTGTTCTTGAGTCCCTTAATTTTACGGAGCAACAAAAATGAACGCACAAGCACTTCCCATGATTTCCGGCGCTTCCCTTGCCCTTCTCGCTGCCGGTCTGGCCAGTACCATGGCAACCAGTCCTGTGCAAGCAGCAGGATCAAGCAAAGTGACACTCCAGCATTGCGCCGGCGTGAACAGCTGTAAAGGCCACAATGACTGTAAAACCGCAACCAATGCCTGCAAAGGCCAAGGCTCATGCAAAGGCCAGGGTTTCGTCGCTGCATCGCCTGCTGCCTGCGCTTCAATGGGTGGAAATATCGTAGATAAAAAGGTCAGCTTCAAAGTGGCTGCTTCCAGTCAAATTCATTGCGTCGGTGCCAACGTCTGCAAAGGTCATAACGATTGCAAAACTGCGACCAATGCCTGCAAAGGTCAAGGCTCATGCAAAGGTCAGGGCTTCATCGCATTGCCAGCAGCAAGCTGCAGCAATGTCGGCGGCACTGCAGGCTGATCCATGCTGGACTTGAATTTCAAGTCGCCTCAGGCAGTTTCTGAAGTGAACACTTCAGAAACTCGCCCGTGGCTGGGTTTTGGCCTGGGTCTACGTACAGAACATTTCGACCAGGTGCTCGACACTCGCCCCATGGCCGACTGGTTTGAAGTGACCTCGGAAAATTTCATGGTGCAAGGCGGAAAACCTTTACATTATCTGCACTCGATTCGAGAGCTTTATCCTGTCGTTATGCATGGCGTTTCATTGTCGATTGGCAGCTCCGATCCACTGGATACAAACTATCTTAAACGCCTGAAACTATTGGTGCAGGAAATTGAGCCTGCTTGGGTATCGGATCATCTTTGCTGGACTGGCGTGGATGGCATCAACTCTCATGATTTACTGCCTCTGCCCTATAACGATGAAGCCGTAGCGCACGTGGTTTCACGTATTCAGCAAGTACAGGATTTTTTAGGTCGCGAAATTCTTATCGAGAATTTAAGCTCCTACGTCGAATTCAAACAATCGCATATGAGCGAGTGGGAATTCGTTACTCAAGTATCAAATAAAAGCGGTTGCCGTTTATTGCTTGACGTCAACAATGTCTATGTCAGTGCCCGCAATCACGGTTTCGAACCGATGGATTATATTCGCGGCCTGCCAAGCGATCGCATCTGGCAAATTCATCTCGCAGGTCATAGCGACTACGGCGAAATTGTGGTCGACACACACGATCATGATGTACCAAAAGCGGTCTGGGATTTATACGAAAATACCATTGCCCTGCACGGCCCCATCAGCACAATGATCGAACGTGACGATCATATTCCACCACTGGCCGAATTATTGGGCGAACTGAATTTAGCGCGTAACCGCCACGATATCGCTTTGTTCAAACAGAAGATTGCGTGATATGAGCAACGCACTACTCGATATGCAGCGGGATTTCCTCACCAGTTTGCGGCTGCGTGATGGCACCCGCATTGAAAACAGCTTGACCGAAAAACCGGTCAGCAAACCCGGCTTGCGCACTTATATTCACGCCTACTCATCGCGGCTGGTCGAAGCCTTGAACAACGACCATCCCTGTCTTGGCGAGTATCTGGGAGATACGCTCTGGCATGAAATGTGTGTCGGCTATATCGAACAATACCCGTCCATGTTTCGCTCACTTAGAAATTTTGGCGATTTATTGCCGGAGTATCTTTTGCATGCCCAAGCTTTCAGTAAACACCCGGAAATTGCAGAACTGGCCCAGCTTGAACGGCAGTTCCTGAATTGCTTTGATGCGATGGATGCCGACAGAGTCCATTTCTCCGAATTCCAGAAGCTGCATCCGGAGCAATGGCAATCTTTAGGGCTCATGCTTCATCCGAGCCTGCAACTGCTTGAACTGGACTACAACAGCGTCGCACTCTGGCAGGACATGAAAGACCGAAAAATACCACAGGCCACGACGAAAAATAAAAACTACTGGCTGCTATGGCGGGATACCGATCGCGTCACCAATTTCCGTTCATTGGAAAACACTGAATATAGGGCTTTGGCCAATTTCAGCGACAAGGAAAATTTTTCAGCACTTTGCGAAAAACTCGCTGGCTCCCATGCTATCGAAAGCGTGCCGGCGATTGCGATTGATTTCATCAGGCAATGGTGCGACCAGGGGCTGATAAGCGCCATTGTGCTTGACTGATAACCGGAGTTAGCCGGCGAATTAAAAAATACGACATACTTCCTCTTTATCAAAGTACAAGTAAGTCGCATGTCCTTATTGAAAGATATTTCACTATCTGCCGTGATTGCCGGTTTTGTCACGGTGCTGGTCGGTTTCACCAGTTCGGCAGTGATCGTCTTTCAGGCAGCTCAGGCTTTTGGCGCTACGCCGGCACAGGTAAGCTCATGGATGTGGGCCTTATGCATGGGGATGGGCGCTACGTGCATAGTTCTATCACTTCGTTACAAACTGCCCATTGTTACGGCGTGGTCAACTCCCGGCGCCGCATTATTGATCAGCGCCGCAAGTGGAATAACGATGCCCGAAGCCGTTGGCGCTTTCATGTTGTCGGCCCTGTTAATTGCCATCAGTGGATTCAGCGGATGGTTTGAACGCGTATTCAATCGTATTCCGATGAGCCTGGCATCGGCCATGCTGGCTGGCGTGTTGTTTCGCTTCGGGCTCGATGCTTTTATTTCGATCAAGACGCAACCGGCGATGGTATTGCTGATGCTGATCACTTATTTATTGATGCGCCGGCTTTTGCCACGCTATGCCGTGCTTTCGGCTTTATTGATCGGCACGATAATCGCGTATGCGCAACATACATTGCATCTCGATACGATTGAGTGGCAATTGGGCACCCCCGTTTTCACTATGCCGGCGTTTTCGATGACCGCATTCATCGGCGTTGCCCTGCCCTTGTTCATTGTCACGATGACATCACAAAATGCACCCGGCATTGCCGCCATGCGTGCCTGCGGCTACGAAGCACCAATTTCTCCCGTCATTGGCTGGACCGGTGTCAGCACATTGTTGTTGGCACCCTTCGGTGCCCATGCACTGAATTTTGCCGCGATTACTGCGGCCATTTGCATGGGGCGCGAAGCCCACGAAGACCCGAACAAGCGATATGTCGCTGCGGTATTTGCCGGTATTTTCTATTTAATCGTGGGCGTTTTCGCTGCAGCCATTACCTCACTATTCGCGGCTTTTCCGAAAGAACTGATTCTTGCGTTAGCAGGTATCGCATTATTGGGCACCATCGGCAATGGCCTTGCCAATGCTTTGCACAAAGAAGGCGAACGTGAACCGGCCTTGATCGCTTTTCTGGTCACGGCATCAGGTTTGAGCATGCTGAATATCGGTTCGGCATTCTGGGGCCTGGTTGCTGGTGTATTGACCATGTTGATAATGAAAATCAAGCCGAACAAGTGAGATTTCCATAAAAATTCGGTCGCCAATCCATTAGAATAAGGGCATCTACAAAAACGAGTTTGCAATGACCGATTCTGTACGCCCCGCTTTCCACGGCTTTGAACAAATTCCGCTGCGCGAATACGCCGAAAAGGCCTATCTCGATTATTCCATGTACGTGGTGCTTGACCGCGCACTGCCTTTTATCGGCGACGGCCTGAAGCCGGTACAACGCCGCATCATTTATGCCATGAGCGAACTGGGTTTGAATGCCGGTGCCAAACCGAAAAAATCGGCCCGTACTATCGGTGATGTGATCGGTAAATTCCATCCGCATGGCGACAGCGCCTGTTACGGCGCATTGGTTTTGATGGCACAGCCGTTTTCGTATCGCTATCCCTTGATTGAAGGCCAGGGCAATTTCGGTTCCACCGATGACCCGAGCAGCTTCGCGGCGATGCGTTATACCGAATCCAAGCTGACTCCCATCGCCGAGGCTCTGCTTGGCGAGTTGGAGCAAGGCACCGTTGATTGGACGCCGAATTTCGATGGCACATTGGAAGAGCCTGCATGGCTGCCGGCACGCCTTCCGCATTTATTGTTGAATGGCACAACGGGTATTGCAGTTGGCATGGCAACCGATATTCCACCACACAACCTGAATGAAATGGTCAGCGCCTGTGTACGTTTGCTGGACGACCCCGATGCCAGCGTAAAAGATCTTTGCGAACACGTGCGTGGCCCGGATTACCCGACCACGGCAGAAATCATTACGCCAGCTGCAGATTTGCAAAACATCTACGAAACCGGAAACGGTAGCGTGCGTGCGCGCGCCACTTACGTGAAAGAACACGCCAACATCGTAATCACGGCATTGCCTTATCAGGTATCGCCATCGAAAATCATGGAACAAATCGCGGCGCAAATGCGCGCGAAGAAATTGCCGTGGATGGAAGATCTGCGTGACGAGTCCGACCACGAAAATCCGGTACGCCTGGTATTGATTCCGCGTTCGAACCGGGTCGATGTTGACGCATTGATGGGCCATCTATTCGCCACCACCGATCTGGAGAAAAGTTTCCGGGTCAACATGAACATCATTGGTGTCGATGGTCGTCCGCAGGTCAAGAACCTGAAAACGATTTTGAACGAATGGCTGAGCTTCCGGACCAGCACAGTTCGCAAACGCCTGACACACCGTCTGGAAAAAGTCGAACGCCGCCTGCATTTGCTTGAAGGCTTTTTGACCGCGTTTTTGAATCTGGACGAAGTGATTCGCATCATTCGTACTGAAGACGAACCCAAACCGGTTCTGATGAAACGCTTCAAATTAAGTGAAGTACAAACTGAATACATTCTGGAAACCAAGCTCAAGCAGCTTGCGCGTCTGGAAGAAATGAAAATTCGTGGTGAACAGGACGAGCTGGCGAAAGAACGCGAAAAAATCATCGCCATTCTTGGCTCGAATGCGAAACTCAAGAAACTGGTCAAGGATGAATTACTGGCCGATGCGAAGAAATTCGGTGATGCCCGTCGTTCCCCAATCGTGCATCGCGAAGCCGCACAGGCCATCAGCGAAAGTGAATTGGTAGCCAGTGAGCCGGTCACCGTTGTGTTATCGGCGAAAGGCTGGATTCGCGCTGCGAAAGGTCATGAAGTTGATGCAAGCACGCTGAGCTATCGAGATGGCGATGCACTACTGCAAGCGGTGCGCGGCCGCAGTACGCAAAACGTGGGGTTTCTCGATTCCACCGGTCGTGCCTATGCCGCACTGGCGCATTCATTGCCCTCGGCACGCGGCAATGGTGAGCCATTGACGGGTCGCTTCTCGCCACCGGCGGGTGCAGGCTTTGTCGGTGCCGCGATTGCCGATAACGACACCCGCTTTATTTTGGCATCCTCATTTGGTTATGGTTTTGTCACCCGATTTGAAAATTTCATTTCCAGAAACAAGGCCGGCAAGGCATTGATCAATGCCGATGATGCTGCCGATATTCTGCAACCGGCCCTGGTGACGGATGCAAAAACCGATTGGGTGGTGTCAATTACCTCAGCCGGACACTTGCTGGCGTTCCCGCTGAGTGAATTACCGGAACTTGATAAAGGCAAAGGCAACAAACTGATCCAGATCCCACCAGCAAAATTGAAATCCGGCGAAGAGAAAGTCACGGCAATCGCCTGTGTACGCCAAGGTGGTGAGCTCACGCTTTACTGCGGCGCCCGCAAACTCACTTTAAGCTGGCGCGATCTGCAGGCCTACGAAGGTACACGTGCATCGCGTGGCCATTCATTGCCACGCGGATTCCAGCGGGTGGATTCGGTCGAATCGAACTAATTACACCGGCCCTTTCCCTATTGCTTGTAGTGTGGGCCGGTCTATTTCAGAATACCGCGGCGCAGCAGACTTCAAACTACGTTTATTTTGAAATTCCAAATCGCGCTTCCCGCGTATCAACAACTATCATCTTGTTTAAAAACAATCGATTCCCGGTCATGCCACCCATGCCGGAGAGGCGCATCATCCAATCCTGTGTAAGACTCGTACCCTCGACATAAGCCACTTCGCCGAGTTTGAAATCCGTGGCGCCAATTTCAATGGAGGCATCGGTGGCGATCTCGTTTACATAAAGAGTATTGCCCCAGGAATTGATGCCCGATCTCGTTGCAACAGCGCCCGGACGAGCCAGCGATTTCCAGCTTGATTGACTTGTCAGCAGTGAATAAGCGCTTGAACCAGTATCAAACATCAAGTCACTTGCTTTGCCATTCATGGTGAAAGGAATGAGCAGACGCCTTTCCTTGAACTTTAACGGACTGAAGCTAAAACGCACAGCAATATCCGCAGGTAATTGCCGGTAAAGAGCCAGTCGCTTGTTTGGATAATCAATTACCAGCACGCGTCCATCAATAAAATCGGACCCGAGTGTTCCAATGATCTGTTGTTCGTCAGGTTTATTCCAATGAATAGGTCCTGTCGTTTTATAAACGCGCAAAGTTCTCGCCAGAATTGGCTGACTGCCAATTTGCATGGAAGTATTGTCGATATATTTCCGGTTTTCCCGTGTGCGAATTACAACGCCGCCATCACGTGCATGTAACGATGCCATTTTTCCAGAATACAGCACCGTGATCGACGCGCCAAGATCAAACTGCATCCAGAATTGTCCGGGATGGTTTTTCAGCTCTACCGGAACCAGTAAAGCCTCAAGCGAGTCGGGATTGCCTACATCGTTTCCACCTGACCAGGAAAATGGAATCCATTCGCCATTTGGCAAAACGCTGAGCTGATTAGGCGGCGCCGAAAAAGATTTTCTGAAATAAAAATAGCCACCCACTCCACTGCAAGCAATAAGAACTAGCAGGATCAATAAATAACGAGTTAGTTTTTTCATCGTCGCTCTCGCTTTGGATTCCGACAAGAACCGGGCCGTAGCCCGGCATCTCGATTAAGCGCATCGCATATTCCGAGTAAAAATCAGGGGGTTCCCGAGCTTTGTACGAGCAAACTTTTGGCTATTTGGCCATGTAATTTCCCGACACCGCGAGCTACATGCAGTGTCACGAAAATGCCCAGCGCACCTGCGATAAACAACGGCATCACCATCCAAGGCTGGTCAATTATCGAAACTCCGTTCAAGGTAAATGCGATTTCACCAGAATCACCGAACAGATATGCCAAAGGTGCGGACAGAAAGGCCAGTGAGACCGACAATGCAGTGACCGCAATCGAGAAATAAATAGTGCCCAGTGGCAACATCAACACCATATACAGCAAGGTGGCCCAGGTGCGAATATCACCCAATATGTCCTTGATGCGAGTCAAAAAACCACCTTCGCGATTTACATAAGCCGGGCGTCTCGGCATCCGTACACCCAACATGGTTTCCACCAATCGGCCTTCTACCAGTGATAAGGCCCAGACCGAGCCCATAAACAATACTGCGAATGGAATACCAATGATCAGAATCATAAAGCCTGCCGACAGACTGATGCCGGTCACCGCCCAAGTGAAGTAGAAAATACCCGTGGCAAGCGACAACAGCATGTAGAACAAGGCTGCGTAAGCTCGCGGATCGGCAGCAACACCAAAGAACCAGGCAACCGCATTCTGTGGTTTCTTATTGACGCTCACGCCAACGCTGGCGACACCCGCACTGCTTTTTGTTTGCGGAATACTGGCGCGTGGTGAACGGAATGCTTCACTGACGGCGACTTCGCGCTCATTGTATATTTCAGCCACTTCTTCGGGCGCACCATAACTGGTCGCCACTTTTTCCAGCACGCTGGCTTCGTCTTGCTCAGGATGTTCGGCCAATTCCGCACGAAGATATTCTTCGGCATCGTAAAGTGCATCCTGTACCAAAGCGGGATCCTTTCCCGCCAAAGCTGCACGCAACAATTCCAGATATTCGGGAATGGTTTTCGGTGTATTCGCAATATTACTCATGACTGTCCCCTTTCAAAATTGAATCCACGAAGCTGCGCGTTGCATTCCAGGTATTGGCCCATTCACTCAATACGGCCCGTCCATCCTCGGTAATTTGGTAATACCGCCGTGGCGGCCCGGATACCGAGGGTTCGACAAAACTATCGAGCAACCCCGAAGCACTCAAATTTCGTAATACCGGATAGAGCGCACTCTGCTTACCTGTCAAAACCGCCTCGCCAGCGCCTTCAAAGCGCTTGGCGATCTGGTAGCCATAAAGGGGCTCCGTTGCCTGCCCCAAAACGCTTAGCAGCACCAAAGACACCATTCCGGCGCTTAATTCCTTCTGGAATTTCTTGAGATGAATCTCGGTATCGGTCATGGCAACCTCCTCTGGCTTATCCATGACTCCAATATAGTATTAACTTAAGTATAGTGAACCTGCCATAAGTCATGCCAGCGATTTTTGTCATGATTAGCTCTGATCAGCCAGGAATACGCGATGAATCAACGAATGCCCGCTTTATTTATTGGCCATGGCTCGCCCATGAACACTATTGAAGACAATGCTTTCAGGCGGTCATGGCAGGAATTGGGTAATACCTTGCCCAAAGCCAAGGCCATTGTTTGCGTTTCGGCTCATTGGGAAACCATGGGCATTGCTGTCACTGCCAGCCCAGCCCCGGAGACGATTCATGATTTTTACGGTTTTCCACAAGCACTGTTCGATGTTCAATATCCATCATCTGGCAATCCTGAGCTGGCCAAACAAATTGCAGACCTGCTCGGCGAAGAAATTGTCCATCTGGATGCCGAAAGAGGTTTGGACCATGGCGCCTGGAGCGTGTTGCAACCGATGTACCCGTCCGCCGATATTCCAGTACTGCAATTAAGCCTGGACCGAACCCGGGATGCCGCTTCACATTACGAACTGGCAAAAAAATTACGGCTACTACGCGAGCAAGGTGTCTTGATTCTCGGCAGTGGCAATATCGTGCACAACCTGCGGGTATTCAATTTCCAGCAAACCCAGACCTACGACTGGGCGACAGTATTTGACCAAATGGTAAAGAACTGCATTTTGCAGAAAGACCATGTGGCACTTTGCAATTATTCAAGCTTCGGCGAAATGGCGGCACTCAGCATTCCGACTGCCGAACATTATTTACCGCTACTGTATGTTCTGGCACAGCAACAAGACGATGAAAATCTCACATTTTTCAATGAAGACGTTATGAGCTCAATCAGTATGCGGTCATTGCAAATAGGTTGAACATCACACGTAGGGGCGCATGCTTGCTGCGCCCACAGCCTGCGACAATGCCCAAGGCGCAGCAAGCATGCGCCCCTACGT
>JBOHYH010000345.1:0-6013 GCA_050737775.1 Arenimonas sp.
CTTTGGCTGCGAAGGGTTTTGTGTATGACGACCGTAACCGTTTGCGTGATTATAAGAACAGCGGCAGCACCGTGACCCGGACTTATCGTTATAACGGCAAAGGCGAGCGCGTGAGTAAAGTGCAAGCAGTGGGGCATGCGAATAATCGTTATTATTTTTATGATGAAGCCGGGCACTTGCTGGGCGAATACCTGGCCAACGGTACGCGTGTTCAGGAATATGTCTGGATGGATGATCAACTGGTCGCGGTGTTATCGGATCATGATGCCAGCACGTATCAGTTTGTGGAGACCGATCATTTGGGTACACCAAGAGCGGTGGTGCATCCGGTCGAGAACAATATTGTCTGGCGCTGGAATATTACCAATACGGCGTTTGGTGAGCATGCTGCGAGCAATAATCCGGATGGGGATGCGGTGACGTATACGTTTAATTTGAGGTATCCGGGGCAGGTGTTTGATGCGGAATCCGGCACGCACTACAATTACCTTCGTGATGGTTATGAACCAGGCACGGGGCGATACACACAAAGTGATCCTGCCGGATTACGTGGCGGCATCAGCACGTACTCTTATGTCTACGGCGATCCGATTGGAATGAAAGATCCTTTGGGATTATGGGGTGATGGTCATACGCCAATGGATCGGCCTTGCGGCTTTATACCTGGGAAAGGTTGTTCGCCTGTTCCTCCTGGACCGCGTGGCTCAGGAACGATTTTCGGTGGAGCTGAAGTCCATTATGTTGTTGGCTGGGGTCTGACATCAGTGAGCTGTATAGATGAATGCGGAAAAAAACAAACATTCCGATATCAGAAAGTTTGTATTGGCGGCGCTGCTGGTGCTGGCGCTACAGTTGGCATGGTAGGAAACATGAATGGGAAAAAATGTAATAGCAAAACTTATGAAGGATATTTTGCTGAACTCGGTTACACAGCAGGCCTTGTCTCCGGTGGCTTTGATCTTGGATTTAATGAATCCGATTGGAAGATACCTGGAACAATCTTGGGCTGCCCTACGGGCTTTCAGGTGTAAATGAAGGAGGCTTTGGCCCTGGATTAGGTGGCGGAGCAAAAGTTACTTGGTGTTACTACCTTCCATTACAATAAATTATTAGAGTGATTGTATGAAATTTATAAAGCCATTGACGCAAGTAATTTTAGCTTCTGTGCTGATGATACTTTTTTTTATTTTAATGCCGTGGGTTGCTGCTAGACCGATCAGTCAAATAAAAAATGAAGCAAACATCACTTATCAGAATCTGCCAGAAAATGCGAAGTCATACACCATATCGCACGGCACAGTAGTTTTTCGTGAAACTGGCACGGTGTCTGAAGAGCCGGTTAAATTCTCAATATTTTTGATTATTTTTATAATCGACTTTGTTGCATTGGTGCTTTCTTTTCCGAAAGGCATGAGAGGCCGTCGGCAAAAAGAGCAGAATTCTTGAAAAAACTCCGGGACACCCACCTAATCCACATCGCCTGACAGCGAATGTGGAATTTTCCACCCCGCCACCTGCTGCAAAATTCTTGGCACGCAAAAAATAAAAAAACTCCGGGACACCCACCCAATCCACATCGGCTGACAGCGGATGTGGAATTTTCCTACACGCCACGTTCTGTAAAATTCTCGGCACGCAAAAAATAAACACAACACGAAGCCCCGCTCTTGCGGGGCTTCGTTTTCGTCGGCGGATATGGAGTGGTTTGTGATGGTCTTTTTTTAAAAAATACAAAAGCAAGGACAACCTAGATTCCAATTGGCTCTCCGAGTTTTTCATTGCAGACTTGCCTTGGTTGTCCATCGTCTTCGCCTAAAAGCATCGCCTTATCGCGATGCTTTTTTCCTTGATGCTGGGTTGTCAAAAACAATCGCGCACACGCCTTTCTCCCTTTCGGGCCAATCAATTATTGGCAGTGACTTAGCGTTGTTTTTGTAACCGTAATGCCGTGCCAATGCCCTTCAACCAGCGCTGATTTAGTTGCTCGGCAAGTGTGATCAAATCCTGTGCTTCACCCACTACACGCCAATAGCCCGAGCCAATCCCTCTGACGCGCGTGACCCAGAGTTCTGGCTTGCTTTCGTATTGTTTCAATACACTGGGCATTGCAGCGGGAATTGCGCCACGCTTGTCGGGCCTGACTTGTTTCCCCGTCCATTGCACCAGCTCAATATAATCTTCCAGTCGTATCGGAAGAAAAGCGATTAAAGTACCTGCCACCGGCGCCATTTTTTGTTGCAACAAAGCAGGCGTCTGCTTCAGGGTTTTTAATCGTTCGGCGATGCTGGTGTGCAGTGAATGATCCAAGCGTTTTGTCATCCCTGCTCGAATGGGGTTGAGATCGACATACGCCATTGCGGCTAACACAGCTTTGTCGTCGCACAATAATTGCGATTTAAATCGTCCTTCCCAGAACCGGCCTTTGCAATGGTCTTCATCATTGGCCTTGCGAGCAATGGGCTCGGCGAGGCATTTCATTAGCCAAGAAAGATTACCCAAGCGATCGCGAATAAGCTGCATGCGATGGGGGTTGGCAATAAGCGCCTGTTGTTTGAAGGAACGTGCTTGATCGCTGGCTTCTCGCGGTGGAAACAAACGCACCCAGCGGGCTGCCACTTCTTCTTCCGGCCATGTATCTGTGGCAACGGGATCTAACTGTAATACGACATGCAAGTGATTGCTCATGACTGCATAGGCATGAATGGCAACCGCGAAGCATTCCGCGACTAGATGCAGGCGGTCTTCCACCCAAAGCTTACGGTGCTCAAAGCTTTGGTGGGTGTAATGATCAACACCGCACAAAAAAGCACGACGCACACAGCGTTGAACGCAATGGTACGAGCTTGGCGCGTTGAGAGGCATGAGTTGGGAGCGCGGTTGTGTCATACCAATAGTTTGCGATGGCAGCGGATAAGAAACTGTAGGATTTTCCTTATGTAGCTGTCAGGAGATGTTGATATGGTGGGTGTCCCTGACCGTCTACTGACCGTCTAGAAAAGGGGGCAGAGTGGGCCGCCCAGCGGCCGGTTAAACCACTCTGCCCCCTTTTTTGCGTCTCGGCGCACCAATGCAGTGCTATAGGGTTTGATGAAAAGCTAAGTAATCGCAATTGGCTTGGTTTACGGGCTTCGTAGAATACATGCGATATGGTGCGCTAAAGCACACCCTATGCCGAAAATCCGCTCAGTTTCGTCTTCACGTTTACTAAACCTGGCTTCCCGTCTAATGTCCGCCATAAGAAACCTTTGGAGAAACTTATGCGCCGCGATGATCCTTCGGGACTGATTTTATTGGTCGAAGACAACCGTAATTTGTCGGAAATGGTAGGCGAGTATCTGGAATCCAAGGGTTTTGGTGTGGATTACGCCAGTGATGGATTGGATGGCTACCGTTTGGCGGTCGACAATAGTTACGACGTCATCGTGCTGGACTTGATGTTGCCGCGTTTGGATGGCACGGATTTATGCCGTCGTCTTCGCAACGAGGCAAAGAAATCAACGCCGGTGCTAATGCTCACGGCCCGAGATACCTTGAATGACAAAGTAACTGGTCTTGAAGCCGGTGCGGATGATTATCTGGTCAAGCCATTCGCCATCCAGGAACTCGAAGCACGTGTGCGTGCACTGATTCGTCGTGATCGCCGCCAGGTAAGTGCAGAAGTTTTGAAGATCGCCGATTTGGTGCTCGATACCGCCAGCCTGCGGGTGACACGCGGCAGCCAGGAAATCTTTCTTTCGCCCATTGGTTTGCGCTTGCTTACCATCTTGATGCGTGAATCGCCGCGTGTGGTAACACGTCGTGATATCGAACGCGAAATCTGGGGCGATGGCTTGCCGGACTCCGACACCTTGCGCAGTCATCTTTATAATTTGCGTAAATGCGTGGATCGTCCGTTCGATAAGCAGTTGCTGCATACTGTCCAGACGGCTGGTTACCGCATTGCCGACTTAGAAACGGCACCGACCGCATAAAATTACGTCAGAGAACGCTCGCCACAACATGACTAAATTATCGTCGAACGCCGGCCTGCGTAGAAAAATCTGGACAGCTTTCATATTGCAAGCAGCAGTGATCGGCTTTGCGGCGGTACTCGGCGTTTATGGCGCTTCGATTATTCTCAAGCATGTCCTGATTCGCCAAGCGCTGGAGCAGGAAGCAGAACATTACTGGGAAATTCTGCAAGCCAATAAAAATGCCTCTGCACCAGACACCTATAATATGAAAGGGTATCTGCTATTCAAGGATGATTCCGAATCGGTACTGCCTGAAACCATGCGTGGGCTTTCGCTTGGGTTTCATAGCTTGCCGCAGGCAAAGGGCGGTGCCTTGATTTTGGTGGAGCAAAGAGATGATCGCCATCTCTTCCTGCAATTCAAACAGGAGCAGGTCGATGCCCTGGCATTCTGGTTCGGCATGGTGCCGCTGGCGCTGGTGCTCGCGGTAGTTTATTTGATTGCTTTCAGTACTTATCGTGCATCCAAGCGTGCGGTGTCGCCAGTGATTTGGCTGGCAAACCAAGTGCGTTTATGGGATCCGAAAAATCCCGATACCAATTCCATCAAGCCGGAAAATTTGCCGAGTGATGTCGAAGGTGAGACGTTTACACTAGCTTCGTCGCTGCACGATTATGCATCGCGCATCAATAATTTTGTCGAACGCGAACGAAATTTCACTCGTGATGCTTCACACGAATTGCGCACACCATTGACGGTGATAAGAGTGGCCGGTGACATGATGTGCGGTGACGAAGGCATGTCGGCCTCATCGAAAAAATCGCTGACCCGGATCAAGCAGGCTGGCCGTGACATGGAAGCCCTGATCGAAAGTTTCCTGATACTTGCCCGCGAAGGCGATACCGGTTTGCCGGACGAAGAATTCTCGGTAGCCGAAGTTATCGCCGATGAAGTCGACAAGGCACAAGTATTGCTGCGCGACAAACCGGTCGAGTTGCTGGTCGATGTGGTTCAGGACTTTGATCTTTTTGCGCCATCGCGTGTGCTAAGTGTCATGTTCAGCAATCTGTTGCGTAATGCCTGCAATTACACCGACGCAGGCAGTATTCGCGTCATCATCGAGCTGGGACGCATTACCGTTGTCGATACCGGTGTCGGCATGGCAAAGGAAGATTTGGACAAGGTGTATGACACCTTCTTTCGTGGCAGCAATCACAGCAAGGAAGGCCAGGGTGTTGGTCTGTCAATCGTGCGGCGTTTGTCAGACCGTTATCATTGGCCGGTAAAGCTGGAAAGTCGGCTGGGCGTCGGCACTCGGGCCAGCATCGAGTTTCCCAAAGCCATTGTGAACCACCATGCATCCTGAAGTATTTCACTTGGACTGAAGCGCCCGAGCCGTTATGCTGGCAGCCTCGACGGAGCCTGCCATGCACCGATTAACCTTTCTCGCCATCGCCATTCTCGCTTGTGCTCTCAGCACTGTTTCGCTTGCCGCTGAAAACACGAAAACAAGTCACAAAGAAAACTCTATGCAAACCCATACGCAAAATAAAAAATTCGCCCTTGTCATTCACGGTGGTGCAGGTGTTGTCAGTCGGGACTCGATTCCCGATGCCGATGCCAAATTAATGCAGGCCGATCTGGACAAGGCATTGGATGCCGGTTACGAAATATTGAGTAAGGGTGGCAACGCACTCGACGCGGTTGCCGCTTCGATCATCGTACTGGAAGATTCGCCCTGGTTTAACGCTGGCAAGGGCTCGGTTTTTAATGCCGAAGGCGGCCACGAACTGGATGCTTCGGTGATGGAAGGACATACGCGACGTGCCGGCGCGGTTGCCGGTGTCACGACGATCAAAAATCCGATTTTATTGGCGCGCAACGTGATGGAAAAATCCGAGCACGTGATGCTGTCCGGCGAAGGTGCCGAAAAATTTGCCGACACCCAGAAAGATATCGAACGGGTCGATACAAAGTATTTCGATACCGAGAAACGCTGGAAACAATTACAGGATGCAAAAGCGAAGGAGGCCGCACATGCCACGCATACCGTGCAGGGT